>NZ_JBIVRD010000037.1:0-86366 GCF_044755565.1 Kitasatospora sp. NPDC092286 | reverse complement strand
TTGCGGACCAGGCCGGTCATGTGGGCGAGGTGCAGGGCCTCGACGACCTCGCCGTAGACGTCGAGCTGGAGCTGGCCGGCCGCGCCGTTGCCGACTCGGACGGGCTGGGAGCCCTCGTAGCCGGGCAGCCAGTCCAGCGAGGACTCGGTCAGCTCGCGCTCGCCGGCGATGCCGTACATGATCTGCAGGTTCTCCGGGTCCCCGGCGACGGCGCGCAGCAGCCACTCGCGCCAGGCCTTGGCCTCGTCCCGGTAGCCGGTGCGCAGCAGTGAGGAGAGGGTGATGGCGGCGTCGCGCAGCCAGGTGTAGCGGTAGTCCCAGTTGCGCTCGCCCCCGATGTCCTCGGGCAGTGAGGTGGTGGGGGCGGCGACGATGCCACCGGTCGGGGCGTAGGTGAGGCCCTTGAGGGTGATCAGCGAGCGGATCACGGCCTCGCGGTAGGGGCCCTGGTAGGTGCACTGGCCGGCCCACTCGTGCCAGAACTGCGTGGTGCGTTCCAGTTCGCGGTCGGGGTCGACGCGGGGCGGGGCGGGGCGGTGGGACTGGTCGTAGGTGAGGACGAAGGCGATGCGTTCGCCGGCCCGGACGGTGACCTCGGCGGTGAGGGTGCCGTCCGCGTCGCTGTGGTGGGGGCCGTCGAGCCAGAGTGCGTCGGGTCCGGCGACAGCGGCCAGGCGGTGGGCGATGCCGGAATGGTGAGCGCTGTCGGGCTGTTCGACGCGGTGCACCCGGGGGGCGAAGCGGCCGTAGCCGAACCGGGGCCGCAGGGTGGAGCGCACCGTCACCGTGCCGGCGAGGCCTTCGACGACGCGGACGATGCGTGGCACCGGGTCGGCTTCGGTGCTCTCGGCGGTGGGCATGGCGTTGGTGACGCGGACGGTGCCGCCGGGGGTGTCCCACTCCTGTTCCAGGATCAGCGAGTCGCTCGCGTAACGGCGCCGGTCGGCCGGGCGCGGGGACGCTTCGGCGGGACCGATGTGCCAGGAGCCGTGGTCGTCGGTGCCGAGCAGGGCGGCGAAGGCCGCCGGCGAGTCGAATCGGGGCAGGCAGAGCCAGTCGATCGCCCCGTTTCGGTGGACGAGGGCGGCGGTCAGCATGTTGCCGATCAGCGCGCGGTCCTCGATCAGGTCGCGCGGCTCGGTCGGGGCGGCGGTCATGGAGGTGTCCTTACATGGGTGGGAGGGTGACGGGCCGGGGTCAGGCGGTCGCGAGGTGCGGCAGGCGCCGGTCCGGGCTTTCCCGGGCGGGAGCGGGCGGTGGCGTGGGCCGTCGTCCGGGTGCGGTGCGGGGGGTGTCGGCGTCGAGGAGGGCCTCGGCGACGAGGCCGCGCAGTATCGGCGACAGGCCGTCCGGCAGGGCGACGGATTCCAGGGCGCCGGTGCGGCGCCACGGGTCGGCGGCCGGCTGCTCGCGGTCGCGGGCCAGGGCCCGGCGCAGGCCCGGGTCGAGAGCTGCGAGGGTGCCCAGCACGGTGGCGGGTCCGGCGAGCTGGGCGTGGGCCGGTGCGGCGGCGGGTGGCGGGGAGTTCGACGGGGCCGGTGAGCAGGAGCAGTTCGGGGGCGCGGGCGGCGAGGGCCTGTTCCAGGACGGCGAGGGTGGTCCAGGGGTCCCGGTCGGGGGCCATCAGCATCAGCGCGTCGATGCTGGCGCCGAGCAGCAGCTCGGTGGTGGCAACGAGAGCACGACCGTCGCCGGCCAGCAGGGCGTGAATCCGGTCGCGTTCGCGCTGCGGCTGGGTCGAGGTGAGGGTCAGGATCCGGCGTGGTTCGCGCCGGCCGAGCGGGTTGGCCAGGGCGCGGGCCCGCGCGGCCAGGCGGTGGGCGGTGGCGGCCACGGCCATGCGGGCGGCGTCCTCCAGGCGCCGAGTTCCGTCGGCGGGCCGCGGGGGTGCGGTGAGCGCTATCTCCAGCCGGTAGGGGCGCGGGGCGGGAGTGCCGAGCGCGTGGGCGCGGCCGTGGCGGGGTCCGGGGCGTGCGCTCCACAGTCGGCCGGACCCGTCGAGGAGGGCGGTGGTGGTGCTCTGCAGGATCCGGCGGTGGGCGGGCACGGCCGCGTCCGACAGCAGGGTGGTTGCGGGCGGCCCGCCGGCTTCCAGGGCCAGGACGTCCTCGGCCAGCAGCAGGTGCCAGGGCGGCAGGTGGACGGCCCGGTGGGCGGCGCTGAGCACGGCGGCTCCGGCGACGGTGGTGACAGCCAGCAGCGGACCGGGCCCCCGGAGGTGGCGGGTCAGGGCGCCCGGGTCGGACACCGGCGGGCAGCCGGCCGGGGCCCGGCCGGCTGCGACCCGTTCGCCCGGGGCGTGGATGCCGATCACGCTCGCGCCCGGCATGCTGCGGGCCCGCCAGTGGACGAGGGCGCCGGCCAGGTCCCCGCCCTGCAAGACCACGACCGCTCGGTGCGCCGCGGCGACGGCCTGTTCGGCGTGGCGGGCGAGGGCGGTACGCCGGCCCGTCATCAACTCCCGCTGCCCGGCGTCGCCGCCGCTGTGGTGACGGCGGGGGTCGCCGGCTGGGGGCACCGGGGCGCCGTCCGGGGCGGCGGACCGGCGAACGCGGCGGCCGGAGGCGAGAACGGCAACAGCGCCTTCGAGGGTGGTGTGCCAGCGGCGCTGCAGGTCCGCGAGCGCGGCGGCGGCCTCGTCCGGGCGAACCCCGGCTGCCTCGGCGGCCTCGGCGGGGGTGTGGTCGGCGGCGAGCAGTCGCAGCAGACGCCTCTGAAGCGGGGTGATCCCGGCCTCACCGGCCGGGGCCGGCGGACACGGCCGGGCGCGGTCGGCCGGGTCGGCGAAGTGGCGGGCGACGAGGCCGTACGTCGTGCGGACCCCGTACCGGTGGCGCAGCGCGCCGAGGAGGTCGTGGACCTCGTCAGTGTGCACGCCGTGGCGGGCGGCGATCGCCGCCGGGGTGAGCCCGGCTGCGAGCAGGTTCAGCACCGTCTGCTCGGCGTCGTCCTGCGTGGCGGTGGCCGGCGGGGTGTCGGGTGCGGTCATCGCGCCACCCCCGCCCGGGCGGTGGAGCGGGCGTGCATCCACTGGGCCGCGGCGCGCAGGTGTGCGGGGGCGTCCTGGGGGCGGCCTGCGCGGTGGCGGACCGAGTCGATGAGGGCGATCGCCTCCTGCGCCGTTGTTCCGGTGTGGTAGCGGGCGCCGGTGCCGTCCGCCTCGACGGCGAGCGGGCCGGCGGGGGTGGTGAGGTGGGTCAGTGCGGGGCCGCCGGGCGAGGCGACGGCTGGGACGAGGGCCACTGTCACCCAGCTGTGCCTGGTCAGTTCGGCGAGGTGGTCGAACTGCTCGGCGGCGGTGGCCGGGCCGCCGGTGGCCTGGTCGAGGACCTGCTCGTCGAGGAGCACCAGGGCTCGCACCGGCGGTGCCGTCGTCGCGACCCGCGCGAACACGGCCCCGTCTCCGCGTGCGCTCCGGCTGCGGGTGAGGGCTTGGTGGTAGGCGGCGGTCCGCACGCCCACTGGCACGATGCCGCCGCACGCCGTCCGCCACCCGGTGGCCTGTGACAGGACGCTCTGCAGCCGGCCGGCCCAGCCGGCCTGGTCGTCGACGGTGCTCTCTGCCCAAGTCTGGCGGATGAGAGAGTTCAGGACCGGCAGGTCCTCGTCGGCGCCGAGCGCACGCAGCAGCCGGCTCAGCCGCGGACGCGGCGGGGCCGGCGCCCGGCCCGCTTCGACGGCGGCGAGCTGCTGCACACCGATCTTCGCCGCGTCGGCGGCCGCCCGCGGGGTGAGGTTGCCGGCCTCGCGTAGCGCGGCCAGGCGCAGGCCGGCGACGACCGGACCGCTCGGCACCTGCACGGCGGTCCCCTCGGCGTCGTCGGGGCCGAGGTCGGCGGTCACGATGCCTGTCCCGTGGTCAGGGCGCGTACGGCCGCGTCGAGGTGATCGCGCTGTCGGGTGTTCAGGTACGGGACTCCTTCGATCCACGGCCACCGTGACCCGGCCGGGTGCTGGACGGCGCGGCCTGCGAGGGCGGGGTCCAGCGCGGCGCACGCCCGAAGAAGCGCCTCGGCGCGGCCCGCGCTGGGGCCGGCGCCGGGGCTACCGGCGGGATCGGAGGCGACGGGGACTAGGACGGCGAGTGTGCGCGCGCCGTCGTGTCGGTCGCGGGGCTCGAGCGACCACTCGACGGCCTCGACCGCCGCGTGCTCGTCGTGTGGGGCGAGGACCAGCAGCGCGTCCGCGCCCGCGGCCCGCAGTGGTCCGCACGTGGCCAGCACCAGGAGTTCCTCGCGGCCCTCGGCGAACCGCAGCGCCGCCTCGGTCCGCTCCCTGGCGGGCAGGCTGGGGGTGATCGCGCCGGTCCACGAGGACGCCGGGCGCTGCCACGCGGGCAGGGCCGCACCCACTCGGCCCACCGCGTCGGCGACCCGCCGGCACGTTGACGACGGGTGGCAGACCACCTGTACCCGCCGCAGCCCGTGCCGCCGCGCCGTGTCGAGGACCATGGCGGCCACGTCGTCCGTCGTTGCGACGGCTGTCCAGGGCATGGCCAGCAGCCGGTGGCCGCGTACCAGGCCCTGTCCGGCGGCGAGCGCCGCAGTGTGCCGCACCACTAGGTCGGCGTCCCAGGGAGGGCGGTGCGCGGGGAGGGAGGTGAGGGCGAGGCGGGCCGCGGCGGGCAGGTCCCGCCTCTCACCTGGCCGCGCGCCGGGGTGTTCGGGCGCCCCGGGAGGGCTGGTGCGGGCGTCGACGGTGACGACCAGGTCCCAGGGGGCGAGGTTCAGGCCGTCCAGCCGGTCCACGGCGTCGGGCGTGGCCACGACGGTGACCGGCTGGCGGGTGCCGGCCACGTCGAGCAGGCCGCGCTGGGTCCAGGCCAGGGCCCGCTGCCCGTCGTCGTGCGCGGCACCGCCGCGGGACCGCGCACACAACCCCACCACGCTTCCCTCGTGTTCGCGGGCGCGGGACCACGTGTCCATCGCGCTGTCCCACGCCGGGCCGTCTGCGGCGATCACCAGGACCCGTGAGCCGTGGCCGGCGCGGGCGTGGGCAACGGCGGCGGCCACGACGTGTTGCTCGGGTTGCGGGATCTGCGCGGCCGCGTCCGGCGTGCGGGCCAGGGCGGTGAGGATCGCCGCTACGGCCGGGGCGAGTGGGGCGGGGACGTCCGGGGCGGGCAGCGGAAGGCCGGGGCGGGCGTCGCTCGGCCGCACTAGGCCGCTGCCCGCGGCGAGTGCGGTCGCCTCGTGGTCAGTGGTCACGTGCAGCAGCCGCCGAACCCGTGCGGCACGCTCGCGCACGGTGGCCTGGGTCAGGGCGAGTTCGGCGGCGATCTCGGCGTGGGGCAGGCGGGCGAGCAGCCGCAGCAGTGCTCGGTCCGCGTGGTCGAGTTCCCGCGGGTCCGCCGCCACGCGCGGCAGGCGGCCGGCAGGGACCAGGCCGGCGGCCGCGTACTGGGCGGTGAGCTGGGCGCGAATGAAGGTGTGGCAGCGCTCCATCAGGGCCGCCGTCTCGCGTCGGACAGTGGCGAGCGGGGCCTTCCGGGCGGCGGCGATGCTCCCGACGCTGCCCGGACCGCACAGCTCGGCGGCCCAGTCGAGCGAGGCCCGGCCCTGGGGCAGGGTCCCGGCGAGCAGTCGCGCCGCGGTTTGCGGGGTGTGGACGGTGACGGGAGTGGACACGGGGTTGGCGTGGTTCACAGGGTTCCTGGAGGTCGGGTGCGGGCCGTGGTGTCAGGGGCGGTGAAGGGCGGCGGGACCGGGCCCCTCGTCGCCCTGGAACCGGTGGCCCGGCGGCCGGCGGGTGGAGGCGGGCGGCGGTGACACGGGCGGCTGGGCGGCGGGCATCGGGTCCTTGGTCGCGAAGGTGCGGGGCGGTCAGGGGTGTCGGGCGGGTCAGGTGGCGTTGCCCCGGCGCGGAAGGCCCGGGCCCGGCGCCCGGTTGACGGTCTTTAGTTGCACCCGGATGCCGTCACGGTCCGGACCGTGCACGCTGACGTACCAGCCGCGGGCCATGGCGGCCCTGGTGATCACCGGTGCCCCGCGCCCCGGCCGGTAGACGGTCGCGGGCAGCGGGGTGCCGTCCACGACGAGCAGGCCGTCGTTGAACAGCGCGCAGGACGTCGCCGCTTGGCGGACCTCGTCGGTCGCCGGGGGCTCGTCCGCCGGGTCGGGCCAGCGCACGGTCACGTGCAGGCCGTCCCGGTAGCGGGCCCTGGCCCCGACATAGCGCACGGTGCCGTCGACCAGGTCGGTGAGAGCCTCGCTACGGTGCGGTGCCGGGGCGTCTTCCAGCAGGGCCACCGGCAGGCCGGTCGCGGCCGAGACCGCCTCGGCCCGTGCCGCGAGGGCAACGGCGGGGACCGCCTGGCCGAACCCGGGGTCGAGGACCCTGTGTGCGCCGTCCGGTGCGACGGGCTCAAGCCAGTTCTGGACGTCCTGGAGGAGGTTCTCGTGACGGGCGGTGCGCTCGTCGTCCTCGTGGCCGGACGGCTCGTCCGCGAGTGTGGACGCGAGGTCGGTGAGGGGCATGGGGACTCCGTTCATGCGGGGCGGGACCAGGTGGGGCTCACGGGCACGGCGGGGCGTGCGGCTGGGCGGGTACGGGTGCTCGCGGGCGGTGTCACCGTCGGCGCGCGGCGGGCGGGAGTGGAGGGGACGGCCGGCGTCCATGTGGCGAGCGGGCGTCCGGAAGGCGAGGTGACACGGCACCGGGGCAGGTCGTCGGCGATCGCCCGGGCCGCGGTGGTGCTCAGCTCCTCGTCCCAGGTGGTGTCCGCCCACGCGCACACCTGCCGGGCCCGCTGCCCATCGGCGCCGACGGGCAGCGGCAGGGCGAACTCCAGACCCGCATGTCCGGCCCGCCCGGCGCGGGCCTCGGCAAGGTCCGCGGCCAGGTGCGGGTCGAGAGCGGCCAGCGCCGCGGTGAGGGCGGCCAGGACGGGCCAGCCGCTGTCCTCGGCCCGGTCGGCGGAGACCACCAGCAGCGGGCCCTCGCCAGGCGCGCCGGACGTGAGCGCGGCCTCAACGGCGGCCGCCGTGTGCGCGGTCGGCGCCGTCGCGCCGGTGTGGACTAGGGCGTCGGGGCCCAGCCCCGGCGGCAGCTGCCCGTCACAGACCAGCACCCATGTCTCCGCACCCGGCCCGGTGAAGCGCGCCAGGGCCCGGGCCCGGTCCCGCGCGGGCAGGGCCTCGGCGGCCAGCCCCACCGTGCCCAGGGCCTCGGCCAGGCGCAGGGACGCGGTCGGGCCCGCACTGCGCACGATCACGCGCCGCAGACTGTGAACGGCGATCAGGTCCGCGACCAGCCGGGCCGGGCCCATGTGACAGGCCGAACGGGTCGTGGACACGGCCGCGAGCCGGTAGCCGCGCATCAGGCCTGCCTCCACGGCCTGGCGCAGCGGCAGGGCCGCCGCCAGCGGGCCCGTGGTTCCTAGCTCGCAGCCGCCGCGGTAGGCGCGGCCGGCGGCGGTGAACCGGGGGGTGGAAGTCAGGCGCAGCACCGCGGCGGGCGGCGGGCCGTCGTCGGGGCGGCCGATCCGCTCGCCGATGGCGGGCAGGTGGGCGTCCAGGGCGATCGCCAGGTCGAGGGGCGGTGGCCATCCGTCACGGTGGAGCCGGTCGAGGACGGGCAGGCCGTTGGGGGTGGTGACGAAGACGGCGGGCAGGGTCGCACCGGCTGTGGCGCGCACCGCGCGCGGGCTGGCGGCGGCCGCAACGCCGGGCACCAGTGGCAGCCGGGCGGCCTCGGACCGGTCCAGCACGGCGAGGACCTGCCCGACGTTGCGGTGGGCGTCGGCGATCGCGGCGAGGTCGTGCTCCCAGTACTCGCCCGGCATCGTGAGGACGAGCACCCGGTGGCGCCCGCCGACGAGGGCGGCGGCCGCGGCGGCCAGGCGGGCCTGCTCGCGGCGCGGGACCACCGCCAGCGCCCGCCCGTCGGCGGCCAGTTGCTGCCAGGCGCGGGCCGCCGGGGCGCGCAGGTGCTCCGGGACCGGTACGACCGCGCGCAGGGGACGGCGTCCGGGCATGTCGGAGCGGCGCACGATGTCGGCCAGGCAGCCGAGTCCCACCGCCTGGTGGTCGCTGTTCACCCCCAGGGCCTCGCGCAGCGCCTCGCGGCGCCGGCGCACGGTCTCCGCGGTTGCGCCGATCTCCCCACCCGCTGCCCGGTCGTCCATCCCGGCGGCGGTCAGCCGCAGCAGCAGCCGCGTCTCGGCGGGCAGGGCCTGCACGGCGGTGAGGTCGCGGGCGCCGAGGTGCTGCGGGGCCAGGTGTCCGGCCCAGGCGTAGTCGGCGACCAGTTCGGCCCGGCTGCGCGCGCCCGTGGCCTGGTGGAGGATCGCGGTGGACCTGCGCACTTGGGCGTCGGGCCAGTCCAGGGCGTCGGCGATGCCCTCCGGCGTCAGCGGGCCGGCCAGCAGGCGGGCCAGCGCCACCGAGGAAGCGCCGCAGGGCGGCGCGCTGCGCGGGGCCCTCACCGAACGTCCTCGGCGCCGGGCCCGGCTGCGCGCTCGTCGCCGCCGGGAGGTTCTGTCAGCACGATCCGGGGAATCGGGCCGTGAGACCGGCCGGGGGTGACTACTACGAGCGTGCGCGGGCCACTGGCGTCCTCCAGGTCGGCCACCCGCGCGCTCTCGCGGTCGGAGCTGCGCAGCTGCGCCGCGAGCGTGTGGCCGTCGACCTGGACGAAGGTCACCGGCCCGACGGTGATGGGCCCGTCGCCGAGGGCCAGGCGCGCGGCTTCCTCCACCGGCAGCCCCTCCGTTAGCAGCAGGCCTGTGCCGTCGGGGTACGTGCTGCGCCACCCGGTCGCCGGGCCGGTGACGTGGGAGATGCGGGGTGTGGCCTCGTCGTCGAGGAGCGGCACCGCCAGGGCGGCGGCCTGCTCCGGCCGGTGGGGGACGGGGTGCCCGCGCCCGGGCGCCGCCGTGTCGGCGTGCAGGAGTCGCACGCCGGTGCGGTTTGCGGCGCCGCGCACGGTCACCAGCCAGCTGGCCGCGCACGCCGTCCACCCCTTCACGGGCCCGCGGGGCAGGGCACGGCATCCCACCGCGAGGTACGTCACCCCGTTCACGACCAGGGTCCCGTCGGCGAACAGGTCGGCGGCCGCCGGTCGTTCCCCGGCCGGCTCGTCGGCAGTTTCCGGGCGGGAACGGTGGGCGCGCACCGAGACGGACAGGCCACCGTCGTAGTGGGCGGTGACGCCGGCGAAGCGCATCCGGCCGTCCACCGGCTCGCTGTCGGCGTCGATCCTCGGCGGCACCGCGGCGTGGTCGAGGACGGCCACCGGCAGCCCGGTGGCCTCGGCCACGATGCGAGCCCGCTCGGCGAGCGGCACACCGGTGCCGGGATCGGGCGCCAGGCCGTCCGTGCCGGGCGACGGCACGCCGGCGGCCGGGAGGCCGGTCGGTGCGGGGAACGAGCGGGACACGAGGTTCTCCAGGAGCACAGCGAGGACGGGATCGGGGAGACAGGTCAGCGCGGCACGGGCGGCGGCGGCCGGTTGAGACGCTCCAGGTGGCCGGTCAGCTGCCGGATGTCGGAGCCGGAGGCGGCCGCGGTGTAGGCGTGGAGCGAGACCTCCAGCAGCCGTCGCGCGGTGGCCGTCCGGTCGTCGGCCTGCGCCGCCAGACCGCGCCATTCCAGCAACCGGGCACTCCACAGGGGGCTGTCCAGCAGCTCGGCGTCAGCTTGGGCGTAGCGCAGGACCTGGCCGGCGAGCAGCGGATGTCCGGCGCGGGTGAGGACGTGGCCGGTCCAGGCGAGCGCGCGCATGGCCTCCAGCGGCTCGCCGGCCAGCGCGGTGCGGGTTTGGCGCAGCAGCGCTAGGGCGGTCCGGATCGCGCCGAGGTCGGCGTGGACACCTGCCAGGACGATCCTGGTGAGGGCCACGCCCCGCCGGTAGCCGAGGGCCTGACGCAGCCGCAGCGCCTTCTCGAGCGGGCCCAGGGCGTGGGTGGCGCGGCCGGCGTCGTGGAGGGTCGCGCCGATGTCGTGCAGGTGCTGCGACCGGGACAGGGCCGCGCCGGGGTCCGGGTCGCTGTCCGCGCTGGCGAGCGCCTCGTGCAGCAGGCTGAGGGCCTCGTCGTGCTGGCCGACGGCCCTGAGGCCGATCGCCAGCGAGTTGAGGGTCTGGCGCAGTGCGGCGGGCGGCGCGTCGACGTCCTGGCGTACCGCGTCGAGGGCGAGACCGTACAGCCACAGCCAGAGCGGGTAGTCCCTGCGGCGCAGGACGAGCGGCCACAGGGCGATTGCGGCTCGCCACACCAGCGTGTGGTGCCCGGCGCGGGCGGCGGCGTCGACGAGCGGGCGCACCAGCGGGTCCTGGGTGTCCATCCAAGCCCAGGCGTCGGCGGGCCCGGTGAAGGCCGAACTTGCGGGGCCGGGTTCGGGTCGCAGGAGCGGGCGGCGGGCGCTGGCGAGAGCACCGGTCTCCTCGGCGGTGGTCACCCACCACCGCACCGTGCGCAGCACGGTGGAGGCCGTGGTCTCGGCTCCGTCGAGCGCCGTGGTCGCGAGGTGGGCGGCGTGGTCGTGGCCGGGGCCGGTGAGCCGGTAGCGCGGTCCGCCGGGGCCTTCGTCCGCGTGCGTGAGGAGGCGGTGGCGTGTGAGGGCGGCCAGGTGCGCGGCCGCGGCGGGGACGCCGGTGCCGGTGGCGGCGGCGAGCAGGGCGGCGTCCACCGGAACGGGCGGCAGCGCCCCGAGAGCGCGGTACGTGCCGGCGAGGGTGTCGTCGAGACGGCTGTAGGCCTGGTCGAGGGCGCGGTTCACGACGGTTTCGAAGGGACGGGGCCGGCGGCTGGTGGCCGGTGCGGTCACGGTGTCGGCGAGGGCGGCGGGTGTCAGGTCCGGGTCGAGTTGGAGCTGGGCTGCTGCCAGCCCGATCGCGAGCGGCAGGCCCGCGCACGCCTCCACCAGCCGTAGCAGGTCCGTCCGGTCGCCGCGGCCGAGGTCACGGGCGGCGAGCGCGGCGAGCAGGTCGGCCGCTTCGCCCGCGGGCAGCGGGCCCACGTCCAGGTGTACGGCACCGTGCGGCACCAGGCAGGCCAGGGGCGTCGGGGCGGTTACCACCGTCCGGCAGCCGGCCGCTGGCAGGAGGTCGCCCACCAGAGTCTCGTCCTGAGCCCCGGTGAGCAGCACCGCCGGGCGGCGGGCCGCCGTGAGAGACCGCCACAGGCCCAGCGCCTCGTCGAGCCGCGAGGGGACCAAGGGCGCGCCGAGCGCGCGCAGAAAGCCTCCGAGGACGTCCAGTGCCGCCAGCCGCAGTCCAGCGGCCGGCCGAAGGTCGGCGGCCAGGTACCCGCCCGGCTCGTCGCTCTCGCGCAACACCCGCGCCGCCAGGGCCGTCCGACCGACCCCGTCGGGACCGACCAGCACCACCACCCGGCCCGCGTCCAGTGTCTCAGCCACCGTCCGCCGCTCGGCGTCCCGGTCCACGAACACCGGCGCCGTGCGCGGAAGCTGCTCGGGGCGGACCCACAGCTCGCCGGCGCCCTGGTGGACGTGAATACCGCCGTGGATGCTGTCGGCCTGGAATACCGGCCCGGCCACATGTGCACGGCCACCGATCGTGTTGGTGATCACCGCGCCGCCCCCGAAACCGCGGAGCGGCCGGTGAGGCCGGCCCGCAGATCCTCAAGGGTGAGAACCGTGCATCCGGTGAGCGTGCGCAGCAGGTGGGTTGCCGCCACCCAGCGCAGCGCCCGCGCATCTCCGAAGGCGAAACAGCCGTGCACCGGCTCCGTACCGGGGAGCAGCCGCCAGCCCGCGACACCCCACAGCGCCGTCATGGAGGCCCGTACGAGCACGGCGCCGCCCAACGCCGGGCACAGGCCCGGTGACGCGAGGGCGTGCTCCGCGCACACCGGCGGATGCTCGACCCGCGCGCCCTCAGGCCAGCCGGGCGCCACCCGCCGGTGCCGCCCGCTGCGCATCCTGGGCAGCGGGAGCAGCCACAGCACGCCCTCGCTGCTCCGGTCGGCCGGCTTCCCGCACACCCGGCACGCCAGAGCGAGCATCAGCTCGGCTTGGCGGCCCGGGTGCGCCCGGCGCCACAGCGGCTCGCCCCGCCCCGGCATTCCCGTGCAGCGCAGGACCAGGGCGCCGGCCACATGGTCGACGGGCATCTCCCTCCGGTAGCCCAGGCGCACCGTGCCGTCGGCGGCGCGTACGGGCCGCAGGCGCTGGAGTACCTCGCTGCTCCAGCGTGTGATCCGCGGAACCGGTGCTCCCGATAGGGCGCCCGTGCCGACGAGCGGGCGCCCGGCAGCGGCAGGCGGCCTGGCGGCGATCACCGGTCCGCCTTCCCGACCGTCAGCACGGCCACGGCGATTCCGGCCCCTGCTGCCGCGGACCGGGTGCTGGTCCAGGGCCGCGCCAGGTCGGCGAGCTGCGCGGGCGTGCGCGGGTGCCACGGCAGGCCGGCGCCGGCGTGCGCGGCCGCCACGGCGGCGCGCCGCGCGTCGTCGTCGGCGGGGGTGCGGTGGCTGACGAGGACGGCGCTTCCCGGCGGCAGGGTCCGGTGCAGCACCGCGAGCAGTCGCGTCACCTGGCCGGCCGTCAGCTCGTGGCAGACGTCGGAGAGGACCACCGCGACTGGCAGGCTCCAGTCGAAGCCCGCTCCGCGCGGGCCGCGGAGTACCGCCAGCGTCCGGTAGGCCCTGGTGAGGTCGACGTGCAGGTGCTGAAGGCGGCCGGGAGCCGCCGGGGTGCGGAGGAGGGCACGAGCGTGGACCAGCACCATCGGGTCCCGGTCCGCGTAGACGATCCGGGCCGCGGGGGTGTGAGGGAAGACAGCGCTGTGCAGTGGTGCGAGCGCGCTGTCGGCCTGGCCCGTGGTCAGGCCGCAGCCCAGATCCAGGAACTGGCCGACGCCGTCGCCGGCGAGGCGGGCGGCCAGGACGAGGACGGCGAGGCGGGCCGCGCTCGCGTCGGCCGCCCAGGCGGGGTCAGCCTCGGCGAGTAGGGCCGCCACGGCCCGGTCGGACGCGAAGTGGTCCTTGCCGCCGAGCACATGGCCGGCCAGGCGGGCGGAGGCGGCGGTGTCCAGGCGCACCGGGTACCTCGTGGACTCGGCGGGCCATGGGTTGTCCCACGGCGCGCCGACGCCGGTGGGCCGGTCGACGCGAATGATCCCGAGGGCCCGCGGCACGCAGGTACGATGCGCGGCGCCGGGGCGCGTCAGAGCCGGCCCGCTCACGCGGCACGCTCGCAGATATCGGTGCGGCGGTCCTGCGGTGCGACGACGCGACCGTCGGACATCGCCGCCCCAGTGTCCGAGAAGAGGACGACACCGTTGCACAACAGACTCCACCCCTGCTCGGGATGGCCGTTCACAGCGACGGCCGCCTGGAAGTCGGCCGCCTCGGCGCCGGGGCACGCGGGTCGGTGCCTGCAGCCCGCGGCGCGGTCGCGGTTCAGGTCGGCGACAGGGGCACCGCTGTCGGTGGTCAGCGTCACCTGGGGAACCTCGTGGCCGCCAGCGGGCGTCAGCGTCACCACAGCCCACCCCCGGTGCTGGACCGCGCGGGCAGTCCAGGTCCCGTCGGCCCCTACCTGGGCCGACAGCAGTACGCCGTCGACACTCAGGGGCCCGGTCGCCGCCGTACCCTGCGGCAGCGCGGCGGCCACCAGACTCTCCGGGCCGTCGTGGCCCGGCGGGTGGAGGGACACCCGGGACCCGTCCTCGTAGACCGTGACGCGGTCGGCGCCCGCCTGGGCAGCAGCCTCGCCCTGGCCACCGCCGGCCAGAAGGGCGAAGACGAACGGCGGCACCGTCGAAGCGTGGTCGGCGGGACTCGTAGTGGGGTCGAGGTGCGACATCGAACCTCCAGAGAAGACGGATCGGATGATGGGCGTGGGGCGGGACGTCGGGGCCGCCGAGGGCCGAAGGATGCCGGTGGTGCCGCGGTCCCGGGGTCGGCTGCCCGGCGACGGGTCCGGCCAGGGCGAGGTGGCCGGCAGCCGGGCGGTGCCCGCCGCCCCGGCGCCGACGCCCGCGACGATCAGCACCGCGATGAGCAGCGCGGCAGGCCAGGACCCCGTCCGGGCCGCGATCACGAGCACAGCGGCCGCCGTCAAGCCCGCCATGGCAGCCAGCAGGAGCACCCCGATCAGGGCTCCCCTGACTTCGTCCCGCGAGCGGCGTCGCGAGGAGACGGGCGAATGCCGACCCGGCTCCAGGGCACGGCCCGGGAGAACACGGCTGAGCACGAGGGGAGCACGCCGTGAGCGCGGGCCGGCCGCCGACCGGCTGCGCCCCGAGCACCTGTTCTCGGCGGCTGTCGTGGGCCTGGTCCGCGTCGCCAGCTGTCCCGTGGGCGCGGCGGCCCGGACATCGCGTGACCGGCGATTGGACTGGGGTGTCGTCACGCGGCTCCCCTCGCTTCGGGGACCCAGGTGGCGGCGGGACCGACAAGGTGCAGGCGCGGGGCGGTGCCGGCGCCGGGCCGATCCGGGACCACGGCCAGCAGCAGCAAGCCGTGCGCATGCAGCGCGTAGGCCCGCCACCCGCCGGCCGCCGCCACGAGGGCCGGGTAGAGCTTGCTCTCGATGAAGACCTTCGCCTCGCCGGTTGTCGCCCCCGGCAGCACCGTCTCGAGCAGCACCTGCGGTCCGCGTCCCAGCGCCGCCGGCCCGGGCGGCGGCCGCGCTCAGCTCGCCGGGCCCCGTGCAGTCGCGCTCGGCCGGGATACGGGTCCGGTCGCCGCACACGGATGACGGGGACAGCATCGTCAGGAACGGGCCGAGCGGCCGAGCGGCGCCAGTTCCGGCGGGCGCGGGAACGCCGGCGGTGGTGCTGGGGGAGGTCATCGGATCGTCCTCGTGGATCGCTGGGATGGCCGGCAGGCGGGCAGTCCGGTCCGGCCTCCGGCCGACGGAGTCACTGGAACTGGCGCAGGGCGTGGCTGACGGTGGCGGGTGGCGGGACGAGGAGGGCCGGGGGCAGCAGCACGCTCGCGACGGTTTGCCCGGGGACGCTGGTGACGGTGACCTTCAGGTCCAGGTACCGGGCGGCCGCTGCCACCAGCCGCAGCCCGAGGCCGGGCCACCGTGTCCCGGCCGGGGCTCGGCCACCGCTCTCCAGGACCTGCCGTACGGCCGGGAGGGTCCTGTCGTCCATGCCGGGGCCGCCGTTGTCCGTGACGGTCAGCCACGTGGCACCGCCACCGCCCGGTTCCGTCGAGCTGGCCAGGACGACCTGCGCCTGCGGGCCGCCGCACAGCAGGGCATTGTCCAAGAGCTCCGCCACTGCGGCGGCGAGGGGTTCGATCGCCCAGGGCACCACAGTGAGGTCCGCGGTTGCCAGTACCTGCACCCGTTCGAAGTCCGCCACCCGGCTCGTCGCGGCCTGGCCGACCTCGGCGAACTGCGCGGGCTGTCGCCGCGGTGCGGGCCAGATCCCGCCGGTCAGGACGGCCAGCCGCACCGCGAAGCGCGACGCCAGGGCGTTGGCGAGGTCGACCTGGTAGAGGCAGGCCAGCGACGCCGCGTCCGTGATCTGCTGCTGGGCCGCGCTCAGTTCACTGCCCTGCCGGCCGAGCTGGGCGAGGACAGGGCGGACCGCGGTCGCCGCGTCCTGGGAGATCTGCCCCCGGACCCGCCCGGCGGACGCGAGGACCATGGCCGCGGCCCGCCGGACGACGGACGGAGCCTGATCGACGCGCGGCGGCATGCCGAGTTCGGCAGCGCGAAGCAGGTGCGGGAGCCAGGTGGCGACGAAGTCGTTGAGCGCGGCGTTGTGCGCTTCCTGGCAGACGACGGCCACGACGTCAGCGGCGGCACCCCGGTGACGGCCCGTTCGGGAGAAGACCGCCATTACCGCACCTCGTTCGTGGCCGAGGGCGTGAGGGCGGATCGGTGCCGGCTGGGTCCGTCGGCGCGGGCGGGGCCGGGCTTCGGCCGGTTGGTGTGGAGGAGCAGCGTTCGCGCGGTCGTGGTGTTGACGGTCACGGCGTGGTCCTTCGGTCGTGGGGGTGCGGGTCGGCGTACGCGGCGGGGTCGTCCGGGTCGGTCAGCAGATGGGCGGGGATCAGGAGTTGCGCGGTGGTGCCCCGGCCGGTGGCCGAGTCGACGGTGGCCACCAGACCGGCGCTGTCCGCGGCGGCCGCGACCAGCCGCAGTCCCAGACCGTCGGCCGGGGAGCCGGACGAGGCGGTGTAGACGCCTCGGCGGTGTCGAAGGAGGGCTTGCGTGCGGGCGAGGGCGGCGGCGTCCATGCCCGTGCCGGTGTCGGTGACGGTCACCGGCAGCACCCCGCCCGCCGGCGGCCCGGCCACCATCACGACCCGCGTGCCGTCCGAGGCCCGCAGCGCGTTGTCCGCGAGCTCGGCCAGCGCGGCCAGCAGCGGTTCCACCGCCCGGGCAGCGACCGTGCGCTCCAGGTGGACGACGATCTCGACCCGGTCACCGCCGTCCACACCGGCCAGAGCGGCGCGCGCGAGGCCGCCGAGGGGTTCGGTCTCGCTGTGCAGGCCTGGCCAGCCCCCGCCGGCCAGGACCGCGGCCCGCACCGCGAGTCGCAGCATCACCGCGGCCTGCGGCGCCAGGAGCAGCAGCCGTCCGGCTCCCGCCCCGGAGGGCAGTTGCCCGGCCAGCAGATCGAGCATTGGCCGCACGGCGTACAGCACGTCCAGGGCCGCTGTGGTGCGGACGCGGTTCAGCGCGGCGGTCAGCTGACTGATTGCCGGATCGGTGCCGGGCCGCAGGCCCCGTTCGTCCGGCGACGGGAGTGCCCCGGCGTTCTCGGCGGCCCGCACCACGAGCGGCAGGCCGGTGCGCACGAACTCCTCGATCGACCGCTCGGCGGCCCTGACCTCGTCCGGCCGGTGCGCCGGCACCACCGCCTCGGCGGTCCCGTGCCGACGGCGCAGCCGGGGCAGAACGGATTTGGTGATCACGCCGCCGCCCTCGCCTCGGCGTTGCCGCTTGCGGCAACGGCCCCCAGTCGTTGGAGGTGCCAGGCGGGTACCGCCCCGAGGTGCACGGCCCGCGCCAGTGCCGGGGTCAGCCGGCCACGCTGCCCGGCGCGTGCCCGCGACGCGATCAGCACCGCGGCCTCAGCGGCCTCCTCGCCCACCAGCGCGGCGCCTGGCCAGCCGTGCACACTCACGATCTCCAGCAGCATCACGGCCGCGCCCTCGTACTCGGTAGCGGCTTTCTCCCCCCTCATGTGCCCGACGCCGTCGACGACTGCGGCCTCAGCCTCCGCGATCCGCCGGGCGGCCCGCTGCACCTGAGCGGCGATCAGAGCGCCGAGCGTCGCCTCCGGCGCCTCGCCGATCACGTCCATGTCGGCGACCCGCCCGTCGGATGCCGGGGGGATCGAAACTCGGCCGCCGGTGCCACAGGCCGGACGGCCCCGCCCGGGGACGCCCGCAGTGGTGCGCCCGTAGTGCGGCACCACCCGCCGGCTCGAATCGGTCATCGTTGTCACTCCAGGACAGTCGTCTACGGGAAAGCGGTGGCCGGACGGACAGTCAGAGCTCGTCCGCACGCGCAAGGGCGCGAGTCCCGGGATGGAGGCGGACTCGGGAGAAACGGGCTCCGCAAGGCCCGGCCAGGCCATATCTTCATGACAGTGAGCGAACCGCCTGTCACGCCCGGTGTGAATGCCCGAGACGGTGCGGATGCCGTTAACGCCGTTAAAGATCGTTTCGAGCGCAGGGAGCACACGGTGGCGCCGGTCCGCAACACGCAACTGGAGGCCGTGATCCGGGAACTGGGCTGGTCCCAGGACCGACTCGCGGCCCAGGTGCGCCGGACGGCAGCCGAAGCGGGGGCCAACGAGCTTCTTTCGGTGACGCGGTCCCACATCGCGCAGTGGCTCCGCGGATCGAGGCCGAGCGGCCGGGCGCCCGCTATCTTGTGCGAGGCGCTGTCCCGCGGACTGGGACGCCCGGTCAGTCCAGCCGAGATCGGTCTCACCGATCACGGCCGGGACACGACCACGTGGGACAGCGACCCCGTGTCTGCACTCGCGAACTTCAGGGATGACATGCTCGGTCGCCGACCGCTCCTCTTCTCCGTCCTCGCCGCCACCGTTCCCGGCCCGGCCTGGTGGGGCGTCCGCCGCGACCACGCCCGCAACCGGGCTCCCGTCGTCGCCCTGACGGTCTCCGAGGCGCACGTGGAAGCCCTCCGCGACGCTGCGGAGTTCTACTCCCGCCAGGACCAGCGGCTGGGCGGACGGGCTGGCCGCACCTCCCTGCGGGCCTACCTGGGCACCGACGTCGCCGCCTACCTCACCGGCCGCCCTACGAGCGAGCGAGTGCGCACCGACCTGCTGGCCGCCGCCGGCCAACTCACCTACCTCGACGGCTGGATGGCGTTCGACGGCGGCGACCAGGGCGGCGCCCAGCAGAGCTTCGGCTTGGCGCTGGCACTGGCCGCCGAGGCGGACGACCCCGCGCTCGCCGGTCACATCCTCCGCGCCCAGGCCCACCAGGCGCTCGACCTCGGCCACCCCCGGGCCGCCCTGCGGTTCGCCGACGCCTCCGTCGACAACCCCCGGTACACAGCCGCGAGCCCCCGGGAACGCGCGCTGCTGGGAGTCGTCCACGCCCGCGCACTTGCCGCCACCGGGCGCAAGCCGGACGCCATGGCGGCACTGCACCGCGCCGAGCACGACCTCTCCGCCGCCGACAGCGGCAAGGACAGGGAGCCGGCGCGGGTCGCCTTCTTCGCCGAGGCCAGCCTGGCACACGAGACGGCCCTGACCCTGCGGGCCCTGGGGGACCTGCGCGGCGCGGAGGAGGAGATGAGGTACAGCGTCCGAACCCGGCAGCGGGCCTCCGCCCGCACGCACGCCGTGACCCTCGGATACCTCGGTGCCGTCCAGGCCCAGCGCGGCCACATCGACGAAGCGTGCTCCACCTGGCACACCGCACTCGACGCGATGGACGGCATCCAGTCCGGCCGGACCCGCGACATCGTCCAGCAGATGCGCAGCGCCCTGTCCCCCGTCCGCAGCCGGGGCGGCAGTGCCGCCACCCAGCTGGACGCCCGCGCCCGCGAAGTCCTCCAGGCCATAGGCTGACCGCACCGCGACGAGCGTCCGCAGGACCGGCCACCGAACGGCCACGGGACCCTGCGGACAGGGGAGGAGAAACGCATGCTCACGATCGAGCCTGTCGCCGTGGTGGTCGGAGGCCACCACGAGGTCGCCGACGACTACCAGGGCGGAGTCGAGTCGATCATCCGGCTCGACGGACGCTTCCCCCTCGACACGCTCCAGGGCCTCGACGAGTTCTCGCACCTCCAGGTCCTGTGGCACTTCCACCTGGCCTCGCCGGAGGACGTGCAACTGCATGCCCGCAGCCCGCGCGGAAACCCCCGCTGGCCCGAGAGCGGCGCTTTCGCGCACCGCAACCACCGCCGGCCCGCCCAGCTCGCCGTCTCCTACCCTCGCCTGCTGCACGTGGCCGGGCGGGACATCCACGTCACGGACCTCGACGCCGTGAACGGCACCCCAGTGATCGACATCGCGCCGGTTTTCCGTGAGATGGGCCCGCGTGGAAAGATCACCCAGCCTGCCTGGCCGGCGGAGATGCTTACCCACTACTGGAGGGACGCTGACCAGCGCCCTCTCTGAGGGGCGGGCGATGCCGACGGTCACGCGGTGGCACGTAGGGACACCAGCAGCAACCGCCGCGCCAGCATGTTCGGATCGCACACGCGCCCCGGAACGGCCCATGGCCAGGCTGTTGTGGCCGTTCGGCATGGGCACGACTCGGGGTGAGGCGTGGCGCGGCCAGCGTGTCGCGGCGGTGACGCATCCGCGTTACATGGAGCTGCAGTGCCATCGAGAACTCATCCAGGGTCGGAAAGGTCGAAGCGCAGCCATTGGCGGCCTCGGGGGATGAATCAACCGTGGCCCGGGCGCTGCGGCATCACCAGGCCGCGGGGTGGCACGGTGGAGGTCTGGAAGACGGCGTGTCCCGCGTCGGCCGTGCGAGGAGGCGAAGATGCCACTCCTGATCACTTCCCTGGTTGGACGCTGTGACCTCGGGTTGGCCCGTGCCGACATGCTGTTGCGGCTGGCCGATGAGGAGAGGCCGGCGGCGGTGTCGCGGCGCCTGGCCGTGGTTCTCCTCGCCTGGTCCATGTCCGGCCTTGCCGACGACGTGGCCTTGGTGGTCGCAGAGCTGGTTGCGAACGCGGAGGGACACGGCGGCGGACCTGCCGCGGTTGGCATCGCCCGTTACGAGCGCGGTGTCGTTGTGATGGTGACCGACCGCAGTGGTGACTGCGAACGGATCACGGACTTTATGAGGGGAAGACCGGTGGGTACTGAGTCGACCCAGGCCCAGCGAGATCTCACGCTCCAACCGCATCTGGGCGTGGGAAACCCTGGGAAACGCGGTGACGTGGTGCGCGGCAGCCGCGCGGGCCGTCCCGGGGAGGTCCTCGCCGGTGCACGCGGCGAGGCGCTCTGCCAGGACGGGCCCGGGCGGGGTCGGTTCGGCGGGCGGCAGGACGCGGCGCAGCCAGCGGCGTGGTGCGCCGACGGACGCCAGTTGCCGCCGCAGGTCGTCGATGGCGGCGTTCTCGTGACCACCGCGCGGGGAAGTGCTGTCTCTCCCCGCTTGGGCGGGGGGAGACGGCACCTCGCTGACTCAGGCGCGGGAGCTGCGGGCGAACGCCACGAGACCTGCGAATGCCTCCGGTGTGACGAGCAGGGCCGGCCCGGCGGGGTCCTTTGAGTCGCGGATGGCCACCGCTTCGAAGCGAGTGCCGGTCAGGTCGGCGACCTCGACGCAGTTGTTGCCGGATCCTCCACTGTAGGACGACTTGAACCAGTGGGCCGCGCCGGTGAGTTCGGGGGCAGTGATGTGGTGGGTCATGAGGTGATCTCTCGGGTGAGTTGTTTCAGGAACTCCGGTGTCGCCTCAGCGGGGAGGGCCGAGCGGGACAGCGCCTCGAACATCCGAGTGAACCGGCCGACTTCGCGGGACTTGTCCGTGAGGGACATGCCGGCCCCCGTGTCCAGCTGGACCGTCTTGGGCAGCTTGTCGCCGAGGTCCAGGAGCGTGAAATCAGAGAGCGACAGGTAGCCGCGAACCGACTGCGGAAGGATCTGCACGGTCACGTTGTCGAGCGCTGCGATCCGGGCGATCTCCTCGTACTGCTCGCGCATGATGTCCACGTCCCCAGCCACGTACCGTAGCGCCGGCTCGTACTGGATCGCCCACAGCTTGACAGGATCGTCGGGGGCCACCACCCGCTCCTTGCGCTTCATCCGCAGGGCCACGCTCTTCTGTATGAACTCCGACGTGGACTCCTCGATCGGCTTGGCGATCTCGTGCAGAGCCTTCGCGTACCGCTCGGTCTGCAGCAATCCGAGCACGCACGTGGGGTGGTAGGCGCGGACGGACTGGGCCGCGGACTCGACGCCGAGGAAGCGGGGCATCGAGGGCGCCATCGTCGCCACCGTGTATGGCGTCCACCAGTCCTGGCGCGAAGCGGTGCGCTGGAGATCCACCAGACGCTCGGTCTCATCCTCGTCGTCGACGCCGTACCGGGCGAGGAGCTTGCGTAGATCCCCGGCGTTGCGAAGATCCTGAAAACCGGTCTCCACACGCTGGAGCTTCGTCGAGCTGAACGCCAGCCCCTTCACAGCGTCTTCCAGCGTGATGCCGGCCTGCTGCCGCAGTTCCCGAAGCTCGTGCCCCAGTTCGATCCGCCGTGCTGTCGGCCTCGGCCGTGCTGCCACGTGCTCACCTCCGGAGTGCATGCGTCTACCGTCCGTATCGATCCGCGCAGTGTTGCACGTCACGCGCGCGCGGTGCCAGGCCATGCGCTTGCGTTGGCATGTGTCATTTCCTCTTCGTCGGGGGATTCAGTGCCGATTCCGTTGCAGATTCAGCGTAGACGCGCCACCTTGGTGGAACGCCCTGATTGACGGGGCATCAGAGACGGTCAGTCGAGGCCCGCGAGACGCCGACGGCCGCCACCTCCACCATTGGACTGCGGAGGTCTTCGTGCGCCGATCTGCTGACGACCAGCTTCGCCGCCGGGTGCCGGCCGACATCGCGGCGGGCCTGCCGGGGCGGCCGGCGCGTGCTGACCCGGACGAACTCCTGAAGCGGGTGTATCCCGTCGGTGCCTCTCGGGGCGCCTGGCGGCGACGGCCGGACGGTACCGAGGTCTTCGTCGAGGGCTTCGAGCGCGCCTTGCGCCGCGAGACGGTCCTGCGGCGGCTGGCGGGCGGACGGCGGCTCAGGCGGTACCGGGGGTTGGTATGACGGCCGTCGAACTCGCTCCAGCCGAGCCGGCTCTCCCTTCCCGCCCCGCCACGGCATCCCTGCGCTACCGCCCGGTCGGCGCGGGCCGCACGCCTGCTCGTCCGGGGGAAGCTCAAGGAATGGGGCCTGGACGCACTGGTCGACCCGGCCGAGCTGATCGTCACCGAGCTGGTCTCCAACGCCTGCAAGACCGGCTGCCTGACCTTCATGCAGGTGGCCGTCCGGCGCCCAGCCCCGGGATTCGTCCGAGTCTGCGTGCGGGACGGCTCCCCGGAACTGCCGGTGCTGCTGTCGGCCGGCGAGGACCAGGAGTGCCGCCGCGGCCTGGCCCTGGTCCACGAACTCACCGGCGGCCGGTGGGGGACCACCCTCGAACCCTGGGGCAAGAGCGTGCACGCCGACCTTCCGGTCTCCTGACCGCCCGACACCACGTCAACCGGCCGGTAACCGGCCACGACATCTTCCATTGCTGTCCGTCACTGCGTGACTACGATTCATCGCTTCGGTTCGACCATCAAGGAGTACCGCGTGGAAGGATCCACCCCCGCCATGAGCCCGCCCGGAGTGCTGAGGCCCGCGAGCGTCCGGGACAGCTGGCAGGCGCTCGCCGACGGACTGCACGTGCAGCGGGTGCACCTGCACCAGGAGCAGTGGCGCCAGGCCGCGACGCTCGCGCCCGAACAGCTCGGGCTGCCCGCCGAGCTGGACCCCATCGACCTGGTGTCGAGGCCAGCCCTCGTGGTGCCGTGCGACGACGTGCTGATCCGCGCCGCCGGCCTCACGTCGTGGATCGACGTGCCGTACCGGCTCGGCCACGACCGCACCGCTGACGGTCCGCTGACCCTCGCGGTGGACGAGGTGGGCCGGATGCTGGCCGAGGATCTGGACAGCAGCCTTGAAGCGGCCGTGCACGGCGCGACCCGTTCCAGTGTCTGGTGGGTGGGGGTGCTCTCCGTCATCCACCACGAGAGCGGCCGGACCGCCTCCCTGGCGATGCTTCAGTCCGCCGTGCGGGCCGTCGCCCTCGGCGCAGGGACGCGCGTTCTGCGGGCGGCGCTTCGGTCCCGGGGCGAGGACAGCGCGGTTCTGCGCGCCGCGTACTGCCGGGCCGTCGCCGAGGTCGTCGTGCTGGAGGCGTCGCTGCCGCAGCTGCTCGGCGAGATCGGCGGGATGCGCCTCACCGACCTGGTGACCACCTCGGTGCCGTGGCGCGGCCAGTTCACCAAGTACCAGTCGGGCACCGGAGCGGGGCAGGTGGAGTAGGGATGGACCAGTATCCGTTCGTCGTGATCGAGGGCCTGGACGGCAGCGGCAAGACCACGCTGCGCAAGGGCCTGTTCAGGCTGTTCGAGACCCTGTACGGGGTGACGCCGCTGTCGGTGCTCACCACGAACTTCCTCGCCCCCGAGGTGGCCGCGGACCTGGTGGACGGCAAGTACGCGCCCGCCGAGGCCAACCGCGAGCGTTACCTGCGGGCACTGCGGGCCGACAAACAGGCCACCGTCGAGCGCCTGATCGCGCCGGCGCTGCCGCGGCGGCCGGTGGTCGCGGACCGGTGGTTGCTGTCGGAGCTCGCGTTCTTCCAGGTCAAGCACGGCCAGGACCCGCAGGACACCTACGTCGGGCTCGCCGACGCGATCGACCTGGTGCCGGACCTGACGCTCATCCTGGACGCTGCCACCGGCACCACGATGCGGCGTGCCGCCTCCCGCAGTGCGGGGGACTCGGTGCGCGACGACTGGGATGTGGACCACGTGCAGAGCTCCGTGCGCGTCACCTACCAGGAGATCACCGCCAGCCCGGCCGCGTTCCCGAAGATCGGGCCGACCGTGACGATCGACGCCAACCAGCCCCGGGCCGACGTGCTCGCGAACGCCTGGACCGCGCTGCTGGAGCGCGGCCTGACCCCCGACCTGGAAGGAAGTATCCGGTGAGCGCCGCCATGTCTGAGATATCCGCGGCCGGCCGCCTGCGGGCCGCGCTGCGTGACGCTGGCGCCTCCCGGCGGCCCGTGCAGGCGATCGGCGCGGTCAACGCCATGGCCGCGCGGGTCGCCGTCGAGGCCGGGTTCGGCGCGCTGTGGGTGTCGGGCCTGGAGGTGTCGGCTGCCTACGGGCTGGCGGACGAGAACCTGCTCGGCTCCCGGGACCTGGCCGATGTCGTCATCTCGCTTCGCCGCGTCACCGATCTGCCGGTGATCGTGGACGTCGACAACGCGGCCGGTACCGGGGCGTCGGCCGCCAGGTTCGGGTTCGACCTCCAGGCGGCCGGGGCGGCGGCCGTCTGTCTGGAGGACAGTCGCTACCCCAAGTGCAACTCGTTCTCCGAACACCGCGCCCAGGCGATGGCGGAGACGGAGGCGGTGTGCGAGCAGATCAAGGAACTCAAGGCCGCCGCCCCCGGCCTGCTATTGATCGCCCGCACGGAGACGCTGATCTGCGGCGGCGGCATGGACGACGCGCTGGCCCACGCCGCCTCCTACGAGGCGGCCGGAGCGGACGCCGTGCTCCTGCACTCCAAGGACACCACCGGTAACCAGGCGCTGGAGGTGGGCCGCCGCTGGTCCGGCGTGCCGCTGGTCACCGTCCCCACCGCCTTCCCGCACCTGGACCGCCGCCTCCTCGGGGAGGCCGGCTTCGCCCTGGCGATCTACGCCAACCAGCTGACCCGCGCCGCACTGGCCGCGATGCACAGAGCCGCCGCCGGCTTCCGCGCCACGGGCATCTTCGAGGCCTGCCAGCTCGCCGACGTCCAGGACCTCATGCGCGTCGGCGACCCCGACGCCCGCGCCTGCCTGTGACACCCCTGCTCCGACAACCAGTACGGAGGAACCCTTGAGCGACCTGCCCAGCATCAGCGTGTCGGTGAAGGCCGCGATCATCCACCAGGACCGGATCCTGCTCCTGTCCTACGACGACAGCGCGGACGGCGGCTGCTTCCACTACAACCTTCCCGGCGGCAAGGCGATCGAGGGCGAGCCGCTGCGCGAGGCGGTTGTGCGCAAGGTCCACCAGGAGAGCGGGCTGAGCGTGCGGACCGTGCGGGAGATGTTCGTCGTGGAGTACGTCCCCGGCCACTTCGGCAAGGACCTCGGCCCGCAGCACAAGACCCAGCACAACTTCCTCGCCGAGATCACTGACGGCCGCACCACGCCCCGGTTCTCCGACCCGCGCGATCCCATCCAGGTCGGCTTCGCATGGCTGCCGCTGGCCGAGCTCACCACGGTGACCCTGATCCCGCAGGTCGCCCCCGCGATCCTCGCCGCGCTCACGGACACCCGTGACGTCCTCGTGGACCGCGCCCAGACGGAGACGACGCGATGAGGGCGCCCACGGTCCTCGTCGCCAAGGGGGCGGGCGACCCGAACGCCCTGGTCCGCTGCCTCAGCCGGTACGACGTCTACGAGGTCGCCGGCCTCGACGAGCTCGGCGGCGCAGTGCGCCGCGCGGAGCTGATCGTCATCCGCTCCGGTATCCGGCTCGGCGCGGGCCAGCTGGCTACCATGCCGAAGCTGCGGCACGTCATCCGCGCGGGCTCCGGGCTCGACGGCATCGACACCGCCGTCCTGGCCGCGCGGGGGATCGGCCTGTACCGATACCCCGAGGCATCGGCCCCGGCCGTCGTCGAGTGGTGCCTCGCGGCGCTGTTGGCCCTGGCCCGACGCATCCCGCTCGGCGCCCACGGCCTGGCCCTCGGCTGTCACCTCAAGACGGCCTGCCTGGGGACGCCGGTGGTGTCGATGCGCGTGGCCGTCTGGGGCGCCGGGCCCATCGGCCGGGCCGCAGCCGCCGTGACCGAGCGATTCGGTGCGGAGGTCGCCTTCGCCGCCCGGCCCAGCATCACCGACGGCCTGCGGCAGATGCCCGCGGCTGAACTGCCCAGCTGGGCGGACGCCCACATCGTCGCGCTGCCCGCCACCGCAGAGAACATCGGGGCGTTCGGCACGGGCTTCCTCCGCTCGGCGGCGGGGCGCCGGCCCCTGCTCGTCGTCGCCGGGCGCCTGGCCACCATCGACGCCAGCGCGTGCCTGGAGGCACTTGCTGACGGCGGCCTGACCGGCCTGGCCGTCGATCCGATCGAGGCCGCCGACGCGCACCTGTTCAAGTCCGGCCCCACCCCGCTGAACCTGCTCGCCACCCCGCACATCGGGGCACAGCGCGCGGACATCCGGGCTGCCCTGGACGCCTGGGTCACCCAGACCGCCCGCGCCCTCCTGAGAGGGGAGGCGGCCCGGTGAACGCGTGGGTGGAACAGCGACTCGCGGCGGCCCGCACGGTCGCCGGGCAGCTCGCCGAGGAGTACCCGCACTCGCCGGTGTGGATGACGGGGCCCGTGGCCTGCGGGATCGCCCACGCCCGCAGCGACGTCGATCTGCGGGTGCTGTTCACCGAGGGCCCGGTGCCGGTGCTGCAGTCCCGCATCATCGACGGTATCCGCGTAGACCTGGAGGCCCAGGCCGTGGCCGAGGCCGACGAACTGCGCGGCTACCTGCGGTGCTTCCACATCCTGGGCGACGACGTCGACCTGTTCCGCACCGTGAGGCGCCGAGTTCCGGCGCTGACTGTGCTTCGGACCGCCCACGCCATGCACGGCGGGGAACAACCGGTGATGTCCGAGGCCGAGCGGGACGTCTACCGCCGGTGGGCGCTGGCCGACCGCGTCCAGCACGCGATCAGCCTGGTCGAGGACCTCGACGGCCTGTTCCAGGCCGGACTGAGTGACGCCGTGGATCTGGTCACTGGGCAACTGCACCTCGCT
Source organism: Kitasatospora sp. NPDC092286 (assembly GCF_044755565.1). Classification (NCBI taxonomy): domain Bacteria; kingdom Bacillati; phylum Actinomycetota; class Actinomycetes; order Kitasatosporales; family Streptomycetaceae; genus Kitasatospora; species Kitasatospora sp. NPDC092286. The sequence continues at coordinate 59,416 of NZ_JBIVRD010000037.1, read as the reverse complement.
GTTCAACAGGCCGAGAACACCGCCGCCGGACACCCGCTCCTCGGTGACAAGTGGACCCCCGTCCTCGCCGGGGCCCCGACGCCGCCCGCGGCGTCTGTGCACCAGGCCCTGCGCCAGGCCCGCGCCCGGCTGCTGGCCGCGCTGCTGGCGGTGTGGCCCGAAACCGCCGCCCCGGACGGCCACGTGCCGGACGACTGGCTGGAGGCCGGGTGGCTGCCCCAGCGCTACAGCGACGGCTGGCGACTGAAGTTCGCCGACGACACCATCCGCCTCACCCCCGGCCAACTGGCCGCGTGGCACCAGGCGCTTCACTCCTGACCGGGCCCCGAGCCCGCCCCTCTCCTGGGAGGCACCCGATGCACCCCACCAGCCCGAACGAGCTGATCGGCCACCTGTACCGGACGCTGGACGCGTCCGAGGTCGACGCCGTCTCGCTCATCCTCAAGGTCCGCGGGGAGACCTGCGACATCGACTGCCTGCACTGCTACGAGAAGCGCAAGGAAGGCCCCGGCGGCGCACGGATCAGCGCCGACCAAGTCCAGCTCCTGCCGAACCTCTTCCCGGGCCGCCCGCTCGCCATCGAACTGCACGGCGGCGAACCCCTGACCGCCGGAAAGGAGCACATCGCCCAGCTGCTGCGGACCCTCGCCGGCATACCGCAGGTCAAGCGCCTGTCCCTGCAGACCAACGGCGTCCAGCTCGACGCCGAGTGGCTCGACCTGTTCGACGCCCACTACCCCGGCCTGGAGCTGGGGATCTCCCTGGACGGCGACCCGGAAGGCAACAGGTGGCGCGTCGGCTACGACGGCGAGGCCACCTACCCGCTCGTGGTCAAGGCCCTGGAACTGCTGGCCGAACGCGGCCGGACCTGCGGCATCATCACCACCGTCACCCCCGCGCTCCTCGGCCGGCCCGCCGAAACCCTCGACCACCTGGCCACGTTCACCGCCGTCACCTCGGTCAGCGTCGTGCCGTGCTTCGACACCGCCGTCACCCGGCCCACCACGCACACCGGCAGCCGCCGCCCGCCCAGCCGGACCCTGCAGCAGGCGGCCCTCGACCGGCCCGGCGGCCCGGCCTGGGCGATCACACCCGACCAGTACACCGACTTCGTGCTCGGCCTCACCCAGCACTGGATCACCACCGGCCTGTTCCGCCGCCTCAGGCTCTCCCCGGCCGTCCCCACCATCCGCCGACTGCGGGGCCTGGCAACATCGTTCTGCCACTTCTCCGACATGAAGTGCGACCACGTCTTCACCCTCTACCCGGGCGGCCGCCTGGGCAGCTGCGACGAACTCCCCTGGCCCCAGGCCCAACTCACCCACCTGACGCCCACCACCAGCCCGGCCGACATCACCACCGCCCAGCGCGGCTCCAACCTCCTTCGCCAGGGCAAGGGCCTCATGACCGCCTGCGTGACCTGCGACTACCGCGGCACCTGCGGCGGCGGCTGCATCGCCACCCGCTGGCGCATGAACCTCGCCGGCCACCACGACGCCTACTGCGACCACCGCATACGCCTGATCGACGGAACCGCAGCCCTCCTCGCCGACCCCGCCCACCCGGACGGCGCCTGGTGCCGGACCGCCCGCTGGCGCCCCACCCCCGTCAACCGGATGCGCGACGTCCAAACCTTCCTCGCCACCTGGGACAACCCCCAAGCCGCCCGCCACCCCGCCCAACTGGTCACCAGCGCCTTCGGCAACATCAACACCACCGGCCTGCCCGGCCCCACCGCCCAGAGCGCCGACGACCTCGACCCCGCCCACCCGCAGTGGAACGACGCGATCGAGCCCGGCATCAAACCGCTCGTCGACCACCTCACCGGCCGCTGGCACCTCGTCACCTACGACAGCTGTGAAGGCCACCACTACAACGACGGCGCCCGAAAGAGCCAGACATGCGAGGTCGGCCTCCTCCCACGCGACGGCGCCGAGTACGCCGCCACCGCCGCCGCCCTGTGCCGGGCCGCCACCCGATGCGCGCCCGCCATGCCGCCCGCCGTACGCCTCCTGGTCGCCCGCAACAACCTGACCTGCGAGACCACAGGCCGCACCCACCCGGTCCTCGACCTGCGGCTCCTGCCCACCTCCGAAACGCCCGGCGCCGCCTACTTCGCCGCGCTGGACGACGCCACCGACCAGCTCCTGGCCGCCCTCGACACCGAAGCCCCCGCCGACCAGCGCCCCTGCGCCTGCCCCCTCCCGCCCGGCACCCAGCCGGTCGCAGCCCCACAGGCCGTCGCGTGAGCCCCACACCACGGGGGCGCGCACCCCCGACCAACCCGTACGGCCCCAGCCCAACCCCGAGAAGCCCGAGCAGAGAAGGAACCGGCGATGAAGAACGACACCTGGGCCAAGGACTTCCTCGACGCCGTCGAGGAGCTCCGCGACGACGACGGGTCCGTCCGCTTCACCATGCACTCCTCCCGGGAGGGCGCCGACGACTGGCCGACCGAGCCGACCGTCCACGCCTGATCCGACGCGCTGAACCCAGCCGGGGCCAGGGCCGCAAGCCCTGGCCCCACCCCTTCCCCGCCAAGGAGACTGCGATGGACCTCAGCACCGTCTTCCGCATGCCCGCGATCCACGCCCACCACCTGGCCAAGACCCAGCGCATCCACCACGCCCTCCAACGCGGCGCCGGCCGCACCCTCATCGCGCCCGAGCCCACCGCCGCGGCCTACGCGCTCGCGCACCACGTCCTCGAAGGCGCCGAACACGCCGCCCGCACCGACAACCCCGACACCTTCGCCTGGTACACCGAGCACCCCGACGCCGGCACCGCCGACCTCGCCCCGGCGGCTCCGCTTACCGTCGCCCCCGACGAGGCGAACCTAATCACCTCACCCATCTCCGACACCCCGTACTACGTGCTCGGCCCCGCCACCCAGGCCGCCCCGGAGCACCTACAGAAACTCACCCTGAAGTCGGCCGGCCTCGCCGCCGAGCACGGCTTCGGCGAACTCGTCGACGCCCACGCCCCCATCGTGTGCCTGCTCACCGGCAAGCCGCTGGGCAGCCCCCTGCGCTCCTGGACCATCAGCCGCATGCCCGGCACCGTCTTCCTCGACTACGTCCCGGACAACCCCGTCATGGTCGCCCGCGACCTCGTCCACGAGGCCGGCCACAACTGGCTCAACGACGCCCTCACCGCCACCGCCTGCGAGATCGACAACACCCAGACTTTCTACTCACCCTGGAAGAAGACCCGCCGGCCCGCCTACGCGTTCCTCCACGGCTGCTGGTCGTTCTCCCTGGTCGCCCTCTACACCGCCGCCGTCCTGCCCACCACCAGCGGTGAGACCCACACCTTCCTCACCGCCTACCTCGACCGCCAGCGCACCCAGCTCCGCATCGTCGCCGACGACCACGAGACCGCCCTGCAGACCATCACCGACGCCACCCTCCGCGCCAGGCTGCGGACCGCCTACCGGCACGCCCTCGCCCTGTGAGGAGACGCTTCCAGCAGCCCAGCTACTGGGCGCGAACGCTGAGGGCCACCGGAATGCCGGGGGCCCTCAGCCATTTCGTCCGGTGGATCGAGCGTGGTACGTCACGTACCGCGCTCGTAGCGCACAATCGCGGCAGCCAGATCCTTCTCCAGCTCGCCGATCCACTCGCCGAAGAAGAGCGCGGTGAAGCCTCGGTCCGAGTAGTCACCCGGGCCCACCGGCGTCAGGGGCAAAGAACTCACGTACTGGCCGGCCTTGCCACTGCGAAGGTTGAGCTCTGCCCGGACCGCGTGCGGGGTGGTGCCCTCCAGCACGAGCAGCATCACGGGGTGGTTCCAGGGCGTCGGGTTCTTCGTCATTTCCTTGATCACCCAGCACCAGTGGCCGGACACCTGCTGGTATCGGCGCCGGTCCTGGCCAACGAATGTTCCGGTCGGCGAGAGTCGCATCCGGTGGAACGTCTCGCTGCGGTGGGGTAGCAGGCGCTGCGCTGCCTCCGCCAGAAGCCGGCCCAGCTTTTCCTGGTCGCGCTGCTGCTGTGTCTCCTCCTGCCGCTTCGACTCGTCCTGCAACTCTTGCTGTCGCCTCGCCTGGCTGATCGCGTCGTCAAGACCCATGGCTCTGAAGGTAGCCACCCGGGCGGCGGCGGGTACCCGGATCGCTCGAAGCCAGCTGTCCAGAGGGAGCTCCAGCTCCACGAGCACGTCTACGGCAAAGATCACGCTGAGTGAGAAGAGGGAAGAGGGCGGGCCTGCACCATCGCGGGTGCAGGCCCGCTGTGAGGCCTCCCGGGTGGTGGTGTGCGCGGCCCAGAGCGGACAAACGGACAGAATGAACGGCCCCCATAACATCACCACCGACCCCGCACCGCCCGCAGCGAAGGCCAGCGGTGCACGCCGGGTACTGCTCAGCCGCACCGGAGTCCTCAGCACTTCCGCCACGGCCATCACCGGGCTGAACGAATACGAACACGCCCTCGCCCAGTTGATCGCCCTCGGACACACGTACGAAAGCGCCGCCGAGGAACTCGGCTGCTCCATCGCTAGGGCTTCCAACACCATGTCCAGGCTGATGCACCGCCACGGCCGCAGCGACCGCACTCGCACCATCGCCGACCTCATCACCACCGGGCTGCTCGACACCACTGAGCTGCGCGCCGCGCTGCCCGACAAGCTCCCCGACCTTCCCCCGCGCATGCTCCAGGTCCTCACCCTGCTCGCCACCCACGAAGTCCGCACCGTCGCACGCCTGGCCGGTATCAGCCAGGACACCATCGGCAGCGTCATCACCCGAGCCGTCACCGCGATAGGCGCCAGCAGTCGCACCCACGCCGTCGTCACAGCCCTCCTCCTCAGCCGACCGGACCTCGCCGAATCCGGTGGCGTGCGGCGAGACTGATCGAGTACCCACGCCAGTACACCGCCGACGGCAGTCCGCCGTTGTACCTGGCCGGGACCAGTGCCGGCCGCCCGGGCTGGGAGGCCGGGCCTTGGAGCGGGCGGAGTCGCTCGGCGAGCACCGGCCGGCCCGGGAACTGTCGGACTGCACGGGGTCGCTGCGTGAGGTAGCGGAGGGCTTGGTGGGGGAGCCAGCTGGCTGCGCCGGTGGTTCCGTCGCGGTGACACCCCGCGCTTCGGTCGGCGGTTGATCTGGCGGCGGCCAAGGCGGCCAAGGCGGCCCGGGTCGGCGAGGCGCGCCCGGGCCGCGGCTTGCTACTTCGCGGCGGCCTTCAGCTTGGAGCCGGCCGTCACCTTGGTGCTGTAGCCGGCAGCGATCTCGATCGGCTCACCGGTCTGCGGATTGCGGGCCGTCCTGGCGGCGCGGTGGGTGCGCTCGAAGGTCAGGAAACCGGGGATCGTGAGCTTCTCGTCGCCCTTCCTGACGACCTCGCCGACGACCTCGGCGAACGCCGACAGCACTGCGTCGGCATCGTTCTTGGAGACCTCGGCACGGTCTGCGATTGCTGCTACGACCTCGGTACGGTTCATCGTGCTGCTCACTTTCGATCACGGAGTTGGGTTCCACCGCATGTTGCCAGATGCCTAGGACAGTCCGGTGAGCGGGAGGAACCGGCACGCCGGGCGTGACGGTACGAAAGGCCGCGTTCGATCTCTACCGAACAACGTCCTGGCAGGCCCGCTCCCGCACCCTGGACCACCTCGTCTCGCTCCTGCCATCGGATTCGGTGTCCGCGCCGATTCCGGCCAGGGTTTGCGGCATCCGGGCCGGAACCGGCGCGCACCAGCACGATGAAGCGCCGATCGGCCGAATCGTCCAACCGAGGTGGCCCTGGCTGGCAGGATGGCGGGACCGGCGTGTTGCCACCGGTGCTGGACAAGGAGAGTGCGTGGGATCACAGGTGATCAACGGTCGATTCCTGCTACTGGGAGGTAGCGCGCGAAGCGGCGGCCTGTCGGAGGTCCGCAAGGCGGTCGACACATCCAGCAGCGACAGCGACCGGCAGTTCGCTGCGGTCAAGCTGCTGAAGCGGCGCGACGACGAGATCATAAAAGTCTTCCTGGAACGAGAGACCGCCGCGCTCAAAGCCCTCGAGCACTCCCATATCGTGCGGATGCTGGACTCAGGCTGGGACCCGCTCCTGGAGCGCTACTACATCGCACTGGAGTGGGTGGAACGCAGCCTGAAGGACGATCTGCAGGCTGGCCGACCCGTCGGCTGGGACTCCTTCTTCGAGCGAATCGGCAAGTCACTGGCGAGCGCACTGGCGCACGCGCACTCCCTGAACATCGAACATCGCGACCTCAAACCGGGCAACGTGCTGCTCACCGACGCCGGAGTGTTCAAGCTCGCGGACTTCGGAATCGCCAAGATCCGCTCCAAGGTCGCCGTGAACGACGAGACCGTCGCCGAATACCGCTCCAACCTGTACTCCCCACCGGAGCAGGAGGACGCCGTCCCCTATGTCCGGGACGTGTTCGGCTACGGCGTCCTCGCCATCCAGACGCTGTCCGGCAGCAAGGCCCGCGACTACCCCGACCTCGTCCCAGCCCTGGACGAACTGGACCTCGCCACCGAATTCCGCGAGATCCTGCGATCCTGCATCGACTTCGACCCGCGGCAGCGCCCGGCATCGCCCGCGACGTCCCGGACCGCCGCACCAGCGGCCCGTCCGCGTTTGCACACCCGGCCGGAGCACAGCCGGACCCGCCCGTCGGGCCGGGCCTCCAGGACGAGGAGGAGCAGGGCGAGCCGGTCGGTGGGGGCGCCGCGGCCCGTGCGGGAGGCCAGCAGCCCGGGCGGGAGGCCAGCAGCCCGGGCGGGGTCTCGCGGCCGTCCCGGTGGTGCCAGCCCGGGCCGAAGAGCCGCTCGATGAGGCGCAGGAGCGTGGCCAGCGCGGGGCGGTCGAGGGCGAGCGGGTGGAGGCGGTCGCCCGCCCGCAGTGCCGCGATCTGCTCAGGGACTCCGACGAGCAGGCCCTGTACGGTTCCGGCCTCGCGGAACCGCTGGCGGGTGACGAGCGTGGATGCCGCTCGCTGGCGGGCGAGGGACTGGTGGACGGCGGAGGCGGACACACCGAGCCAGCGGGCGAGTTCGGGGGCGGCCGAGGTGGTGGCGCAGGTCCGGGCGAGTTCGGCCTCGACCTTGAAAGACGCGGCGGTGATCGCGCCGCACCGCTGCAGGTGGGGCCGGGCGTGCTGGACGGGTGGCTCGTGGCGGAGGTGCCGGTGGCCCGCAGGTCGGCGATGGTCTCCTCGACGGCGGTCATCGGTGCGAGGTCAGGGGGGTGGAGGGCGGGAGCGGTGCCGTCGCGCTGACCCTACGCCGCGGGCCGCCGCGCCGCCGCACCAACGAGGTACAGGCTTTCGACATTAGCGTCACCACTGCGTCGCGCAAGAACCTGGCGTCGTCATGGGCATCGCCGACCAAGCCACCCGATCGCCCAGCTGAACGATTTCGGTCATCGTCCCCATCGCATCCTCATGCTGTCGCTGTCGTGAAATGGCAGCAGCGGGCCCCGAGGTCCGGAACCCGCTGCTGCTCGTCAGTGCCCGTCCGGCATCAACCGAACGTCGGGACGATCTTCTTCTTGCCAGCCTCTGCCTTCCAGGAGATACGGGCGTCGAAGGTCTTGCCCTTGGACGAGACGAAGCCCGTGCCCTGGATGGTCTTGCCTGCCGCCAGGTCCTTGCGCTGCGCATCGGTGAAGGTCACCTGGCACCAGGACCGAGGCGGCTCGTCTCCGGAGCCGAGATCAGAGGTGATCTTCTTTGCTTTCGCGTCCCAGCTGACCCTGCAGCCGAAGGTCTTGCCCGTCCGCGCGCTGACGAAGTCGTCGATCTCCAGCGACTGGCCTGCCAGAAGCGCTGTGACCTCCGCCGGCGTGAACGTCCGGCCAGACCACTTCGTCGGCCTGTCCAGCACCTCCAGCTGGAACCCCACGAACTTGCGGCCCTTGAAGTCGCCGACACCGAGCGCACCGGTGGCCGTGAAGGGTTTGTCCTCCTTCGACCTCGCCTCGAACGAGATCGTCTCGCCCGCGAGCAGCTTCGCCACCTCGTCATCGCTGAACTTGTGGCCCGACCAGACCTTCTTGAAGGTGACCTTCTTCGGGCCACCCGGAGCGGCCTGCCACACGCCCTCGGCGCGGGCGGCGCCGACCTGCTCCTTCAGGCCCAGCTCAGCGCGCATGGACGTGGCGTTCCTCGCCATCGTGGCGATGTCCTCGCGCACCCAGTCGGCGACGACGGCCAGGCGCTCCTCGGCGGTCGCCGTCCCGGCGGCGATGTCGCGCATGTCGGCGTAGACCTTCTCGGTGAGTCCGAGATTGCCAATGCGCGTGCCGGGCAGGAGCCTCCAGCTCATCTCGCCGGCCTGCGCCAGCCTGAGCTTCCGGCCCGTCTCGGTCAGCAGCGGGTACTTCGCCCTGTCGTTGGTGACTTCCGAGTACGTCGACGTACGGGTCGCGCCCGTGCCCACGTCACGCTTTTCCAGCTGCTTCATGAGCCACTTCATCGTCGGGTGTTCGGGGCGCTTGTTCGCGCCCTCGAAGATGAACGGCTCAGCGTTCCGGCCCAGGCCCTTGCCGGACTCGTTCCCGTCGTCCTCGGCCGGGCCGTCGCCGGCGTCCGGATCGAACACGGCCTGCCAGCCGGGGCTCTTGGGCACGTTGGCGATGCCGACGAAGTCCGGGTACTTCTCCACGTGGCCCTTCTGCTGCTCGTAGAGGTAGTCCTCGGCAAGCATGGCCAGATAGCTCTTCGCGAGCATCTCGTAGATGAGCCGCCCGGCCTTGCCGTACTTGCGCTCGACCTCCTCTAGCGACGAGGGCACCTTCGGACCCGGACGGTTCGCGCCGTGAGCGCCCTGGGGCTTCACATGGGTGGAACGAGGCCGGCGGTGCGTCAGAAGCCCGGCGTCGACGCCGACCACCGAGGCGATCTTGTCGACCAGCGGCGTAAGGTCATTGAACTGCTCAGGCGTAATCGTCTTGTCCTCGGTGCGCGGGTACGAGACAACCTGGTCCTCGTACATCTTCTGGTAGGTCGAGAGCGTCAGGTTCGCCTTCACACCCTTGCCTACGAGCATCGAAGACAGGGAGGCAAGGTCGAGCAGCTTCGGCGGCGCGGTCTTCTTGTCCGCCTTGCTGTCCAGGACGACAGCGGAAGGGCCGTACTGCTGCGGCACCTGACCCTTCTGATCGAACCGCGACTCGTCCGGATTCGTGTACATGACGTCGTTCTCGTCGCGGAAGCGGTTCTGGAAGAACGGCTTCTTGACGTACGCGTCGTAGTCCTTCTGCTGGTCGCCGACGAGAGAGACCATCGCCGACTTCAGCCGGCCCTGGCGCAGCACGAGGTCCTGGCCGGACTGGCGGCCCATCGCCGTGGCGATACGGGTGAACTGCATCGAGAGGAAGTCCCACTGCGAGCGGTACATCGCCTTGCGGTAATCGCTCTCGTCCTGCATGGACTTCACAGGCCGGCGCTGCTCGAAGGCCTTCTGAATCGATGCCTTCGACTCATCCGTGAACTCCATGCGGCTGAACTGCTTGCCATGGAAGCCGAGTTCGTCGATCGCCTCCCAGAAGAGCAGGTCGCCCTCGCCGGACGGATCCAGGTCCGTGGCAATGACGATCTCGTCGCCGCGGCCGAGCGCGCTGCGCAGCGTCTTGATGACGTCCGCGACGTTCTTCTGCGGCTCGCGCTTCCACGTCAGATCATCGGGATCCCAGGGCAGATTGCTCAGGTCCCACTTCTGATAGGCGTCCGCGAGCGAGGAGTCCACCATCTTGTGCGGCTGGGCGAATTCATAGAGATGGCCCCGCAGACTCGCCACCTCATAGGCCGTGCCCTTGTAGCTGCCCTTCGTCCCGCCGAGGGCGCTGGCCATGTTCCTCGCTGCGCTCGGCTTCTCCGCCACCACGATCGCGACCATGCCTGACTCCTTCTCGTCATCGACTCGCAAGCGAGTTAAATCCTACTTGAAAGAGGTGATCGAATGGGAGTTGAATAGCTATTCAAGGAGATCCTTGGGTGGTGCTACGGGTGTGTAGAGAAAACCCGGTACTGGCGCGCTCTTCGGGCAATCACCGCTCGTCGAAAAAGGAGGAGACCCCGAGAAGAGACTTCTCGGGGCCTTCGTCTGTCGAGCGCTACTGCCGAGTCGGCATCGCCACGCCGAGCCGGACGCGGTACACCCGCAGTATCCTGCCGACGTCTCGAGCCCCTCAGGGTGCTTCAGGCCTTCCTCCAGCTCCTTCAATCGGATGGGCCGCACTCCAGCTACCTCAGCGACCTGCTTGCGCGTCGCCTGCCCCCTGAGCTTGATCAGCAGATCCGGCAGGTCTGCTGCGAGGTCCTCGAACATCCGGAACTTCTCCCGCTCGCCCATGCGCGTGTGGCCGAGGTGAATCGCGCCACAACTCTCCTCGCACCAGTACCAGCTCGTCGACGCATCTTCCCGGAGCCTCGCGGGGATCTCCTGCTCGCTCCGGTAGCGGCGCTTGAAGGCCCACGCCCCTTCACGCTGCGTCCGGCATCCGCGTGGCACGTCCTCGGGCTGCGAGGCCGGCGCGGCCATACCCGCACACTGCGGAGTGCAGTACAGGCCGAGGTACACCGGGTCCTGGGCGCGGAGGCCCAGACCCTTGCCGCACGTCTTGCAGCGCTGTCGGACGGGAAAGAGCTTCGCCTTGCCCGTCGTGGTCATCGAATCGGCCGTCCTTCCCGCTCGCGTTCAAGCTTCGACTGCTTCCTGGTCGCCTCCCGGGCCATGTCCCGGAGATAGATCGCTTCCTTGTGCGTGATCGGCGCGTCGTGGAGGTTGTGCGAGCCCCGCAGGAAGTTCTCCGTACGGTCGGCGATGGAGTACGCCAGCGCCTGCTCGACCACCGCGCCGGTCTGGCGCACCTCGCCCAACTCGTCGCGCAGCTTGCGCAACAACCCGTCCCGCTCGCGTTCAGCGGCCTCGATGTTCTTCAGGCGTGCCACCACGCTGCCCAGTAGCGGGTCGCGGGAGCGGAACAGCTCGACGGCACGCTCGGTGGCGGGATCGGTATCAAGGCGCAGGTCGAGCTGCGCCAGCAGGAACGCCGTCACCAGCGTGCCCTGGCTCAACCGCCGGCTGAACTCCCGAGCAGTGCTGTCGCTCACGCCCAGCTCACGGACTGCGGCTGCTCGCAGCTGCTCCCGCAGGGCGTTCATGATGCTCTCGGGCAGCGCCTTGATGTGCGGCTGGCTCTGCACGCCGACGAGCCGGAAGCCAGACTGGGGGAGCGTGGCGGCCTCGGCTGTACTGCCCGAACCTCCCTTCGAGGTCGCGCTCTGCGCGGCGTCCTGATGATCGGTGAACTGCAGCGATCCGGACGTTGCATGCTCGGGTTCATCCGGTGCGGCGACGACGTCATGAGCAGCGACTTCGGCTGTAGCGGCATCCTCGACGTCCGGCTGTGCCCCGGGAGCCGGAACGGCATCAGCCGCAGGGCCCGCCGGCGCACCGCCCGGGAGCACCCCGTCAGCGGTGTTCTGTCCGCCGCCGGCACCACCGCGCTGATGGGATCCGCCGGCCCGCTCGGAGTCGCCGGCGTCGGGCTCGTGGTCCGGCTCCAGGCTCGGGCGATCCGCTGCGGCTTCCACGTCGAGATCCGCCTGCGGACCTCCAACCGCGGGTTGAGAGTCGACGTCGCTGGCCTCATCGAACTGCACCTTCGGCTCAAGCGTTGCCGCCTCAGGCCCAGGCTGTGCCGCCTGGGCCTGGACACGCTTGAGCTCCTCGCTCCCACCGCGCCTGTAGGCGTCAAGGAATGACGTGTCCACCTCCATTACCTCGTTGGTAGGAGTGGTCGCCTCCAGCATCTCTGCGAAATCCCGACTCATGCGAGCTCACCGTTCTCGTCGTCCAGGAGATAGTTGTCGCCGCGGGTGAGCCCGATCAGCGAGTCGAAGCCCGTGGTGACGACGCGTTCGAGGTTCGCCGAGTTCTTCGCCAGTGCCGCAACCTGGTCGACGAGCTCGTTGAGCCGCGCGATCTCCAGGGTCGGCAGGTCGTAGTCGAGGTTCTCGCGCCGGATCTTCTCCACCACCGCCTCGGCCACGTACTCGTTCAACGAGGAGAACCCGCGCTTGTCAGCCCAGTACTCCGCCCGCTGCTTGTCGTCCGGGTCCAGCCGGATGAACATGCCCTGGCGGCCACTGCTGCTTTGCGTTGCGCCCTTCTTCGTGTCGCGCACGGACTGCGTCTTCTTCTTCAACTCCTGTGGGGCGGTCATGCGCGACTTCTCCTTGCCATGGTCGACTCATTCGATGGGGCGCTTTGTAGGCGCTACTCAATAAGTCATATTTGTTCTTTTCATTGGCATTCGAATGTCCGTAGAGTCGCTGACGTGCCCCGTCGGTCCTCCCTGGCGGGGCATTGCCGCAGCAGGCGACCCTGTCGGAGGAGGAAGGAGCTGAGCAGGGTCACCTGCTGCGGGCCACACCCGTTCTCGCTTGACCCGGCGCCACCTCGGCGCTGGTGGGACTCGGCGTCGCGTTCGTCGTGCAGTCGGCGAGTCCACGGGTGAACCTCGGCGGCTAGATCGCCTGGTTTTTGACATTGGGTAGATGTTCGACAAGCGACCCGGCGTCGGTGACCTTGGCGGTGCTCACAGTCGGACCCGGCGTAGACGGCGACCGTGGCGCCTGGGTTGTGCTGCCGTCGCCACTGGAGCATCCGGCCAGCAGACCGCCCGCGGCCACAGCGAGTGCTGCGGCCGCGAGCGCAGCCCTCCTCGTTCTCCAGGTCTTCATCGCTTCTCACCCTGTCTGCCCTGTCGCCGTCTAGTCGGATTGAATCGACTGGCCTTTGAGGGTACCTTACGCGAATGCCTATCGAGTGCCAGTCTGTGGCGAGTTGGAAAGGCTGTGAGGTGAGGAGGTGCAGAGGGCGTGCCCGAGCCCCGTCCGGCGCACAGGGTGCGTGCGGGCTGGTTTGGCTGACGGGGATCAACGGAGTTGATCCGGGCGCTCTGTGGCGCGTCGTGCGCGTGCCGACTGCGAGCGGCCCCCTGCCGGGTGGCTGTTCATGGGCTTTTCACCTCCTCCCGCGAAGGGCTGACTATGTATGCTGCGCACGTCCCCGCACCTATGAAGTCAGGTCCGGTCGTCTACACCGACCGGGAGCTCCTGTGCGTGCTCATCCGCCTGGCGCAGGGGGAGAGCACTCTCGGACGTCGCACGTTCGAACAGCGTCGCAGGGGCGCGGGCCCGTCGGCTCCGCTCTACGAGCGCCGCTTCGGCAGCTGGAGCCGCGCGCTGGAGCTCGCGGGCCTCGACGCGGTCGCACAGCCCGAGCAGCTGCGGGATGCGACGACGAAGTGGACCCAGGATCAGCTCATCGCCGCGATCCGCTGGTGTCTGCTGGTAACGGGGTCCACGACGCTGGCGGCCTACGAGGCTTGGCGCACGGATCCGGTGAATCCGAAGTCCGATGTTCCGCCGGCCACCACCATCCGCTTCCGGATGGGCAGTTGGTCGCGAGCCACCGAGCTGGCTTGCAGCTGAAGTCCATCGGCATCTGCGATGCCGTTCACGCCGCACGGCACACAGTGGATAAGCCCGAGTCGGCAGATTTTCCTGGGAAGGGGATTCATGGCGGATGTAGTCACCGTCTGCATTCTGGAGCCGTGCTGCGAGAAGTCGGAGCCGGGTTACACACCGAGACCGAAGCCTTACTGCGTGCGCACCCCGGGCTGGTCGGATTCGTGCAACCACCTCCGTAGCGAGCGGCGGAAGGCGACGGTCACGGAGTACGGGACGCGTGAGGAGGCCGAAGCCGAGTACCAGGGCAAGGCGCGCGGCTGGGGGTCGACGGATGGATGGTTGTACGAGGGCGAGATGCCGCCGGAGGGTGAGCGGTTCCGGATCATGCCGATCAAGGGCACCCTAACCACGCACTTCTGGCACGGGGAGCCGGTCGAGATCCCGTTCCTGACCATCGACCTGGCCCGCGAGTATGCCGAGGAGTACCACGAGTATCCCGACGGCGGGCACCACAAGCAGATCCTCTACAACATCGTCGGCGACCAGGACACGGTGGTGCGCTGGTCGTCCTACACGGTCAAGGTCGGAACTGAGCTGACCGCCGGCGACTGGGCATAGCACGTACTGAGCTAGCGAGGGAGCGTAGACCCGCTGCCTCCCCAGATCCTGTAGTCCCAGCGGAAGAGCGGCCGTAGAGCGGACGGCGAGACGGATGCGGATGCACCGGTCCCTGTCCGCCGGCTTCCGCTCCTTCATTCCGTTCCACCCAGCCGGGCTGTGCACAGGGCGCTACCCGGACCAGTCAGAGAAGGAGAACAGTGGTGCGCGTCTACGCGGTTTTCGACCTCGGCTTCAAATACGACGGGGTCGAGCACCCCGCCGAATTCGCCTGGGAGACGGGCGAACTCCCGGTTCCCCGGCGAGGAGACCGGATCGCCTTCGGTGAATTGATCACGGTCGTCGACAGAGTCCAGCACTCGTGTATGGACGCCGGATACATCGCCACACGCGACCACGAGGAATCTCCCGTGAAGATCGATCTCTGGTTGCGGCTGATCAAGGCCACGCGCCAGGGGAAGTACGAGCCGCAGGAGTTCCACTCGATCCTGTCCGAACTACCCAGTGTCACCGACCTGTGCGTGGCCGGCCTCTGGGAGTAGCCCCACCCTCTGACATCCGCGCCCGACCTTCGGAAGCGGCTAAGTGCGACACATCTGAACGGCAGTGCTGCCTCCGCGCCCGGCCTCGGCCACCCCACGCTGCCTGTCCTCCCCGACGGTGCCTCGTCCGCCTGTACTCACCATGAAAAGGAACGCCGTGTTCAAAACTCCCTTGGCTGCGCTCCCGCGCGACGCGGGCCCCGCCGATATCGCCGAAGTTCTCACCCAGCTTACCGAGGCCCAGGCCCTCCCCTTTCACCGGTGGGACCGCGCATACAGCGCGCGTATCCAGAACCTGGCCGGATGGCTGCACTGCGCCGCGATGTGGCAGGACCGAGACCTCGCCGAAGCCGCCGACATCCCCGAAGGGGACGGCCAGACCGTGCTCCACGCTCTGATCGACGCGCATGCAGCCATGCTGGCCCGCCACGAAGCCGAGCTCGCGCCGTACAAGGACGCCGACGGAGCACTGCTCGGCAACGACTACGACGCGGTCGCCGACCGGCACGCCGAGGAGGCCGTGGAGATGCTCGGGCTCGTCATAGCGGTGCTGGCCGGTGAGTTCGGACGGCCGGCGAGCACCCCGTAACCGCATCTCCCGCTCAGGCCCGGACCACAGCGGCAGCAGGCGGCCCGGCCCCGCCGTCCCCCCTCACCTCAAGGAGAAACTCACCCCGATGTCCACTCTCCCCTCTGTGTGGCAGGCCCACCGCGCCGCCCAGGTATACAGGACGGCCTGGGGCGAGCCGCACGAGCACTTCGACGGAGCCGAGACGCTGGAAGACTGCCCGCCCGGCAGCACGTTCGAGTGGGATGACAACCCCGCCGGTGACCGGCGCTGGTACGGGATTATGCGGGTCGAGGTACTCGTTGGAGGACTCGCGCGGCTGGAACTGTCGGACTTCTCTCTCGGCGACGTCGCCCTCGGGCTGGCATGCCTGACAACGGACTGACCCCGACAGGTGTGTGGTGGGGCCGACCGTCGGCCCCACCGTCACGGAGACGAAGCGTTCCTGGCCGCCCTACGTGAGCCGCTGAACTCGCTTCCGCTGTCACCCGCTGACCACCCGAGGAAGGCCAGGCCCGTGCCCGGCCAGCCGGACAAGGACCCCCGATGCCCATCGAACCCGACGTTGCCGCGCTCCTGGCCAAGCTCCCGGAGCGCATGCCGGAACTCCCCGTCGATCCGCGACGGAAGCTGCCCATCCCGGCTGTCTCCCAGCACGGCGACTCCCACGACTTCACCGCCATCAACTCCGAGCAGAGCCTGTGGCTCGCCCAGCAGCGCCGCTGCGCGATCTGCAGCGGCGACCTCGGCTACTGGGTGGCGTTCCTCGGCGGCGAGAAGCCGTTCCAGCTGCGCAGCTACTACGACCCACCCATGCACCCCGCCTGCGCCGAGGCATCCCTGACGCTGTGCCCGCACATCCGATTGGAGCGTGCCCGGCGGGCGAGCGAGAACCACGTGCTGGCCGGGGCGACAACCGGCGCCGGGTGGGTGGAAGCCAAGCCGCAGCGGTGGGTGCTGGGTATCACGCGCTCCTACGACATCCTCATGTCACCTGCACGGGGTGGCGGTCAGATTCCGGTATTTCGCCCCGCACCGTTCAAGTCGCACCGCGTGTTCGGGTACGGCCTTGACGGGCAGATCACCGAACTCTGACCCGGGGGCGGGTAACCCTCACGACGCGGCGCAACGAGAAACAGCCTGCCCGATTCCCCGCGCGGACCGTAGTGGGGCCGCACGGGGACCGCAGGCGGGGGAGTGAGGTGTCAGCGGCGGCGGTCCGCCGGGGCAGTTGAGCGCCGATCAGCAGGTTCCGGGGCACTGCCCCGCCTCGGCGCCGTCAGCCCTGCGGTACTGCCTCGAACCGGCCACGGCTGGGACGCTGCGCCCGACCCTGGCCGGCGAGACGCCCGAGCGTCGCCGTGACGTTGGCGAGGTTGTTGCTGGTCTCGTCCAAGCCCGCGGCCTGGAGGACTTCCTTCGCCCGAAGCGGTGCGCTGGCCTTGGCCAGGACGTCCTGGATGGCGTCCGAGAGGCTGCCGGATCGGCCGGCCGGAGCCGCCTTGCCGGAGGCCTTAGACGTTGCGGCCTTTTTCGAGGCCCGCTTGCGGGGCGCCGCAGCAGCTGCCGGTTCCTCGGCGGCCGGGGGCGCCGCAGCAGCCTTGCGGCCCTTGCGTGGCGTCTCCTTTCCGGGCTGCTTCGCGGCAGCGGCCCGGCGGGGGCGGGCCGCCTTCTTCCTCGCCGCTGGTGCCTCGCCGACCGGAAGCGGCTCCCGCTCCTCGACCGCAGGGGCAGGCTCGGTGGTCACCGCGGTGTCCGCCTCCAGAAGCGCTGGCGTGATCGACTGCAGGCTGCTGAGGGCAGTGCGTACCGCAGCGAGGTTCTCGGTGACCTCCGCCAACTTGCTTTCCAGGGCGGCCTGTTCCTCTTCGAGCTGGGGAAGTCGTGCCTGCAGCAGGGCGATGGTGGACTCGACGGCGGTATTCGTGCCGGAGGTGGTTGCCAAGGTTGGTGCCCTCATTCGTTGTTGCCGACGCGACCGCGTTCTGCATAGTCGTTGGGACGACTGTACGGCCCAGGTCTTCACCGCCCCCGGAAATCTCCCCAGCTGAGGGCCTGCCTGGGCCTGCTCCTGACGGGGCATCGCCTTGTGGAACGGGGGCCTCGTTCGACCCAAGTTGATAAATTTTTGTCATCCAAATTAGCGATTCGGCTTCGTGCTTGAAGTCGCACGCGACAAGGAGCACCCCCGTGAGCACCACCCCCGGCCTCCTGCGACCCGGCAACGCCGGAGCGAACACCGCCGCCGACCACATCACCGTCATCGACGCCGCCCTCGCCCAGATCCCCGACGCTCACCGCCACGGCACCCCGGTCCTCGTCCGCGCCGACAGCGCGGGCAGCGCCAAGACCTTCCTCGCCCACCTGCGCGCCCTGCGACAGCGAGGCATCCAGACCACCTTCTCCGTCGGGCACGCCGTCACCGAACAGGTCCGCAAGGCCATCCGGGTCCTACCCGATCAGGTCTGGCACCCCGCACCGGAACAGGACGGGACCCTTCGCGCCGGCGCCGAGGTCGCTGAGCTGTCCGGCCTGGCCGACCTCACCGGATACCCGGACGGCACCCGCATCATCGCCCGCCGCGAGCGTCCCCACCCGGGCGCCCAGTTGTTCCTGTTCGACCAGGACGAAGGCATGCGCCACCAGGTCTTCCTCACCGACACGCCAGTCGCCGGCGGTGGCTCGGTCCAGTACCTGGAGGTCCGCCACCGGGCTCACGCCCGGGTCGAGGACCACATCCTCCCCCAGACTCCGTCCGGGGGTACCCCCAGCGGCAAGACCACCGGCTTCGGCCGCTTCCCCTCCCGCCACTTCCACATCAACCAGGCCTGGCTGGAACTGTCCCTGACCGCGATCGACCTACTGGCCTGGACGCGAACCCTGCTGCTGGACGGCGAGCTGGCCACCGCCGAGCCCAAGAAGCTCCGCTACCGCCTCCTGCACGCCGCCGACCGGATCACACGCGGAGCCCGCCGCCTCTACCTGCGGATCGCGGGCACCTGGCCCTGGCGCCACGAACTGACCAGCGCGTTCAGTCGCCTCGTCGCACTGCCCCGACCAGCCACGTGACAGACGAAACCGCCACTGACCGCCCACCACCCGAGGACCCCGGGAGCAACCGGCCATCGCGCCGGGCCTTCGGCATGCCCACCGTCCGACAGCACCCTCGCGACCCTCCGCTACGAGGATCAGCCCAGCTCAACCACACCGAAGCGAAACACAGAGGCTAGGGGGTGTCCATGGGATATCTGCTCACCGGGCGTTACACCGACAACGGCCGGATCGCCTTGACCGGTGGTGAACCGGCCCCGGATGACTACGAATGGGATGACGACGAGGAGTTCCCGGAGGACTTTTTCGGGATGCACTACTCGACCACGGACGACCATGAGGAAGCGGTTCGGCTGGTCTATCAGGACAAGGTCGAAGGAATGCGGGACATGCCGGGGATCTCGGATGAGGTGTACGGCTCGGAATTGGACAACGAGGAGTTCGAGATGGCGCAGAACTGGACGCTCGGCGGCGAGATCGACATCGAGGACTGCGACCTGCTGAGGCTCGACGTGGCGACCGCAGACATGCCCGAGGACGAGATCAAGCAGTACGTCGAGGACCAGCCGGGACACCGGTCCTGGTGCGACACCGTCGAGACCGCGACGCTCAGCGACGCGATCAAGGTGATCTTCGAGACCTACGGGGACTTCGCCAGAGTCGTCACGCCCGGCGGCAA
This sequence comes from Kitasatospora sp. NPDC092286, assembly GCF_044755565.1. Classification (NCBI taxonomy): domain Bacteria; kingdom Bacillati; phylum Actinomycetota; class Actinomycetes; order Kitasatosporales; family Streptomycetaceae; genus Kitasatospora; species Kitasatospora sp. NPDC092286. The sequence goes on along the minus strand of NZ_JBIVRD010000037.1, from coordinate 40,524 downwards.
GGTCTTCGATCGGGCGGAGCCGGGTCCGGCCTCAGCAGCCCGGCGCGGTGCAGGCGAGGGTTCGATTCCCGCGCCGGGCGCGCAGCAGTCCATCACTGGTTCGGAAGGTAAGGGATGAGCGGGTACGGAAGCATTCGCACGGTACGCAACGCCATCGTGGAGAAGCTCACGGCGGAGGGGCGCGAGCCGAGCGCGTACAACATCACCGGGATCGCACGGGACGCCTTCACGGCGCGGAGCGGCGGCGGGTACGGCGCGGCCATGGAAGCCGAAGTCTGGCGGACCGCCGTCGACAAGCACCGCCGCCCGTACGGAATCGGCGACCTGGTGCGCGTCACGGTCAGCACGAAGAGCGGGCATGTGGAGCTGCACTACGGCAAGATCTCCCAGTTCCGGAAGGCCAACGGAGGTGCCTACCGCGGCCGGCCGGTCAAGCCGCGCTCCGCGTACGTCGAGCTGGACCACCACACCAGCGGCTGGCTGGGTCCGCTCACGGAAACCACCCCCGCGCTCGATGACTTCGAGATCGTCAGGGAGTGGGAGGCGATCCATCACGGCGCCACCAACGGGGAGGGCTACTACCGGTGCCTGCGCTGCGGGTTCCACTCGTACAAGGGCGCCGAGGTCATGATCCTGCACAAGGTCAGCGGCCAGCGCGTCCGCCTGTGTGAGGAGTGCTTCATCGACGACGAGCTCGGGCAGCTCGGGCACCAGGTCATGCTCTACGAGCGCAACAGCCGGCCCACCATCGCCGAGCTGACCGAGAACCCGGAGCTGATCATCGAACCGGCCGCCGACTCCTCCTACGAGAAGTCCGACGGCGAGGTGTACCGGGAGTGGGCGGACGCCTTCCCGTGGATGGTCCCGGCCAAGGCCGCCGAGCTGTACGCCACCTGGAAGGAGCAGACGGCGCCCGTTGCCGGGTGAGGTCGGAACAGCAGCAGTCCAGGGGCCCGGCAACTCCGCCAGGGCCTTTTTCGTTTCCGAAGGAGGTTGTGATGTACCGCATCGTGGTCGCCGAGCAGCACCGCAGCACGTTTCGCGGGTACCGGCTGGAGGACCTGGACGACAAGGACGCCGCAGCAATACGCGAGGGCCGCATGGTGCTGGCCGCCATCGGGCTGGAGAGGCGGCGCGACGACGGTGTCTGGGTCCGCAAGGCCGAAAAGATCAACTTCGTGGTCCCCCCGGATGTCGTGGGCGAGTACCCGCACTTCGAGGAGATCGCCGACGAGGAGACCCGGTTCTGGGCCTCCGACATGTGGGGCGCCACGCTCGAAGCGCAGGCCGGGGCGAAGGCCCTCTGGGGCCGGCTCATGACCCTCTGCACCGTGATCGAGACCGAGACCGAACCCTACGAACACGGCCTCAAGCACACCGGCTACGTCCTCATCCGCGACATGAGCGGCGAGCGCCGCCGGGTCTCCGCGGAATTGGTCTCGGTCGAGACCGACGAGGCGTGAACCACCCCTTGACTGGCAGCGCCCCCGCGCAGAGCGCGGGGGCGCCATCGCGATTGGAACCGAATGCAGACCGACAACACCTACAGCTACGCCGGGCGCGCCATCGTGCACCGGACCCCGATGCCGGACGGCCGGATGCTGATCCTCGCATGCGGCGGCACCCGGGACCCCTGGGCGACCGGGTTCCTCGGTGAGGACAACGGCGCGTACTTCGGCACCCGCGAGGCCGGGTGGCAGAGCTACGCGAAGCGCATGGCCGAGGGCCTGGGCCTCATGGTCGCCCCGGAGGGCTCCGTGGTCCTCAGCGCCGAGCAGATCAACCGGGTACAGGCCGGGGCGGCGGAGCTGGCGACGGCGCACGACGACTTCGAGAAGGCGCTCGGGACGGACAGCTGCGAGGCCCACATCCGCCTCAAAGCCGAGGACGACATCGCCGAGTCCGCCATCCAGATGGGCCGCCTCCTGGCGGACCTGGGGCTCTACACGCCTGCCAACACGCCTGAGGAGGACAGCGAAGACGAGCCTGCGGCGGCCGAGACGCCCCAGCACACGACCGGAACGTTCGTCGAGGCCGTCACCAACGACCAGAACTGGAACAGGTGAGTCATGCAGAACCGAGTGAAGCTCCCCTGCGGCCTGTCGACCGGGTCGGGCCCCCGGTTCAACAGCCGCGGAATGCTCGTCACGTGCAGCGCCGCGTTCTGCGACAACGAGGCGACGCACGTCCTGGAGTTCGTCCCGCGCGAGGGCAACCCGGAGCGATGGGGCGCGTACTGCGAGAACTGCCCGGAGCGCCGCATCGCGCCCGCGGCGGAGGTCGACGCCGCCCGTGAGCAGGGCGTGCGCCTCCAGGGCCAGTCCTTCGACACGACCAGGCTGCCGCTCTCGGACGAGCACTGGCGGTACCGCGAGTTCACCGACGAGGAGCGGGCCGAGATCGACCTGATCAAGAACGGGGAGCTGGTGGAGACCTACGTCAGCCCCGGCGTCTTCGAGTGGCGCAAGCCCAGCAACGAGAACGAGGAGAACATCCGCTGGTGACCGAGTCCTACTTCGACTGGTTCGAGGACCTGGCGCCCGAGCGGAAGCTGGAGCGCCAGGTCCTGCTGCTTGCCCTGGCCCACCCCTGGACCGGCGTCGAGTCCGACCGCCTGCGCAAGATCCTTCACCGTGAGACCACGAACCCGATCGCCGAGTTGGTTGACGTGACGTGGAGCCTCAAGCGCCGTGGCCTGCTGAACATCGTTCCTGAGCCCGACGACCCGGACGGCGGCCCGTGCACGTACACGCTGACGCCAGCCGGCACGGAACTGGCCGACGAGATTCTGGAGCAGGCCCGCGCCTGCGGCAGGCACTGGCGACAGCGGCAGCCGGACCTGCCGCGGACCGGGGAGATCGACAACACCGAGGGGAAGGGCGAGCGCACGGTCGTGTGGCACTTCCACAACATGGTGACCGACTCGGGCAGCCTGGCCTTCGCCACGTGGACGCGCGGTGAGCACTTCGTGCGGCTGTGGTCCCCGGAGGCTGCGTTCTGCGATGTGCTGGCGTGGATGCCACGTCGGCTGATGTCCTCGGATTCGGTGCAGGAAATCGTCGGGGCCTGGGGGCCGGTCGGACGTCGTATCCGCCAGTACCGCATCTTCCCCACCCCGGAGGCGTGAGCGTGCTGCCCGGACTCGCCAAGCACGTCGACCTCCTGCCCGCGCACAACGATTACACCAGCGGCTTCCTCGTCATCCGCAGGATCGCCCACGACACGGTCCACGGCTACGTGTAGAAGCACACCCTCCCGGACGGCACCACTCGGCAAGCCCCTCCCGGAGAGGGACTACCTCTGGGTTCTCCGGCCCCAGACGCAGTCCGGGGACCAGGACGTGTTCGAGTGGCTTGATCACCAGGCCGACGAATGGGTCAACATCCGGCCCACCCCCAAAAGCTAGTCGAGGCCCAGCCGAAAATTCCTACAGGAGAGTTCAACATGAGTCTGATTGGCACGCAGCGCGTCGAGGTGACGTGGGTGTTCTACCTGGCGATCAAGAATGGGCTGTCGTACGACGGGATGCTGCGTGAGGTCGACGGGCTTCGGTTCCGGCTGGCCAGCGGAGAGCGGATCGGGCACTCGCGGGTGTACGAGAACATCCCGGACCCTGCCGAGGGATACCCCGGCCGCAAGCTCATCGGCGAGCTCAGGACCGAGTTCGCGGGTGAGCTCCTGGACCTGGTACGCGAGATGAAGGGGCACCGGTGAACGACGTACAGAAGCACCTGGCGAAGATGCTGCGGATCGTCGGCATCGAGAAGATAACCACACGGAACACCGAGATGGTGTGGGTCCGCATCCGGATGTGGGAGCTCGCCGTCCAGTGCTCCCGCTGGGACGCTGACGCCGACGCCGAGCTACTCACAACGGTCAAGGAGGTCCGCGAGAACGTCGGCGTGACCGCAGCCGACGGCACGAAGAAGCTGACGGACGCACAGTTCGACAGGCAGCTCGCCCACAACGTTCGGGTCGAGGCCGAGAAGTCGTAGGCGTCTCTCGCCGCGCTTCTGCTGAAAGGGCCACGATGAACGAGTTGGACGACGAGACCGCCGGATCGCGGCCGTGGAGAACTTCGGACCGAAGGTGCTGCCGAAGATCGAGAGCGGGCCGAGGACGGACGTGATCGTCTACATCGACGGCGACGGCAACCCGCAGACCCAGTACTTCCTCGACGGCAAGGAGCTCGACTTCCCGTCCGTCCAGGGCATCCATGAGCACGTCATCGACCCAGGCCGCTCCGGACACGACCACGCGTGGGCCTGCTCGATGTACGACTCCGCGTCCAACTCGGGAATTCCCGCCGAGGTCCGCGCCAAGTTCGCCGACGCCATTGAGACCAGTGGCCACGACTGCCACAAGGAGCAGTGCACCTCCTGCGAGAACTGCGTCACGGAGACCTGCCCGCTGATCACCGACACCGCGCGGGAGCGCGTGGACGCCCGCGCCGCAGAGGAGGCCGAGGGCGCGAAGGAGACCGAAGAGTGAGCGTGCCCGAGATCCACCCGCGCGCCGTATCACTCGCCACGGAGCTCCTGGTGCTCGCCCCCCGGCAGCTGGCCCGAGGCGAGGTCCAGTGAGCCTCGCCGCCGACGGGCCGCACCTGCACCCGCTCACCCCGGCCGAACTCTCCGCTGATGGCCACGGTGGCAGGGCTGCCCGGACTGCACCACCGACTCTTCCTCAGTCGGCGCAGCCGCCCTTGCCGCACACCGCCGCACCGTCCACAACCCCTGCCGCGACTACGGCGATCACCAGCACCCCCATCACCATCCGGCTCGACTTCTGACGAGGAGGCCCTCATGGCCGTCCAGACCACCCGGACCGACACCTTCACCGCGCTCGACAGTTGCTTCACCGCGGAGCTCGCGGTCCTCATCGGCAGCGAACCGCCGCGTGGGCTCACCCCGAACCGGTTCATCTACCTGGTCGAAGAAGTCCGCGACGTCCTCGCCGACTCCAGTCTCGGCAAACTCCGGGCCGCCAGCGACCACTTGGACTCCGCCGCCACCCACCTCACCGACGCTCTGACCGAACCCGGCGCCGATCAGGCCGCGCTCCTGGCCCAAGCGCGTATCCACCTGCGCGGCGCGATCGCGTCGGCCAGTTGAGCCCCCGCCTGAGTTGAGCGCACTCTGTGCCGCCCCGGACCTCGCACCCGCCGGGGCCGGAGCGGTCGCAGTGGCCCCTCAACCCAGAGAGGAGACGGACGTGCCGCTGCTCTACTTCGAGGTGAATGTCCCGATGCGAAGCGCCGTGCAGACCGGCGTGCGCGGTCTGCACGTCTTCACCGGCCGGGCCGACAGCCGCAGTGCCGCCCTACGGATCGCGCACGAGGTCTACGACGCGACACGCGCCGCGACGGAGGTCGGACGGAAGGTCCCCCACGGCCGGCCGGACGGCTGGGGCGCCCGTGGATTCCGGCCTGGCTGGGCGCTCGACTGGCCCGCCGCAACCGCGGGCCGCTGGGCGAACCTCTACCGCTCAACCAAGCCCAGCACCTGCGAGTTGTAGCTCTGCCCCGGGACAGCCGCTCTGCTTGACCGGCTTCGACGGCTGCCCCGGGCCACCCATCCCGTACGAGACGAGAGGGATACCTCAGTATGCACTTCGTCCTGCGCACCAGGGGCCGGTTCGGCCCGCGCACCCTCCTGGTAGCCACCGCAGCCGTGCCGCTGACCGGCTGGGTGGTGCACGCCGTCGCGCTCCACATGAAGCTCGCCGCAGCGAAGAAAGACCCGCTGACCCGCCTTCTGCGCCGCGACGCCTATACCGCCCGCGCCCGCCGGCTCCTGGTCCGCCACGGCGACGACACAACCGCAGTCATGGTCGACGCGGACAGGTTCAAGCGGATCAACGACGGCCTCGGACACGCGGCGGGCGACACCGTCCTCGCAGCATTCGGCGCCCGGCTCACCGCCTGGGCGGGCCCACGTGCCGCCGTCGGCCGTCTCGGAGGTGATGAGTTCGCCGTGGTCCTGGAGCTGACCGCGGCTAACCTCGAGCAGCGCCTGGAGCAGCTGGTGCGGATGCTGCACACCCCGGTCACGCTGGACGACGGAAGCACCGTCGACGTGGCCGCGTCGGTCGGCGCCGCGACCCCGGCCTCGGTCGGTTCCCGCGACCTGACCGTGCTGCAGAGGGCCGCGGACGCCGCTCTCTACGACGGCAAGCAGTCGGGTCGCGCGGTCCTCGCGACGGCGCAGCACCGCACGGTGCCGTCCATCAACGGCCGCCGGGCCGGACGTCCGGGCACCAGCGTGTGGGGTGATCGGTGCCCCGTGATCACCGCCGCCAACACCGGGGAGGAATCCAAGTGAACGACACCCGGATCCCCGTTGCCGAGGTCCGTGCTGCGCAGAACAAGTGCCTGGAACCGCTGGGTCTCGACCCGGTGTCCGAGACCGAGTACGAGAACATGCACCACCACTTCGGCGACGACTTCATGACCGAGTACCGCTACAACCGCCGGGGCACGGCCGACAGGGTCGTGGGCACCGTCACTGAGTGGGTAAGCGTCGGCGAGTCCGTGGAGGCGACAAAGCGCGAGGTCCGCATCGGCGGCGCGCACCCGCGCACCTACATCGTCATTGAAATGCCGAAGGGCACCTACGACGGCGCGGACTACCGCATCACGCTGGACGGCGAACACATCGCCCACGCCGCAACGCTCCTGCGAGCGCTCTACCTGATCCAGCGGCACTTCGTCTACAGAACTGTCGAGCACCACGAGATCATGAACCGGCCGATGTTCACAGAACACATGGGCGACGGTCTCGACATCCTGGTGACCGAGGGACCGAGCTTCGGCATCAACCGGTACCCCGACGGCGGGTCGTTCATGTTCACGTACATCAACGACTACGACCCGTGCCGCGGCGAGTACTCCTACCTCGTCAACGACAACGAGGCCATGGCTACCGCGAACTGGGCCTTCATCGACGACAACGAGGAAGACCCGGCCGAGTGGCGGATCAAGTCCATCGACTACCACCCCGGCGAGCCGGCCGTCACCTACTGCTTCAACGACGCACGCGTGCCTGTCGACAAGGACGACACCTGAACGTCCGGTCAGCTTCCGCCCGCCCCTTCGGCGGCGTGGCGGGTGGCCGCCTCGCCAGCACGTACCGATGAGAGGACATCCGTGACCAGCAAGACCCAGGCCCCCGCGCTCGACGGCGTGAACTGGCGCAGGCGCGCCTCCGAGTTGCCCAGCCGCTTCAAGTACAACGTCGGGATACTCAAGCCCGAGGGGACCACCAGCGGGCTCGGCTACATGGTCGACTGCAACCAGAGCGAGACGAAGTGGGCCGCGTACTGCTACACCGCCGACAACTCCCAGTGGTGGGCTGCGCGCGGCAACGGCAACCCGCGGGACGTCCTCGCCCGCCTGGAAGTCGCCGACGGCAAGGACTATGCCGCCGTACAGCAGATCGACGACGGCACCGCCGCCTTCGAGCAGCTCGCCGCGATCGACTGGGACAACGTTCCGGTCGCGGCCGGCGACCACCATGTCTCCTTCCTGCTCGCTAGCAGGGTCCGCGACTACAAGGACTACTACCAGCCCGAGCACACGCACCTGCGCTCGACTGTCGAGGGCTGGCTCAGTCGCTACTCCGCCGTCCACGCCCACCGATCCGAGAACTGACCGCGGCCCGACGGCTCTGGACCACGCCCACCTCGGTGCCGGTGACCTCGCCCCGATCGACGTGATCGCCACGCCCGACGGCTGGAGGCTCGTGACCGAAGTCTGGGGAAGGACGACGAGCGCGAGTTCTGCGACAACTGCCCCAAGGTCCGGGCGGTGTAAGACAAGTTCCTCCATGGTTTCCAACTGCACATCCTGCTGAACCTCCTGCACGCCGACGAGACCGGACAGTAGGAGGAATGCCTCCAACCGCTCGGCTTCCTAGACCTCCTCCCCACCCAGATCCCGATCGGTACCACCAAGGACTGACCGTGGCCTGCTTCATCTACCTGTAAGCCACCCCCAAGCCCGACGACCCGCACTGCGACGGCGAGCTGCAGTACCCCGGGGAGATACGCCCCCCCACAAAGAGATCGCCGAAGCGGTCATACAGCTCCTCGGCAACCAGGTCCAGGGCCGCACGATCAGCCTGATCGAACTCGGCAAGAACAACGACAGCGCCGAAATCGAGACCAACCACGCCCTCACCGTGAAGGAGAACTGACAGTGCAGGAACCGACGTTCAACCCGCCCTATGGGGGAGCCAACCAGCACGTCACCGACCCCGCCAAGCACCACGGCTACCTCCACCTGGTCGCCTGGTCCGTCCACCTCGGCTCCTACAGCGAGTACATCGAGGGTCGGTGCGCCGAGGCGAAGGCCGCAGGCGCGCCTGCGGACGTCATCTACGAGCGCTCCGGCCCCGGCGGCGTCCGCACGGGTGAGTGGGTGAGGTTCAGCTCGATCGAAACCGACACCCACGACCGCGCCCACTCCTTCGTCAGCATGCAGGAGTACGTGGACGAGCTGGTCCACTTCCAGCACGCCCGCAGGAAGTACCACGCGCGGCGCAAGACCCTGCCGCCGTTCAAGTCGTTCACGGTCACCCTGACGGTGCCGCTCACGACTACGGTCACCGCGCTGAACGAGGAGGACGCCCGGCGGTCGGCGCTGGCCGGCTGGGCTCAGAGCCCGGACGGCACCGCAACGGCCCGCCTGAGCGGACCGCCGGGAGCATGGGTTGCGAACTTCAACGGCATCCCGACCGTCGAGGAGGCCCGACGATGAGCCCGATCGAGCCTGATCGGCGAAGCCGATTCGGGACTCGGAATGACGAAGCATTCGATCAGCGCAGCTGATTCGGATGAAGCATTGAAAGAGAACTTCATCTGATCAGCGAAGCTGATCCGGATGGTGGCATGACAGACAACTGACCATCTCAGCGACCCAACCCCACCCCACTGCGCGCGGACGGCGACATCGATCCGGGCGCTCTGCTGTTTCGAGGAGAAGACTCATGGCGAACCCCCGCAACAACGGACAGCTCATCGGCCGACTCGCGAACGACCCCAAGGTCTTCGAGAACAGGGACGGTTCCAAGAAGGTCCTGTTCACGGTCTTCACCGACCGCGCCTACACCAACGCCCAGAACCAGCGCGACGCGGACGCCGTGCCCGTCGAGGCCTTCGTCCGCGCACAGACCCAGGGCGCGGGCCCCTACACCAACATCCACAAGGGCGACCTCGTCGCCGTCAGCTACACGCTCCGCATGGACCGGTACTCCAAGGGTGGCGAGCTGGTATTTGACCTGAAGGTGATCTCCGAGGACATCACCTTCCTGGAGCCGCGCTCCGTGACCCAGGCCCGCCTGAACGAGCGCGTGCAGAACGCCGAGGCCCGGAACCAGGCCCTGCAGGCCCAGGCTCCCGCCCCGGTCGCGGCTGTCGCTCCGGCCGTCGCGTACGCCAGCGCCGTGGACGAGCAGCTGCCCTTCCCGACCGCCTGACCATCTGTCGAGCTTCACCCCTCCCGGCGGTCCTGGTTGAGCTCACGGAGTGGGCCCCATCATCTTCACTGCGCGAAGGAGCAGCACATGGCCAAGTCCCGACTCCGTATCAACCTCACAGGCAAGACCGCCAAGCCGCAGGACAAGACCGTCGATACCAGGCTGCGGTCCCGCGTCCGGATCAACCTCACCGGCAAGCGGGAAGAGACCACCGCCACCCTCTAAATCGGTGCCTTCGAATCCCGCTGTGGCCACTGCGGCAGGCCCACTCTCACGGCCGCGCTCCGTCACACCGACGTCCCGGGCTTGACGCCCAAGCCCGGGACGGGGTGCGGGGCGCGCTTCGTGAACATCGCCAGCGACTCCCACCGCAACACCTCCGACGACCTGCGCCGCGTCCGGCCCGACCTTCCCCTGCGCGATCACATTGCGTGACGCCGATGCGCCCCCGGCCGACGACCTCGTCACCACCCTTCTGCTCCCGCACATCAGCACAGCTGACTCGGGCGGTCGACGACAGATCGGGGGCCGCCCCGGGTCCGTCGGAGCCCGTTCCCCCGGCACCACCCACCCAACTCGCCCAGACAGGAGTCCGACTTGAGCACTACCGCCCCGACCGTCCCCGCCCGACGCCCCCACCAGCGGACCGTAAACACCGAGATCAGCGCCCTGGACCTGGGCAGCGTCGGAGGCGTCCGCAAGGCCATCGACCTCTTCGCCCGCCGGATGCTGGAGGCCGCCGCGATCGGGCACGACCGCGACCAGCGCACCCACGCCGCGACTGTCCAGGCCCTCGACGCGCTGCTGCTGGACATGCTCAACACCCGCTGTCCCGCCTGCCGGGGCAAGGGAACGCTCGACCACGCCTCGTGCCCCAACACCGCCGCCCACCGCTCGTAATCCCGCCCCCTCCGGGGGCGCCCGCCGGCGCGGCCTGCTTTTCGACGTCCTCAACCGGATCTGACCCCACTGCCGGCCAGACCTCGACTGTTCTTGAGTCATCAGCACAGCTGATGCCGGCGATCGACGAGAGACCACCACGACTTCTGCACGGAGCGGTTCGAATCCGCAGTGCGCCGACTGATCCTCGGCGTGCGCCAGTAGGCACACCGTGCAGACCGACCGCGGAACAGGTTCGATTCCTGAGCGCTGCAGCTGATCCCCGCAGCGCGTCCCTGGAGATCTCCGCGGATCCGGCTTCCCCAGCACCCCGGTGCGCGCTCTGCCTTCGGGCAGTTGCGGCGCCGGGGTGCTGTGTTCTTTTTCTTCGTGGCTCGCCTTACTCGCCCCGTGAAGGCAGCGAGCACAAGCGATCAGCGGAGCTGATCCGGATCTGGCGCTGAAGAACATCCTCGTCGCGTCAGGAGTCGAGCCATGAACTGCCCGAACTGCACCATCGACATGGAGTCGAACGCCCACGGTGTCCGCGCCAGCAAGAGGACCAAGAAGGTCACGCACACGTGCTCCGAGTGCGGCTACAGCGAGACACGCTGAGCGGCTCCGCCTTCCCTCCGGCTGCGATCTCGAAGGAGACCACGCTCTTCGGCCGGCCGTCGCTACCGCGCCTCTCCTCGCCGCGTGGCCTGTCCCCGGGTAGGCGGGCCCGTTCGATCCGTTCCGGGCCCTCAGAGCCGTCCACCAACTCACCGGAGCACACCATGGACCCCACCGCTACCGCACACGCTCTCGCGACCGCTCTCTCTCAGCACGGAATCCCCGCCGAGAGGACCGACCACTCCGGTGACCGCGCCGTCGCGGTCGAGCTCACCATCCGTACCGGCCCCGCAGGATCCCGTGACTACCACGTCCTCTACCTCGAACCCGACGACCAGGGCGACACCGTGCTGTGGCAGCTCACCACCGCCCACGGCGAGATCAGCGTCAACGGCACCGGCGCCTGGCACATCCCCGACGCCCCGCTGCTGACGACCGAGTACCGCCACCAGCACACCGTCACCGCCCTGTCCGGCTGGATGAAGGAGCGCGGCGCCCGTCCCGGCGCCCCCGCGCTCCCCCCGACCGAGGTCCTCCTCAGCCTCGAACTGCAAGGGTGGGAACTGGGACTTCTGCGTCTCACCGCCGCCTACGCCGAGGCACTGATCAGCGGTCAGGCGGCGGCCGACACCACGCCCGCCGACCTCGCCGCCCTCCACCCCGAACTCACCGCCCGGTACGACAACCCGTACCTGGAGGGATGACACCTCGCAGGGGACGCCATACGCGCGCTCGCGGACGGCCGCGTCACCGAGGACACGTCCGCCGCCAGCGACCACATCGACGTCACCCCCGACCTGGTCAACAGGTACGGTCCGCGTGCCCTCGCCCGACTTCGGCAAGGCTTCGACGGCGACGTCCTCGCTGCCGCCCGCCTCTTCCTCGCCGCCAACACCCCTATCTCAGACACCCCCTGACCCCGTCGGCCCACGGCAACCGGCAGGGCGGCGCCCGCTCCAACGCCGGCCCTCGAAGCCGACGCGGTGCTGCTCCCATCCCGGCCGGGATGGTTCCGACGGACCGTCCGTCCCGGCTGCCGGCTCCCAGCCGGGGCCCAGCCACTGCTCGGGGTCTGGCCGTCAGCAACGGAGTGCAGCGGTCTCACCTGAGCGTTCGAAGGCGGGTTGCTTGCCGGGAACGACGCGGCCTCCTCGACCGTGTATCCGTCACCGATCGCGTGACCGGATGGCGGATCAACGCCGATGGCAAAGCCGAGGACGCCCGGTGATCAAGCGATGAGGCCACGCGATCCAGATTCAGTTCGAGGTCGCTTCCCGCCGTGTGACGGCACCGCAGACCAGCGGCCTCGTTCCCGCGACCCGGAGGTACCACATGATCAAGCGCCACCAGGTCTACCGCGACTGCGACCCCCGTAGCAGCGTCACCACCCGCATCCTCCGCTACACCCCCGGCGACGTGCGGGCCCAGGTCGTCGACGCCATCACCGGCAAGCGCCAGCGTCAGATTCTCGCCAGCCGCCTCCACGCCAGCGCTGTCACCGCAACCGGGCAACCCCGCCGCAGCGGCTACGTGCTCGTCCAGGACGCCGGGGAGCCGTAGCCGTGACCGTCTACGCCCGCCCTGCACCGCTCTCACCCTCGCCGAGATCGACCGGCTCGGCGCCGTCCTCGATGGAGCCCGTAGCGCTGCGCTCACCGAGGCCGCCGAGCTGATCGAAGCGTTCCCCGCCGACTACGAACTCGTCGAGGCCAGCAGCCTGATCGACTAGATCATCCGCACACGGCGGAACCTTCGTCTCGGCTGAACACCACCGCCCGGCCGCGCACGACTCGTCCGGCTGTGCCACCACACCACCGCCCGACCCGCACCGCGCGCTGCGCCTCACCCCCGGCCAGGACACGGAACCGGCTACGCCGCTGCTGATGCCCCGGCCGGCCCCCCTCCAGGCCTGGTGCCGGCTGTGTCGCCGTTGCGTTTCCGGCGGCCCTGGCCGGCATCCCAGGGCCGCCAGGCGGTGTGTGCTCTCCCCTCGTGGTGCGGCCGGGTGGGGGCCGGGGTACCTTCCCGCTCCCTGTCCCTCGCCCCCTTCCCTCGGGGGCGGGTTGCAGGTGCCGTGGCCGCTCCCGCACCCCGGCTTTCCCCGGCGGGGGTGCGGGGGTGCGGGAGTGCGGGGGCGGCCACCTCCGGCGGGCGCGCACCGTCGTGTCCGCCGTCGCTCCCGTTCAGGCAACCAGGAGGGGGAGGCCCGGTGCGGGGCGGGTGCGCCGCGTCCGGCCGCCCGTTCAGAGCCACCACTCACCCGGCCTGAACGGGCCTGTCACCCACTGGGGTTGGGGTGTTGACCGGCTCCGTCTCGTGGCTACTTTCCTTCCCAGACAGAGCACCCGGCAGCCCGGCGCCCGGCCGTGCCGCACCCGCCCCGGTCCGGGTACGGGCCAGCACCGACGGCCGGCACCCGGCTGTACACGCTCTCCCAGGACGCCTCGCTCCTCGCGATCGACACTGCGACCAACGCCGTCGCCCCCGGCGAGGGCGTCCCGGGCCTGAGCGCCTCGGACGTGGCGCTGGGCCCGGACGGGCACACCTTCTACGCCCTGTCCGTCGCCGACCTGCGGATCATCGGCTTCTGACCCTCCTCGGGCCGCGCGGGCCCCGCTCCTCATCGGGACACTCCGCGCGGCCCGCGCCGAGCAGCGAACCGACACCTGGAAGGACCGCTACAAGATCCGCGCCGGGGTCGAGGGCACCATCTCCCAGGGCGTCGGACGCTGCGGCCTGCGCAGATCCCGCTACCAAGGCCTGGCGAAGACCAGCCTCCAGCACCAGCTCACCGGCGCCGCGATCAACCTCGTCCGCATCGACGCCCACCTGACCGACACCCCCCGGGCCCGCACCCGCACCAGCCACTTCGCACGACTTCGCCCCGCCGAGCACCAGCTCGACGGGGCGAAGTGATCAGGGCCCCGAATTCACCAACAGTGTCTTCCACACCCCCGGCGGGGCCCTGCCACACACCTGCCGGCTCCCGGCCGATCTCGTCGAGCCTCGTGATCCGGGCGACAGCAACCGTGCTTGCTTCGCCAGGGTCGAGGGCCTGGAAGGTGCGGCCAACCGTGCCGGCCGTCGGCAACGCGGCGGCGACCACGGTCACCAGGTCGCCGCGCTGCGGCAGCAGCGCCGACAGCGGGGTGACAAGCCCGTACCAGGACGCGGTGTCCTCCAGCCACCGGCCGCCGACCAGGTGCTCGACAGCGGCGAGGCCGTGAGCGGAGAGAACGGCTCCGGCGCCCTGCCACACCGTGATCGTCGGTGCGGGCCCCACCAGTCCGGTTTCGACGTCCAGCGGTGGTGTTCCGGTCGGCCTGCTGATCTTCACCTCGTCGACCATCACGGTCGTCTCCAGGGTGTGCTGGACCGCCTCAAGATCGACGGGTGCCGTGGGGGTGCTCACGCCGCGCCGCCCGTCTTCGCGATCCGCATCCACGTCGTCCGCACGACGGACATGCCGCCCGTCTCGCCCGGGTCGAGGGCATGGAAGGTGCGGCCGATCGCAGCCGAGTCCTTGCTCTTCACGATGGTCACCGTGTTCCCCTCGGCCGCGACGGGCGCGGACAGCGGGGTGAACAGCAGGTACCGGCCGTCGCCGTCGTCACGGTACGGCTGGCCCTCCAGACGCAGCACGAGCCCCGGACCGCCGGACGCCCGGTGAAGGCCGGGCCCCTCGTAGGCCACGCCGTCGGGGCCAGGCACGTACTGGCCGGTGTTGGGATCGAAGATCTGCGGGCCGGGTGCGGAGATCCGCACCTCCTCGTCGGACAGGAGGATCCGCTCAACGGCGGAGATGATGCCTCCGGGCGCGGGCACGCCGGTGCTGGGGCCGGGGGGTGGGGTGGTCATGATCCAAGCGTAGGAACCACGACCGACACGCGGGCAGCCCTCTTGGCGGGAGGGGCCACCTGGTCAGCCACCCCGACGCAGCAGGGGGCGCTGGGCCGCTTCCCGGACGCGTTGTCAACAGTCTGGGGATAACTGTCCCGGGCCCCGGTTTGGGACAGTTACCTATGGGGACAGTTACCGGCCCCATTCACCCGGCTCGGGACTCCCGCTGGTGGGGCTCACACGGGCGGGCCGACGCTATCGTCTGCCGCATGATCGACAAGCCGTTCCCTCGCCTCGGCCTGTAACCCGCCTGCGGCCACGAAGGCCCCGACAACGGGCACTGCCGTCGGCCGCGCGGCCACCGCGAACGCACCGACGGCACCGGCGCACTGGTCCACCGCGACGACAACGGCGAGTGGCTGGAGGAACAAGCCGCCCGTGACCTCTGGTGGAACAACCCCTTGTGATCCCGGCACTGCCGCCACCGCATGCCGAACCGGTCGGCAGCCCTCCTCCAACAGGCCCACGTACTGGGCGACACCGCCATGAGGTCCGGCCGGATGGCGCCCACCTTGGATCGGCTCCAGCACCGACCCGGGCCCCGGTGCCAGACGCACTACCAGTCCACAATGACCTTGATGACGGTCGAGTCCGCCGCCGCCGAGCTCTCCCACGACCACAACGTGTACGGGCCGAGGTCCGCCGGGTGCTGGGAGCGCACCGCGCACACCAGGAGGCCCGTCTCGGCAAGCTCCCAGGGCCAGCCGTCCGGGGCGTTCTTGGACGCGGCCTCGAAGTACGGATTCTTGGCGACCACCCCTACGGTCCAGGCATCGTCGTGGCCTTGCTCGGTGATCCGGCCGACGACTTCGAGCACTGGCCGCGGCAGCTCGACCGTACCCCGGGTGATCGACGGGGCGGACAGCGGCCGGTAGAAGCCCCGCAGCGGTACACCGAACTGCCCGACGAGTTGCTGAAGCGGCCCCTGGTCGACCGGGACACCGGGAAGGTGGAAGGACAGCCGTGTGAAAGCGGCCCGGCGGGACTCACCGCAGTGCAGATCCGCACTCAGACAGAACCAGCCATCCTGGATCTTGTCGAACAGCGTAATGCGCTCGCCGAACCACTGGGGGCCGTCGCTGGAGCCCCGATCCCGCCAACCTGGCAGCATGGCCTCGAACGACCGGGCGCCGACTCCGTGCCACACCCTGCCGGACTTCTGGATCGTCCAATGCGTGTGCCGGCTGAGCCAGCCCAGTTCATTCAGACGGTGCAAGGCGTCCAGGAGTTCGGCCTCGGTGCGGAACCCGATCGGCACGTCGAGCGACACCCCGAAACCGCCGGAGTAGTTCCAGTCGAGGTCCGGCAGATCCAGGGTGAACACCGCCCGCGTGACACGACCCGGCGCGTCGGCGGACGGCTGAGGCGTGCCATCAAGGGCAACGATCTGCCGTGTCGAGTCCGGCAGAACCTGAGCCTGCTGCCGCCCCGAGCCCTGCCGGTGCGTGCCCTCCGCGCCAAGGTGGACGTGACCGTCCATCTCCAGCCGGGTGCGCTTGTACCCGAGCATCCCGGCCAACTCGTACGGGTCTTCGAGAAGCACCCGGATGTCGGCCTCGTCAAGGACCACGATCAGTGCTTCCTCGCGGTACCGGACGATGCGATCCGCGGACGGCTTGGTGATCCCCGCGACCGTCACCAGTACGCCGACCGCCTGCCTGCCGACTTCCTTGACGCGCACGCGGAGGTTGTCCACGACATCTTGGCCCGCTGGCGTGGACTCCCACTTGGCTTCGACGATGAACGTGCCATCCCGGGAGGAAATCATCAGGTCGATCTGCCGGTCGGCGGCGGGCGGATTGTGCTTGACCGTGAAGTGGGCGCGACGGAACAGCCGGTCAAGAAGGCGTTCCAGGTCGGTGCCGCGGCCGTGGGCGTTGCTCGCCGCGTGAAGGCGGGTGAACTCTGCGCCCAGGTCATCCCACGGCCCCGGTGGCAGCAGCGCCCCGAGGTCGCGGTCCGGGTCGTACTCGGCCGGTTCGATGTCCTGACCGGATGCCGGTGCCATGTGCCGTTGCCCTCCTGCGGTGAACGTCTCTTGCCGACAGGGCAGCGATCGTAGCCCCGCCCGCCGACAGCCACCCATCCGTGCCGGCACTAGACGGGGGTGGATGCCCGGCCCGCTTCGCCTCGGGCACCGAGGCGTTCCAGCGGCCTTCAGGTCGAGCAGGATGACAGCGTGGGCGGGGTACAGCCGGCGCTTGGATCGCCAGCGGCACCGCCGCATCTCCTTCTTCACTGAGGAGATGCGGCGGTGCCCACACGCCGGTTAGCGGCCGGAGACCGACCAGATCGGAAGGTCGGTGGCCGACTGGCTGGCCCAGAGCGGGAGGCCGGAGGCCTCCGAGGCCTTCTCCGGAGCGGTCCAGATCGGGGTGTCGGCGGCCACCTGGGTGGTTGCCGGAGCAGTCCAGATCGGCATCTCGGTCGTCGCGGCGGCGGCAAACGCGGAGGCCGCGAGTCCTGCGACGACGGCGGCGATGGCGGCGATGGCGATGGAGCGGTGCTTCACGGGGGTTCTTCCTATGAGAGTGAGGTTCGTCGGGCTGCTTGCGGTCGGCTCTGCTCCGGGGGGCCGCGCGCCCGGGGCTGTCGGTGCCGTGTGGTCCAGCACAAGTGGGGTCTCCTTCAATCAGCACCTGGGTCGGGGCGCCCGGACCAGGTGGCGCGGGGTACGGGGCGTGGTTGTCAGCCGGTCTGGAGGTAGTCCGCGAGGGTGGAGAGGGCGCGCCGGGGGTGTTCCAGGACGGTCAGCGGCGGCGCCGGTTGAGTGCCGCTTCGACGAGGCGCCAACAGGTGCTGTGGCCGACCGCGACCAGGGTGGTCGCCGGGGGCCAGTGGTGTGCAGATCCAGGAGACGGGCGTCCTAAGCTGCGAAGGGGAGCGCGTGCCCGCCGGGTGCTGCGGCTCTCGTCCACCGGCCGGGCGTTTTCCGCCTGGCCGCAGGAGAGGTGTTGCGCCATTGCCCTATGTCCTCGGATACTCCCAAGTGCATTTGGGGCTTCGGGCGTTGACAAGGTCGATGGCTGCGGCCACGGTGCTGGTCAGGGTCTCGCGCACCGGCGCACCCCAGTACTCGGCGAGGAAGGCCGGGTATCGGTTGCGGTCCGCATCCGGGCAGTCGGGCGGGCAGCCGAGCACCGCCCGGCCCGTGTGCGCGTCGGCGCCCAGCTCGATGTTGGTGGTGAAGGCCGGCATCGTCAGCAGGTCCCGGGGGATCCAGTAGAGGACCGCCGAGGCGATGCGGCGGGCTTCGGTCTCCCAGCGCACTTGGTCCCTGTAGTGCTCCGCGCGGATTCCGCCCCGGGACTCGGGGTTGAGAACACTCAGCGGCACCCTCCCCGTCCACCGGGCCTGGAGTTCGGCTATCGCCTCCGGACGCCACGAGTCGACCGGGTGGTCGGCGCCCGGAGTGGGACCGGCCAGGAACACGGACGGCCCTCCGGGCAGGGGCTCCCTGGCCATCACCACGTTGACACCGGAGCGGTCGGCTCCGGCCCGTGCGGCGGCGCGCGCGGCATGCTGATGGGACCAGGGCAGCAGCACGCCGTCGCCCACCTTCCGCTCGACCACATGGAAGTGCGTATGTCCCACGCTCTGAGTGGCGGCCGTGCCGATGCTGGTGATGATGTTCGCCGCGGAGAGTTCGGCAGCGAGTTCGGCAGCGGCAGCCGCCGTACGACCAGCCACATCCGGGTCGCACCCGGCATCAACCACGTGCTTGTGCGGAATAACCAGGAAGTGATTGGGGGTGACGGGGTGGCGCGGGAGGATTGCGATGGTGTCAGGCCACTGGCGGACGATCTGGGCCGGGGCGCGCCCGGCGATGATGTCGCAGAACGGGCAGGGCAGGGTCGAGAGGCTCATGGTTGGCGGGTCCTTGGGATGGTGTCGGTTCGCGCGGCGGCCCGGGTGTCGATGATCTGGCAGCCCTCAAGGGACATGAGCTGGTGGACGGCCACCACGAGGTGGCGCTGCGGGTCGATGTATTCGAGTTCCACCGTTTTGGCTCGTACGAGGAAGTCGCCGTCCTGCTGGCAGAGGTAGCCGCGGACACCAGCGATCTCGGGGGTGCGGACCCTAAGCAGCACGCTGCCGGTGCGTCGCAGGTGGGGGCACAGTCGTCGGGAGCGGTCGGCGCAGGGTCGGCATGTCGGCGGGTGCATCGTCATCTGTCGTTCGGGCCAGTCGACCTCGGCCCCGGCTCGGTCGTCCTCGATCAGCCAGAGCGTGCCGTTCTGGTTCCGGTCGGCGGGCTGTTTGCATCCCTGGCAGAGGAGTTGGCGCATCGCGCGGCGCTGGCGGAGGGAGTGGACATTGGCCATCTGGGGGCGGCCGACAGGTCGGCCGCCCCAGCGGGTCCACAGCACGCCGTGGTCGTCACGATCGAAGGGGGTCTCGTCCGGAAAGGCGACGCCGCGGGCGGTGAGGACGAGGCGCTGGTCGAGCATCCTCTCGCCGGCCCGGGTGACGACCCACGGTGCGTGGTTATCCGGGGTCCTCTCAGCGGTGGCGGTCACGCGATGGCCGGGGCATCGAAGGGGCGGCCCGGGCGGCCGGTGGGCAGGGAGTCCGCGCCGACCAGGCGCAGCCCGGACAGGAGGCTGCGGGTGCCGTTGTTCTCGGTGACGGTCAGCAGGGTCCAGCCGTGCCAGGTTCCGGCGCGGGCCGTGAGGCCGTCGTGGCGAGTCTCGACGCCGAGGGTCATCGTGTCGGGGGTGGCGAGGTAGGCGGTGGCGGTGCCTTCGGCGCCGGGCACTGCCTGGCGGACGAGTTCGTCGGGGGCGTGGACCTCGGTGCGTAGGCCTCCGGGGTAGGTGGCGGTGGTGGTGTAGTGGCGCGGCTGGCCGTTGATGCCGGCGGTGAGCGTCGGGAGGCTGCCGGGGTGGTCGGCGAGGAGCAGCACGGGTATGCCGGTGCGGCGGGTGAGAGCTGCGGCTTCGTCGCCGAGGACCGGGACCGGGGCCGGAGCCGGTACCGGTTTGGTGAGGGTGGAGGTGGGGGTCACTGAAGGGTCTCCGAGGCGGGTTCGGTGGTGAGGCTGCTCAACGTCATTCCCCTTCAGGCGTTTTTGTGCGGGCCGTCGACGGCCGCGCGTAGCCTCGCCAGGTCGAATGCCCCGACGAGCGGGCGGTGGTCGCTGATCTCTTCCAGGCCACGGACCGGCTCGAAGGCAACGAGAGCGGACGCGGTGCTCGGGTCGGCGTAGGCGCGGTCGATGCGTTGCTCGCCTCCATGGCCAGCCGCCGAGGGCGCGTAGCCGGCGGTCGGGCCGAGCGCCAGGTGGTAGCTGTTGCGGACGGCAGCATGCCGGGCGAGGTCGATGTACCCGGCTGTGGTCAGGTCCTCGTCCGGGCGGGTGTCCGGGACTCGGCCGACGCTGGGGTGCAGGTAGGTGCGGTCGTGCAGGTGCGCGAGATCGGTGATGGCCCCGAGGTCGGGTACCTCCCCGACCGGGTAGGAGTTCCAGTCCCCCATGGCCAGGACCCGTCTGCCGTGCTTGATGACTGTGCTGTACCACTCGGCTTCGATCTGGCGGATGGTGGGCCCGTAGTAGCAGGAGTGCTCGCCCACCAGGATGAGTCGGCCCGATCCGGTGCTTCCGTCGCTGCGGATGCCGACCTGGATGTTCGCCTTCGGGATCCACGGGGCCCTGCGGTGCTGGCGTTTGAACTCCCTGTCGAAAACGAACGGTCCATCGGGGCGCAGGAGAATGGCGTTGGTGTTGTCGGTCACCTCGGTGTCGGCCGCGGCGTAGCCGACCATGTCGAGCGCGTCTTCGACGCGGCTGAGGTCACCGGGTTGCAGCTCTCCCCAGACCAGCAGATCGAGGGTCTGGGTGCGCAGCCAGGCGCAGGCGTCGGTGAGCCGTCTGCCGTGTTCGACGTTCCAGTAGGCGAATCGGGCCAGCTGGGCATCGGGGGCCGGTGGTGCGGTGTTCAAGGGGGCTCCTGTTCGAAGTGGTGGGTGGCCCGTCCCGCGCCACTCGGGCTGGTGGCCGCTCAGGCGCCGGGCGGTGTGCGGGGGCGGCGTGGGCTCGCCCAGAACCGTTTTCCAACGGTGAGCACGCAGCGTGGGGCGGGCAGCCCGCCTGCGGACCGGCAGCAGTCTGGCCCGGCTTTGCTGGGGAGCACCGGGTCGGCCGACAGGCGGGTCGGTGGCGCGGGCGGTGGACCGTGTGATGGTCGGCCGGGTCCTGCCGGTGTCGACGACGAGGCCAGCTATGGAGCTGGTGGGTGGGGCGGGCATGAACGGGTTCTCCGTGGGGATGGGGCGGACAGTCCCGGTGGGCCGGCCGGTCGCGGTGACCGGCCCGGTCCGCTGGGTAGGGGTGTTGTTCAGCTGGCGGGCCGGGATCGGGCCCAGGTCCAGGGCTGTTCCCCGGCGAGGTGGTAGTTCGCCTCCGCGCGGGCGGCCGCGATCGTGTACGGCGAAGAGCCGGTCGGACAGCAGGAGGGCCGCGTAGCCAGCACTGATGACGCTTGCCAGGACGGCGGGACCCCGCAGCACGATCCGGCCGTGGTGTGCGATCGCTGATGTCGCGACCCCGGTGCCGACGACGAACAGCAGGCAGGCCAGGGCCTGGAGGAGTGCCGTGGTCGGCTTCGCGCGGTGTTGGCCACTCACGCGGCGCCCGTGGACGAGGCGGCTTGGGCGGGGCCGGGCGGTCGGCGGGTCTCCCGGTGGCAGATGCAGGGGCGGGTACCGAGGCGTTCGCGTCAGCGGTGGCCACGCGCGGTCGGTCGGGCCCGGCCCGGGCGGGCTATTCGAGCGCGGCGGTTCGGCTGCATCGGTGTCCCCGTCGTTCGGGGATTCGCGGCGGCGGGTGGCCGGGATGCCGATCGGGCGAGCGGCCCGCCGATGCGCGCCGGGGCTCCGGCGGGTCAGCCGGTCGGGCACGGTCGTCACCGGGATCGTGATCACGGAGCCGGGGAAGGTGAGACGGAAGCCGATGAGGCGGTAGCTCTCACCACTCTGGGGCGCGTAGGTGCCCGGGTCGGTGCGCCTCTGCGTGATCGCCGACGGGCTGTCGATCGCTTCGGACGCGGATATCCATCTTTTGGCCATGAGGTGCTCCGTTCGGTACGGGGTGATCAGGTGCGCTGGGCGGCATAGACCCGTGCGGCAGCGTGGGTACCGTGCCTCAGCCGCCCGGCTCGGGCGATGCGCGTCTGAACGAGGGCAGTGGCGAGGTTCGCCGGGGGCGGGCCGGTGCGGTGGCGGTCGGTCCGCCCCGTGCCGGGGCGGGTAGGTTCAGCACGCCAGGGGGTGTAGGGGCAGGCGTCGAGCCGCTGCTGCCACCGGTGGGCGCGGACGGTGTGCCGGGCCTGGCTGGCCTCTTCCGGGTCGCCCGGCAGCGTCCAGCGGTGACCATGGAAGCCCTCGGGCGGGGACTTGGCTACGGCTACGACGGTCATGGTCTGCTCCGGCGCCGAAGCCGAAAGAAGATGCCGTTCACCGCACCGGCCAGCAGTGCGGGACGCGCTTTCGGACGCCGATGACTCCGTCCTCCGCCGATCTCGGGCACGCGGCGAGGCACGGACGGAAGGCCATCGGGTTCACCGGCGACTGGGTCAGGGGTGGACAGCGCGGGCGGATAGGCGGCTGGAAGGACCGGGCTGGCCGGGACTTCCCCGGTGTCAACCCAGAGAAGGTGCTCCCACACAAGACTGTTCAGATGGGCGATGCACTGGGCGCAGGCGAACATCGGGGCGGTCGCGGCGGCGATCGTCACCGGACCGATCCACACCACCCATAGCTGGTCACGCCCGCAGTACAGCCAGCATCGGCCGAGTACCCAGGGGTGCCCGTCGTCGGGCACCGGAATCTCCGGGCGCTCTCCCCGGGCGAACGAGGCGATGCCGGGGATGATCATCCGTGCGGGCAGGTCCAACTCCAGCACTGACATCACGCTGTCCCTCCCCCGCCCTCGCGCATCTGCCTGGCGGACTCGGCGCGGGCTACGCCGATGCCGTTGAACCACGCGGCCAGGCCGGACTGCGCGCTCTGGGTGGCGGGTGGGAACAGTCCGCCGGTCGTGGCCTGGACCCGGGCGAGCGGCGGGCGACGGTGGCGCTGCGGAAGCACCCGAGCAGGTACGGCCGGGGTCTGGTTGAGCACAGCAAGTCCGACCACCCGGAACGATGTGCCGGGTGCCGGCGTGATGTACGTCGCTGGGTCGCAGGGCTGCGTCGGCGGGCCCGGTATCAGAGGGCTGAGGGTGAGCTGTGGCGGGCGGGTCATCTGTAGTTCCGTTCAGTTCGTTCGAGGTAGAGGCGACAGTGGGTCGAGGTGGCGTGGTGCCACTCGGCCCTCCGTGTGGGTGAGCCGGGAGAGCCAGTGGCGTCGGATCGGTGCTGGTCGCGTGCTGGATGCGTCAACTACCCGGCTGAAAGCTGTGGTTCACGATGCGATCACCGGGGTGGTTGTGGCAGGGTCTGGCGGGTGCTGTTGGACTACGCGGACGTCCGCGACCACCGAGACTTTGACCACCTGACCGCCGAGGCCCTGCGCGAGCTGGCAGCCTCGGGCACGCGCGAGACCCAGGTGGAACTGATGCCTGCCGGTCAGTTCGGGACGGACGGCAGTGCGACGACGGCCGAGTCGTCGTTGTCCCCGAGTCGGTGGCCGACCCGATCGGCTACTACGACCCCAACGTCACCAAGGGCCTGGTCGTCGAGTGACGGCGTCCGGGCCGGGGCCGCGGCGCAGGGAGCCGACGGTGGTGTTCGCGAAGTCCTGGACGCGCAGGTCCGCGCGGCGCTCCGTGGTCGTGGCGGGCACGAACACTCTCCGATCCGGTCGTAGCCTCCGGGACCGGCCGTTGCCGACCCCGCATTGCCGGTCTGCCGCACCCCCGTGCGGCAGACCGGCCGGCCCGCGCGCTCGCCCTCCAACGCGCGGACCTGTATGCCGCCGCTCCTCCTCGCTGGAGGGAGCGGCGGGCCGCCGCACCGGAAGCTCAGCTCCCCTTGCGGCAGTTCAGGGTGGGTTCCGGTACCTGCGGGTGCCAGGCGCACCGTTGCCCGGAGTGCCTTCAGGGGGCGGTGCCCCGCCGTCGCCCGCGCCCGAGTCGCAGCGGGCGACGGCGGGTGGCATCAGGCGACGAGCCGGTGTCCGGCGTGCTCGAGAAGCCGGCGCGCGGTCGCCAACGCGGCGGCGAGGCGGTAGGGATCGGTCAGCGGCGGCAAGGCTCCCAACATGGCGAGCGGCGGGTGCAGCCAGTCCCGGCCTGCCGCACGGACGCGCGGCGGCGGACACTTGATCATCCGCTTAAACTCCAGTCTGCCGTCCAGGAGTTCGGTGCCCCGTCCCTGCCACACCGCAGGCGTGGCAGGGACGAAGAACTCCACGGAGCTCTGGCTGTGGTTGAAGATCACCGGACCGGGCGCGGCGGGGGTGCGGCTCAGCGCGTGGAATGCCGTACGGCCGAGGCGCTCGGCCACCCTGACGACGAAGAAAGCGTCCCCGACGGGGACCGGCACGGCATTGCCCGCCTGCCAGGCCTTCCACGTCTTCTCTGGCTCGCGGGTCTGCTCAGCGAGCCAGCGGGCCCCGACGACCAGCGGGTGCGGCGGCTTGGCGGGCGGCCTTCGGTTCGGTAAGGCGGTCTTGCTCATTTCAGGTGCTCTCTCAGGTCTCGGTCTGGGCCCGTTGGGTGTCCGGCGGTCGGTTCACCGTGCTGGGACTGGGTGGCTGCCCGGTCTCACGGGGGATCGACCCGGCGGCCCGGCCTGCCGCGGGGGTGAGCAGGCCCGGTTGGTGCGCCTTCCCTGGCCAGTCGTTCTCATCTGGCCGGGGAAGGCGGTCAGGGGACGGTTGCGGTCGGCTGCCGCAGCCTCTCGCGGGACCGGCGGATCGCAACGGCGAGGTCTTCCGGCCGGGTGAGGAGCCCGGTGCCGTCCGGTTCGACCAGCCACTCCAGGTGGTCGACCCGGCCGACGCCGGGGACGGGCATCGGCACCGTCAGGGCTTCTGTCCCTGAGCCTGTACCTGGCCCGGTCAGCAGCTCCGTTCCACGCATGCCCCAGACCTGCGTCGGCCGAATGGTCACGAGCCAGTCGCACCGGCAGTTGGAGTGGTCAAGGAGTACGGGGCCCTGCGGCAATCCGGCGGACTGCATGTCCTCGATCGCGGCCCGGCCCAGATCAGACGACATACGGATGATGTTGAAGCGGATACCGACAGGGATCTCGGCGAGTGGGCCCTGGCGCCACAACTGGCGCGTCAGATCCGGATCGTCTGTGGTTTGGGACAGCCACCACCCGCCGAGAACGGCAGCCTCGGTGAGCCTGCGGAGCATGGTGCGTGACGCCATGGCGGTTCTCGTCCTTCTCTGTGCCGGTGGAGGGTCCGGTCGCCGCCGGAATCGAAAGGGGCAGCCAGTTGGGGTCCGCGAGATCGGGGCGGAGGACCTGGTGCCGGGAGGCGTCGAGGCTGTCTACGCCGCAGTTCGGCTGGTTACGGCCGGCAGCCGGCTCCGCGCGCTGAGCGTGTCCAGCCGGACGGTGGGCCGAGCGTGATGCAGAGCTGAAGCGGCCGTCATAGCGGCTGTGCGGTGACGAATTCGCTTACGGCGGCTCAGATGGTCGAGGTCGGCTATGGCCTCCGGCTGCGCTTCCGCCTCGGCGGTGGCATGGCCGGACCTGGCAAGGGAAGCCACGGTCATCTCGAACCAGACGTCTCGGCCGATCACTGCCCCGGCCTCGTTCGTCCTCGCCACCCAACCGAGGGTGTCGGCCCAGTCTCGGACGATGCTGAGCCCGCGGCCACCAGCGGCCGTCAGGTTCTTGTCCCGCACAGTCGGGCCGGACGGACCACGACCGCAGTCGGAGACGGTAATGCGGATCCTGCCCTCGTCGACGGAGGCTTCAACGAGGACCTGCGCGTTGCCGTCGGACGGTTCGTCCGTGACCCCGTGCTTGATCGCGTTGCCGAGAAGTTCCGTGCTGCACAGGCGGAGCGTGTACCGCTCGTCATCGTCCATGACGATGCCGGCGAGCGTGCTGAGGTCCCGCAGGAGCCTGTTGCGCGCTTCGCCAACCGAGGCGCGTCTTGCGGGCATTTCGAACATCGTTACAGGTTTCATGACAGATCCTCCGGGCCGTGCAGTGAGCAGGGGGTGTTTCCGGGGAAGCGGCCGTGGCGGTCGCGGGTGATCGCCACAGTGCGATGCCAACTCGGGTCAGGCCTGGAGGGCCCGACCGATTGGGCTGGCGATCTCACATGACGGACAATCAGTGCATGTAGCAATGACGGTCCATGACGGACCATCGCCGAAGTTGATCACTGTCGGCCCGCAGCCCGTCACACTCAGCATGGCGGTATCGCGGCCATCAATGCAACGGGTTCCTAGAAATTCGCAACATTGCGTATCGAACCACGATTCGGGTCCCTACACTGCGAGCTGCCGGTAGCGCGCACGCGCGACCGGCGGGCAAACTGGTCGCAACACAGCGCAGGAGGATCAGGTGGCACTCGTTCAGACAGTTCGCCGCAGGCAGCTCGGCGCCGAGCTGCGAAAACTCCGCACCCACGCCGGCCTCAGCGTTGACGAGGCAGGAGACCAGGTCGAAGGGTGGAGTGGCACCAAGATCAGCAGGGCCGAGAACGCGAAAGTAGCCGTCAAGGAGAAGGACGTCATTGCCCTCCTCAACCTCTACAACGCCGACAAGACCCTGACCGACGCCCTGCTCGACCTCGTACGGAACGCTGGCAAACGTGGGTGGTGGCAGAGCTACACCGGCTCCGTCAACGGCGAGACCGTTGACCTGGCAGCCCTGGAATCCGAGGCCTCGTCGGTCACCACCTTCGAGTGGGCGGTCGTCCCCGGGTTGCTCCAGACCGCCGACTACGCACGATCGGTAGTCGAGAGGCTCAACACCAGGCCGGACGTCAACATCCAGGCGCTCGTTGAGGTCCGGATGGCCAGGCAAGCTGTCCTGTCGCGTCCGAGCCCGCTGAAAGTCTGGGCAGTAATCCACGAGGCCGCGATCTACTCCAACATCGGCGGACCAGCGGTCATGGCCACTCAGCTCGATCGCCTCATAGACCGAGCCAAGCTGCCCAACGTCAACGTACAGATCATGCCGACGCACGCCCCGGCCCACCCCGGAATGAGTGGCGCGTTCAGCATCCTCGGCTTTCCACAACGCCAGGACCTCGACCTGGTGCTGGTCGATACAGCACTCAGCAGCCAGTGGTACGAGGAACCCGACGAGGTGGAGTTGTTCCAGGGCAAGTTCCAGCAGATCACGGCCGAGGCCATGGGTGTTGAGGACTCCCTTACGTTCATCACCGAACAGAGAGACAGGCTCACCAAGTGACCCACTATCCCAACGCAGCTGCCACCGGGCTGATCTTCCGAAAGTCAAGCCGGAGCACCGATCAGGCGAACTGCGTCGAGTGCGCCAACCAGCCTGGCGAGGTTGTTGTTCGTGACAGCAAGAACCCGACTGGGCCCGCGCTGCGCTACCCGACCCCGATGTTCGAGGCGTTCTTGACCGCCGTTGCCACCGGCACCCTGGTTCCGGTGGCTGCCTGACCTACGAACCACACCTGACAGTGCGGCCCGACACCTCGGTAGTGTGTCGGGCCGTACGCGTGCCCAGACACCAAAGTCCAGCCAGGGCCAACTCAAGGTGTCGTCGCAGGCCGGATGATCGTACGAAGCCCCGGCGCTTCCTGGCTACACCATGCCGTCGCAGATCACGCCCTACTTGGCACTGCCGAGGCTCTAGCCCATGGAGTTGAACTCACCGGCTTCGGCACCAGCCCGGAACGCGTCCCACTCCCCTTGGTCGAAGACGAGAACCGGCCCATCCGGCTCGACGCTGTTGCGCATCGCGATGTAACCGCCGATGAACGCGACCTGTGGTCCCCCGGGCGAGTCCGGCGCGGAGTGCCACACGGCCCCGGTGAGGTCGATGTCCTTGGGCTTCGGCATTCGGCCGGAGGGTTCGGTCACAGTAGGTCTCCTGCATTGGTCTTGGCGTGCCCCGGTGAGGGCAGTGACATCAGCCAGTATCGCGCCGCAACGGGAACGTCCGCCCCAGCCATCGGCAGGCCGGCGAGGCCCGCGCCTGAACCGTGATGCACGCGCGGGGCACCGGAGGTGCCCCGGGAGGTGCCGTGGATCTCGCGGATCTCCGCGGCCGGGAGCCCAGCCAGGCGTAGTAGGTGGAGCGGTTGATGCCCATGACACGGCGCATCAAGGCGACGCTGAAGCCGCCGGGGTTGGCCTCGGTCGCCTTCTCCGCATCGATGAAGCGGCACACGATGCCTACTTCATCGTCCTTCGCGAAGAAGGCGAGGCCTTTTTCAAGATCTCGATGGTCTGCTGCTGTTCCCGATTTCTCTTGCGCAGCCGCGCGAGCTCCTCCCGCTCGGCCGTCGTGAGCGCGCCCGCAGGGCCCTCACCCCGGTCAACCCGGGACTGCTTCACCCAGCCACGCAGCCCCTCCGGCCCCCCAGTTTCCGGGCGATCTCGGTGACGTTCCGATGCGGCAAGGATCGGACGAGCGCGATCGCGTCCCGTTTGAACTCCGCCGTGTACCGCTTACTCATGTTGCTCTTGCCACTCAACCTGGACTGTTTCCGCCGGGACCCAACCGTCCCAGTATCAGGCTGTCCAGTTCAGCGGAGGAACTTCAGCCCCAGGCTCCTCTTCCGGAAGGACACCGCATGACCGTGCGCACCCGCCAGTTCCCGCTTCGCGGATGGACGTTCGCCCTCACCACCGGCCCCGGCCGTCTGAATGCTGCCCTCACCCGCCCCCGCCCCCTGGACCCGGACCGGTGGGACGGCCCCCAGCCCGCCTTCGCCCTCACCGTCCGCGCGGCCCTCACCGACACCTACGTCACCGACCCCGCCCCTGAGCGGTGCGCCCTGCGCCACTACCCCCACCGCGTGTGGCAGCGCTGGGCCCACCGCCACCCCGACGCGGCCCTCCAGCTGGCAGGTCCCGTCGCCACCGGGCCCCGGGACCGCTCCGGCCGCACGCTCACAGCCGGGCCGTGGAGCGCCACCCTCGACCGGTCCGGCGTACGGGTGCGACGCCTGCCCGAGTTCGACTGCGACTGGCACGCGCCCGTCACCGACGAGGACTGCCTCCCCGCCGGCCGCTACGCCTTCGAACCCGAGCCCCGCCCCCGCGCCGTGTGCACCTGTCCCCGAATCCGACCCTGGTTGCGCGTGCACCTCACCCGGCCCGAGCGCATCCCCGCCCAAGCGCCGTTCTGACAGGCCCCCGCACCCCGTCCCCGGGCGGGTCCGGCACACCGACGGCCGGGACCCCGCACCCCTCGCAGGCCCCGGCCACCACACACCACCACCCGACGCCCCGCCACACGGTGGCCCCGGCCCGGCCCTGCTCCGTTGAGGGTTGACCGGCCCGTCACCGGTTCTACTGTGCGTCTTGTGCCCGCCCGTCGGCCGTGACCACCCCGGCCGTACGGGCTTCCCCCTGTGCCTCCCCACCCCGGCCCCCGGCGGCGGGTCGGCGCCGCCCGTGCCGCCCCGTCACCCACGGCTCGACCCTCGAAGCCGTGGTCACCTACGTGTCCCCGGTACCGCTGTTCTCCTCGGGATCCGAGGCGGCCGCCCACGGCCAGGCCGACATCGACCGCCCCGGCCCCGAGGCCGACCGCCTGGTCGACAAGATCATCCGCACGCGGCGGGACATCCGCCTCGGCTGAGCCTGCTGAGTCGCCGGATTGAGCTCGCCCAGCTGATCGTCACCCACGTCACCCTCCGCCGGGACGGCATCGACGTGCGCCTGGTCGACCATGGTTGATGGGTCACCTCATCAGGCCCCGCCATCAGACCAACGAGCATCATCTTCGATGGTCACGCTTCCGGCGACGCAGCCAAGCCCGAGCCCGTCGCTCTCACTACAAACGTCGAGGCCAGATCCCCCAGATGCGGTTGCAGTACTAACCCCGTCGTACGGAGCACCGCGCTCCTGCGGCGGGGTTCTTCTTTTTCACAAGCAGATCGGCGAAGCCGATCTCGGGTGCCTCCCAGAAGAGCACTGCCTGCTGGTCAGTGCCGGGCCCTACAGAGCCTTCACAGGCCCTGTTCCACGCTCCGCGGGAGGCAACCATGTCCGAGAACAGCGAGCGCGTGCTGCTGCACGTCAAGTTCCTCAACGACCACCTCGAGCCGACCGTCGAAGGCGTCCGCACCGGCGCGAGCCTCCGCGTCGTCGCGCGCACCGCACCCGATGGCCGCGTGACCGTGTCGGGCTCCGTGTCGCACCGCGTGCACCGGATGCGCGCCTCCGGAAGGGTCCTTCACCACTGGCAGACCCAGCAGGCGTTCTCGCTGCTGCGCACCAAGGCGGACCTCGTGGTGCTGCGCATGCTGGAGAAGGCCAGCCGGAAGAACCGCACCCAGCACCTCTTCGCTGGCGGCGAGCGCCAGCTCGCGGGGCTGCTGTACCGGCTCGGGGAGCAGACCCTGCTGGCTCCGATGTGCCACTACATGTGGGACGCACACCGTCAGAACACCCGCGTCGTCGAGGGCCCCGAGTTCCAGGACCTCGAAGGCGGGATCCAGGCCCAGATGAGCTCGATCCTCCAGGCCCTCCAAAGCGAAATCCTGCACCTGATCGGCGACCTCCCAGCCGCCGGGGAGCGGTTCCCGCTGCTGAAGCAGGTCTCTCCTATCGGGCTCGCACACTCGGGCCAGATGCACTACCTGGACGCCGAGGACTACAAGACGGTCGCAGAGAAGGTGCTCGGCAAGACCCGGTACCGCAAGCCGCTGGCGCGCGAGATCCAACGCCTGACCGAACACATGCTGACCAAGCAGGACTGGCATCGTCAGCCCCACGACATGAGCGTGCTGAACTGGTTTCGCCTGTTCCGCGGGCTCGTGCCGATCGACTGGATCATCGAGTCGATGCGCCGCACCGAGACGAACCACTACATAGGCCTCAAGTCGGCCGAGCTCGTGCAGGCCCGTGCGCTGTTCCGCCGCGTGCCCCAGCCGATCCTGGGGCGGATCCTCGCCGAGCCGGCCACGCAGAGCGTCCGGATCATCGGGGACACCGTACGGGACCTCGGCAACGTCCATATGCAGCTGCGCGACCTGGACCTCCTGCCCGAACTGATCAAGGCCCGGGGGCAGCGCCGCATCCGCGGCGCTCAGGACCTGGAGACCTTGGTGCGCTCGATGCCCGAGACCCGGGTGGAGAGCCGCTCGTTCGCGCGCTCGAACCAGGCGATCAGCGCCATGATTGACGAGGCGAACGCTCTGCACGAGATGCACAGCTACAACGAGCAGATCGCCCGGCTCGAAGGCCGTGACCTGCCGGTCGCGACCTGGGAGCTGTGGAAGGACCGAGCGTTCCGCGAGGCCGCCGACGATTTCCTGATCGAGCACCGGCGGGCGCTGATGACAGCCCAGCAGCGCGAATGCGAGGCGTGGGCCGGACGCTACCACCAGAAGCAGCTGGCCCGCGAGAAGGAGCGGGCCGCCTGGGCCGCGGACGTCGCCGAGAAGCTCGACGGCATGCACGTCGGCGGGTTCCGGCTCGTCGTCGCACGTGACACGGACACTCTGGCCCGATGGGGATCGCAGCTCAACAACTGCATCGCCGGCTACACGCACAGGCTGGGCCTGGACGTCTTCGTCGCCGTGATCGACGACCAGGGCGACTCCGCCGGCCGCGTACGGCTCAACATCGAGATCAACCGCGAGGGCGGCATCATGCAGTTCCTCGGCACCAACAACCGCGACGCGGTCAAGGTGAAGGAGCTGGGGAAGGGGCCTGCTCAGCTGGTGCTCGATGCCATCACCGGCGCCGGGATCCCGGTCCACGAGCACGCGCTCGGACTGCGGCAGCTCGCGATGCCGGGCCGGAACGCGGTGACTGCATGACCGAGACCCCCCGGCCGCAGCCCCGTGCAGCGCCGGGAGGGCTTCTTACCTGTACAGGTGAAGATCCGCAGCCGCGGATCCGGGTCGACTTCGCAGTCCTGGCCCTGACCTCGAGGAGACGACCGTGACCCAGACCAATAATCTGAAGCCGATGTTCCGAGACGAGCTCGGCTTCCTCTCCAACTTCGACGACACGCCCTTCGCGATGCCCCTGCTCGCCGGAAGCGGCACGGTCGCCTCCGGCGAGCATGCCTTCAACGCACTGAAGACGATCGACCCCGTCGAGCGGGCCCGTGTGCTCGGCGAGGCCACACCCGGCGGCGCGAAGCGCGAGGGCCGGCGCGTCTCGCTGCGCCCGGGATGGGACACCGGCGGGCGTGTGCGCGCGATGCAGCAGGTGCTCGTCACGAAGTTCGCGCTGCCCGACCTAGCCGCGCGGCTGGAGGCCACCGGCGACCTTGAGCTCGTGGAGACCAACCACTGGCACGACCAGTTCTGGGGCTCGTGCTTCTGCCCGGCCCACGCCGGGACGCCGGGCCGGAACATGCTCGGAGAACTGCTCATGGCGATCCGGGACCATCGACGGTAGAGCGGCGGCCCGCAGGAACCCGTACGGGCGTACGTGAGTCATACGGTGCCCTCGGCTGTCGTGGCTGATTCCGCAGGAGGCTGTGAGTCGTCCTTCTTCGCTTGCTCGGCGAGGATCTGTTTCACCTGCCAGGCCGGTGCCCGTGTTGCCAGGGCGATGTCACGCCGCGTGGTACGCCGCAGAGCCAGGGCATGCACCGCGGCGCGCAAGGCCTGTTCGCGTGCGTCGTCGGCGGCCCGGAGCGTCTCCAGCTCCGGTGTCACCGGGATGAGCGTGACCTCGGCGCTTACGCCGACGAGTTCGAGCCCCTGCGCGGCGTTCGCCTCGGTCGCCCTCAGCGTCCGCCCGTGTGCGTACACCCCGTGCTCGGCAAGGTGCGTTGCCCAGGTCCGGCCGCGCCGGTGGGCCTGGCCCTCGATGGTCTCGCTCACGCCGCGCTCCCCATGTCCTCGATGACCTGCTGGACGAGGGTGTCCGGCACGGGGGAGGGCAGGACGATCTGCCGGTTCCCGATCCGGTACAGCGTGTGCGTGGCGCTGCTGCTGACCGCGGTGACGGTGAACCCGAGACGGGAGGCCGCGGCCCGGATCCGCAGCAGCGGGCCGCCTTCGACGCCCGCGCGCAGTCCCGCGGTGACCTCCTGGGCCTGCATCCACTCCTCCAGGCTCACCACCGGCTTGTGCACGACCTTCGGCGACCACACCCACTGGGAAATGGGGTTGCGCCGCGAGAACCCGGCGCGGCCGGTGCGGTTCGCCCGCCGGTTGTACACCTGATATCCCGTCAGCTTCGGGTTCGATACCAGACCCTCGACCCTGTTGTAGGTCCACTCGCCCTCGATCGGGTACCGGTCGGGCTCGGCCTTGAGGATTGCGACGATGTCCGGCCCCTTCAGGCGCTCCTCGCGCCGGAGGCGGCACAGCTCCCGGGCGGCGTCGAACCGGCGTGAGTCGGGGTGCGGAGCGAGTTTGCTCTTCGGCCGATCCGCGCCGAAGCGTCCCTTTTCCCGAACCGGGGCGTTCTCGTCGATCAGAGTGATGTACGGGTACGGCGCATAGCCGTGGTTCCAGCCGTTGATGGCGTGCTGGATCTGCCCGCCCATGGACATCTCGTTCAGGACGGTGCGGTAGACCTCGGCCTCGACCTGGCCGTAGCGGCGGCTGCGTAGCTGGCCGGACTTGGTGCCGCCGACCGGCTCGTTGGCGTACACCACCTCTGCCCCGAGGCGCTCCAGCTCGTGCTCCACGGTGAGGCTGGTCAGCATGGCGCGTGCCATGCGGTCGGAGCGCTCGGCCAGGACGTGGGTGACACCCAGCTGCTCGGCACGGTCCACGAGGTCCTGGAGTCCGCCGTCCCGGGGGGTCGGTACGGCGAGCGCGTCGTACATCTCCTGCGGCCCGAGGCCCCGCAGGTTCGGGGGCAGCATCCCGGACTCGACGTCCCAGAAGTACGCGACGAACTCCTCGCCCTCCGCCAGGCGCTCGGAGGCGAGGACCACCTGCCGCGGGATGGACGAGGCCGGGTTCTGCTGGTCCTTGGTGGAGACACGGCCGAGGAACACCGAGCGGCGAGGACGCGCGTCGGCCAGCCGGTAGTTCGGCAGGTGGCTGAGGTCGATGGGCGGGGCGAACGGGTTGGTCATGACGTTCCTACGGACTCGGAGCGGACAGTGGTGCTCTGATGGGGCCCCGGCGGCCCCCGGGGGGGTGGGGGGCGTTCACCGTGCGGCGTACTCGCTGTGGAGGGTGGCGGCCTTCTTCCACCAGTCCTCGCGTATGCCGGCGTCATCGCGGGCTCGCGCGCACTGGCCGCGCTGGTCGCCCATGCCGCCGGCCAACGGCGCGTGCAAGTGGGGGACGGATGCCAGAAGCAGTGCGGCGTAGTCCTGGCCGCCGAGGAAGATGACATCCGCGTCGTCCAGGCCGAGGCCCGCCGCTTGCCAGCGGATCGTCTCCGGCGCGACGGCCTCCTCGTCCTTGAGTGTGACGTCGTAGGGGTGCAGGGGCCGGTCGAGCGGGACGAGGCCGTGGAGCGCGGAGGCGATGAAGATCAGCGCGGAGTCGGTCAGGGCGTCCGCGGCGGCGCGCAGGGACCGGTGGTAGTCGCCGATGTAGAGCTCGCCAGCCGGGTGGCCAGGAAGCGGGTTGCCGTACTCGTTGACGCCTGGAGCTGGCAGCTTCTTCTCCCCGCAGGCGATGACCACGACGCGCCGCCGGTGGACAGCGATGTTCCCGCGCTGTCGGGCGTAGAGCCGCCCGGCCTCCGTGAGGTAGAGAGGGCGGCCCGTCGCCTCCCATGTGGCCTCGCTCTTGTCGTGTGGCTCGGGCCGGATGGCGGCGTAGCCGCTCGCGACGACCTTCCGCAGGGTGGAGCCCCGGAACCATGCCTCGCCGGCGCGGTAGGCCGGATCATCCTGGCCGGGGACGTTCTGGTCGGGGCGCCGCGCGGCAGCGAGCACTGCCTCGTGCTGCCGACCAGGCAGCTTCGGCAGGACGCGTGGGGCGTCCGCCAGCGCAGCACGGCCCGGATTCTCCTTCCGCCAGGCGCCGAGGGCCATCCAGCCGGCCTCGGTCATCCGGTGGGTACCGCGGTCGGCGGTGTGCGGGACGAGCAAGCCGTCGGACATCAGCTTGGCGAGCGCTGCGGGGTGCCCGGCAACGAGGCCGTCGTCGTTGGCGTCGAGGATCTTCGCGCCGGTAGGGCTGAGGCCGTGACTCATCTGGTGGTTTCCTCGTATCTCTGGGGTAGACGGTGAGGGTGAACGGGGCCCATGTCGCGGAGCTGGAAGAGCGGGCCCAGCTAGCAGAAGTCGCTTGCGCTGCGGGCCGATGGTCCGCGCGTACTTGTGGCAGCCGCCGTGGTACAGCGCCGTTGCCCCGACATCTTCGAGTGCCCGAGCGAGCCATCGCGCGCCGTCTTCCTCAGCTCGGCGGGCGGTGGCTCCGAGTGCGATGAGCCGCCGTTCGACTGCCGCGTGGCCAGTCTCGTCGCGGCGAACCTTGGCTGCTGCGCGGTCGGAGCCTCGGATTCCCTTGGCGGCGGCGTCCTGGAATGCTCTCGCGCAGGCCCAGGATTCGCCGTTCGAAGCCACTGAGTCAAGAAGACACATACGCGAGAGCTCAAGCGATTCCTTGAGCGGCTCCTTCTACGCATCGTTGCAAGTAGTCGAAGCAGGTCAGGGTATGCGAAGCCTGTAGGTCGAAAGGTCGCCCTACAGGCAATCGAAGCGTGGCGGATGCGTGAAAGTAGAGTCAGCAGCGGATTGGGTCAGGGCACGGAGAATCTGGCGGCTGGTGGATGTTGATTGACCATCGGGGGACGTTGTGACGACAGAGCAGGTCGGATCTCTCAGTCAGGCTGAGGAGCGGTTGGTCGCCTACCTCAGCCAGGCGGCCGAGACCATCGCCCCAACGGCGCGTCCGATCGTGGAGGGCTGGGCCTACACCAGCCAGTTCGACCTGCTGCTGCGTGAAGGACGGCTCTTCACGCCGGCTCCACTCCCCGTTGAGGTCGAGCGTTTGCACCCAGGCTTCTGCTTCACGAACGCCGCTCAGTTGGCCAACGACCATCCCGAGCTCCAACTGACCTATGCAGAAGGTTACGGTGCGGCGCAGATCGACGTGACCCAGGCACTGCATACTCCGCATGGCTGGGCCGTAACTTCCGAGGGCCTGGCGCTCGATCCCACCTGGCCCCATGAAGGCGGCAGCGCTTATCTCGGGCTTCCCTTCGCTGACCCGAGTATGTGGCCCCACCCGCTCCTCGGCCGGAGCCTTCTCCAGGAGCCGCCGTTTCTGCATGACGTGCTCCGGTTCGGCCTACCTGACGGTCTGCTCGCCGACCTTGGCCGCCCGATCTGTGGGTAGGTTTGGCAGTCGGGCTGAGGTTGGTGGACGACGCTGGAGGGTTGATCCGGTCTCCGTATTAGTGCGCTAGCCCGCGGTCTTCGCGGCGAGGGCCTGCTGCTCAACGTGCCGGGCCGCGATGTACAGGCCCTCGCGGTTCAGGTGCCGCGAGTAGCTCGAGTCGAGGTAGAGCACGGGCACGTCGCCCGCGGCCTTCAGCAGCGCCGGGTGCAGCAGGTGCTTGATCGGACCTGAGCCGCCGCCGTAGACGTAGACGACCTCGGTCGTCGCGCCGGCCTGCGAGAGAACGTCGCCGAAGGAGGAGACGATCTCGTCGACCAGGTAGCTGGCCTCGTCCTCGACGAAGCCGGCGGCCCGCTGGTGACGGTTCCTCACCAGCACAGACGGCTCCGCGTGGAGGAAGTCCGCCAGCTGCTTGCGCGAGGAGAACTGCAGCGTGGCGTCCGACTCGCTCATGCGCTCCATGGCGTTCATCAGCGCGGTGCCGTAGCCCTCGTCGAGCGTGGCGGCCGCCTCGGCGTTGAACCGCCCGTCGGTGAAGACCGGGAAATTCACGGTGCCTTCGCCGACGTCGACGCCGATGGTGTGCTGGACCGCCACCAGGTCGGAAGCGGAGACACCCTCGACAATGGACGCGTCACGGGTGCGCAGATCATCGAGAAGAGCCTGGGCCAGCGGCTCGCCCTTGTCGGTGATGGCGAACTGCGCGGAGGCACCCTCGGCCATCACCTGGACGTCGACGAACTGCAGGCGCACCGAGACCGGGGTGCTGAAGTTCTTGATCGTCACCAGGTGCACCGCGGGGTCGGAGCTGCCCAGCAGGCCGATGAACTCGGTGGCGTAGGCGTGGCGGCGCGCGACGAACTCGGAGATCGGCAGCGCCAGGCCGGCACGCACGTGCACGCGCAGCTCGTGATCGGGCAGCGCGCCGTTCTCGCTGACGTAGTCGCGCAGGGCCTTCGCGGCGAAGACACCCAGGACCAGGACCTTGCTCAGCTCCTGATCGGCCTTGGAGTGCTTGCCCAGCACCTCGAACTCGGTGAACTTCGAGCCGCGTACGCTCAACGCCGCCCGGCCGAAGATCCGGCGGTCCGACGCCGCCACCAGGGGAGTGGTGAGCGAGCAGTCGATCTGGTTGTAGAAGTCGCCGGCCATCACGGTGGCCGCATCCGCGTCGGGGAGCGGCACCTTCGGCGAGGTGCGGGAAGTCGAGACGACCGCGCTGGGCAGATCGATCTCGTCGAAAGTGCTCTGCTTCGTGTTCTGGATGACGCCCTTGACGTAGCCGTTGCCGACGTCGATGCCGCCGGTGAGGGTGATGATGTCGGTGGTGTTCGTGCTCATGAATTCGGCCCCTCGGTGTCTGCGTTGTCTGTCTGGAAGGTGAGAGCCACCGCGTCACTCAGCGCCGAGTGCTCGCCATGATTTCGTCGATGGACGCCTGCTTCGGCGGCTCCGGCGGTGGGATGGGGGCGGAGGCCTCGGCCGTCTCGACCGGTGCGGGAGCTGGCTCGGGCCGGGACACCGGCGCTGGGGCTTTCTGCTCGACGACGACGTCGGCCTGGTCGGTGACTACGGGCTGCTGCTGCGGCTGAACCGGCCGGACGGCCGGACGGGGCTCGGCTGTTGCTTCGTCGTCCTCGCGCTGCTCGGCAGTCTCCAGCGGTGGTCGGCCACGACGCGGCAGCTGATCGACGGGCTTGTAGAAGACGTCGATGTACCCGTCGCGCTGAATGGACTCCCGAATGAGCTGTCGCAGCGACTGCGAGATGTTCTCCTGCTGATCGAGCCACTCGATCACCGAGGTATCGGCAGCGGGCACGGTCCAGCGAACCTTGCGAGGTTCACCCGACTGATTCGCCATCGCACTCACCTCGCCCGGCCACTTGCTCATGCACTTCATCCAGTCGCTCACCGGATGTCTCGCGCTCTGCCATATGAACTCACCGCCTTCCGGGTTTCTGCTTGAATTCGAATCGATGCAACGTCACTCTAGTGGCCCTATCGAGTCCCCTGCAAGTCTCATTCGATACGCGAGTGAGGCGCCATTGGTGTCCCTGTTGAGTACTGGCGGGTACACCGGCGAGACGTCACAGTGCCCCACCTGGGACGACCGCATGCGCCTATGAGCTCTACGTGCGACGCAACAAGGGCTCCAAGGGGGCACCCTCGAGACACCTGGGGTCACGGCGCCGTCCCAGGGGGAACCGCATTCGAGTACACAGGGCGTCCCGTCGGCGTCCTGACTGTGTCTCCTGAAGGGCCTCGCCGGTCGCCGCTACCCAGACGTGCCCTGCGAGGGTTCCGTATGCGACACCAGGGCGGCATCGTTGGAGCGGGCGCGAGACGCCGTAAGGACGCTCTCGGGACTCTGATAGCCGCAATGCCGGCCAGTCGGCGTCTTGTGCGTGCCCTAGTTGCGTCCCCCGTGTATCCCGATGGGTCACCTCGGAGACGCGAGGGGGACGCTTTTCACTGCCGTTTCGTAGGGACGAAACGCCTGTCTGCGCTTCACGCCGAATCGCGGCGGTCGGTAAGGGGGTGGGTGCCATCGGCTCGCTTGATGGACGGACGGGGCGGGGGCTGGTCGCCAGCTTGGGAGCCGGCGATTTCTCACCCAAGTGCCGCCAGCTCCTCGCGAGTGAAGCCGATCGACTGGTCACAGGTGCCGGGGTGGTCTTCGACGAGCAGGAACGCCTCAGAGACGACGACCTTCTCGCACCCCGGCGCGATCCGTAGCTCCCGTCGGCCCTCGTCGTCCCAGAACAACCACCACAGTGCGAGTCCTCCAGGCTCGTGCTGCATGTCTAGGACGGTCTTCTTTGGCCCCACCCGCCTGTATGGACGTCGACCGTCACGGTTCGGATCGAGCCCCAGCCTCAGCGGTCCGGCCAGGCGAGGACAATCACGGTGACGTCGTCCCGGGTGCCGCCCCTGGTGGCAGCGCAGGCCAGCGCCGACCCGACCAGACTGTCCGCGATCCGGCTCGGCGGGTGCTCCGTTGAGCCGGGGGCCCCATGGTTCCGGATCAGGCGGACAAGACGGTCCTCGCCGATCGCTCCGTGCAGGCCATCGCTGGCCAGCACCACCAGCCGCACCCCCTCGGAGGCCTCCGACTCCCGTACCGACGCGACGGACGACCGCGCGAGGGAGACCCGTACCCAGTCGTCGTGGTGCTCGGCCCGCGTCGCGGGCCCGCCCGGGTGCACCGTCCGCAGGAAGGAGCCCATCGTGTGATCGGAGGTCAGCCGCACCACCTCATCGGTGACCGGGTCGTACGACCAGGCCGCGCAGTCACCCGTCCACCCGACGGTGACCTCCCGGCCGGGCCTGGCGACGACGGCGACCGCGACCGCGTCCTCCTCCGGGCAGGAGTCCGGGCCCGGGTCGGCGATCATCTCGGCGGCGGTCAGGATGCCGTGCAGTGGCCCCCGGGTGGCGGCGATCCGCGCGCCGACCTCCGCCAGGAAAGCGGAGCGCGCGGTGATGCGCTCCGAGTGCCCGATGCCGTCGACCACGCAGGCCGCCGTGGTGCCGTCCTGGAGGACGTGAACGTAGGCACCGTCGCCGGTGGGACCACCCGTTCCGACAGCGGTGGCGACGGCTGTTAGAACGCCCGCGGGGACGTCCGTGAGCTGAGTGTGCATCATGCCCATCAGCCTATGGGGGGCTCCTGTCGGCCTCTTTCACGGTTGGTTAACGCAGCCGCGGCGAGGGCTGTGCCGCCTGCGGCAGCAGGTCGATGAGCCAGGGCTGCGCCCCGTCGGGAGCAGACCCGTACCCCCGCCTCGCTCGTGCTTCACGAGGACGGATGAGCATGGGGGTACGGTCGTATCACGGACGGCAAAACAGCAGTACAGCCAAGGGTGCAATGACCAGGGGAAACAGCCCGTCCCGTACCCCCGCTGCGCGGAAAGGGGGGAGGGGTACGGGTCAAGAGGGTACGGCCTGTTTCCCCTGGTGTTCCAGGCTTCCGCTGACGCTCCAGCCGTGGAACAGCGACGACGACGACAAGGAAGCAAAAAGGGCATAAGGGAACCTGATAACACGTGTCCTGCGGACCCTCGCTTCGCTCGGCCTCTCCGCTGCGCTCCGAGGACGTGTTAGGGCGGGTATTCGGTCGTGATCAACGGGTCCGGGTGAGGTCCTTGATCCAGATCATCGCGCCACGGAGGTGGAGGCCGGCGAGGTAGCTTTCCGGGGTCTTGTCATACCGGGTGGCGATGCCTCGCCAGGCCTTCAGCTTGTTGATCAGGCGCTCGACGGTGTTGCGCTCCTTGTAGAGCTCGGCGTCGTGGCTGACGGGCCGGCCGCC
>NZ_JBIVRD010000036.1:85996-89197 GCF_044755565.1 Kitasatospora sp. NPDC092286 | reverse complement strand
ACGACCGTAGCGGGCGGCACGGGCCGGGCGCTGCGAGACGGGTCAACCGTGCGCCCGCCCGGCGGGAAACGCCGAGGGCCGCCGCCCGGGACGGGTGGCGGCCCTCGACTGTTGTGGAGCTACGGGGAATTGAACCCCGGACCTCTTGCATGCCATGCAAGCGCTCTACCAACTGAGCTACAGCCCCGCGACACGCACGGCCCTCGCGGACCGCAGGTGCGGAGTGGAGCTACGGGGAATTGAACCCCGGACCTCTTGCATGCCATGCAAGCGCTCTACCAACTGAGCTACAGCCCCGCACTTCACCGGATTTTCCGCTTCCCTTCCGGGCCGCGTTTTCCTCCGTGCGAACGAGGAAGACTCTAACTGGTCAGGCCCGGAACTGCGAAATCCGTCCCCGCCGGCCGCTCGGCGGATCACCGCCGGCAGCCCCCACTCAGGTGTCGTCGCCGATCACCGGCTGCGGCAGCGTGCCCGCGTTGTGCTCCAGCAGGCGCCAGCCGCGCACGCCCCGGCCCAGAACGGACCAGCAGCAGTTGGACAGGCCGCCGAAGCACTCCCAGAGCCCCGGCTCCAGGCCGAGCAGCCGCCCGAGCATGGTCCTGATGGTGCCGCCGTGGCTGACCACCACCAGGGTGCCGTCCTCCGGCAGCTTCCCGACCGCGTCCAGCACGACCGGCACCGAGCGGTCGGCCACCTCGGTGGACAGCTCACCGCCACCGCGCCGGACCGGCTCGCCCTGCGCCCAGGCCGCGTACTCCCCCGGGAAGCGGGCGCGGATCTCGGCGTTGGTCAGCCCCTGCCAGGTGCCCGCGTAGGTCTCACGCAGGCCGTCGTGGTGCTGCACGTCCAGGCCGGTGATCTTCGCCAGCTCCTCGGCGGTGCGCCGGGCGCGCTGGAGGTCCGAGGAGATCAGCAGGTCGGGGTGGAGGCCGGCGAGCAGCCTGGCGGCCCGCTGGGCCTGCTGGACGCCCTGCCCGGTCAGCTCGATGTCCGTGCTGCCCTGGAACCGCGATTCGAGGTTCCAGGACGTCTGGCCGTGCCGCCAGAAGACGATGCGCGGACCTCGCGCGTCCCCGCTCAGCTGTAGTCCTCGGCGCCGAAGTCGTCGGCCGGGGCGACCTCGGCCGGGGCGACGGCGTTGCCGGCCGCATCGGTCCGCACGTCCTCGGGGCGGTTGCGGGTGGCCAGCGCGTCGGCCGGCAGCGGGAGTTCGGGGCAGTCCTTCCAGAGCCGGTCGAGCGAGTAGAAGGAGCGCTCCTCGGAGTGCTGGATGTGCACCACGATGTCCAGGTAGTCGAGCAGGATCCAGCGGCCCTCGCGCTCGCCCTCCCGGCGCACCGGCTTGACGTCCAGCTTCTCGCGGAGCTGGTCCTCGATCTCCTCGGCGATGGACTTGACCTGGCGGTCGTTGTTCGCGGAGGCGATCACGAAGGCGTCGGTGATCGACAGCACCTCGCTGACGTCGAACGCGATGATGTTGTGGGCCAGCTTGTCGGCCGCCGCCTGGGCGGCGACGGTGATGAGTTCCTGGCTGTGCTCGGTGACGGTCACGGTGTTCTTCCGGCTCGACGGCTTGGGGGCGGTCCCCGGCACCCGGCCGGGGATCGCCTTCCAGGATCTCACGCCGCCCGGGCGGCCCCGGAACCGTTTTCCGGGGCCGCCGCGCACACCCGGGGCTACTGCGTCTTCGGCGCCTGGTAGTCCTTGCCCAGCACGACCACCAGATCCGCGTTCTGGGCGTCGGTGACCTTCTTCGCCGCCGTCTCCGGCAGGTTGAGGCTGAGCGCCAGCGACTTCGCCGCGGCCTGCCGGGCGTCGTCGGTGTAGCGGATCTCACTGACGGCCTGCGGGGCGGTCTTCGACCCGCCGGGGATGAAGGTGAGGCCCGCGTTCATCACCTGGACCTGGGCGGCGGCCGCCGCCTGGTCGTTGCCGCTGGCGTCCTGGATGCTGACCCGGGCCGGGGCGTCGCCCGAGGCGGCGGACTTCACGGTGCCGCCCAGCACGTCCTTGACCTGCTTGCCGGCCGTGGCGTCGTCCAGGGTGCCGTCCGGCTTGACCGTCAGCGCGGTGGTGCCGAAGTGGCCGTCCTTGGCCTGCTGGGAGAGCTGGACGAGCACCCCCGCCAGGGCGTCCTCGGGCAGCGACGGGTCGAGCACCGCGTTCATCCGGTGCACATCGTCCTTGGCGTCCTTGAACTCGGTCGGCATGGTGCGCACCACCGCGTCCATCACCTGTCCGAACCGGGCCAGTTGGGCGTCCCGGTTCTCGGTGGGCGCCTGGTAGGTGGCGTAGGCGACCGCGGCCTTGCCGTTCAGCAGGGTGTTCTTGCCCGCGGCGGCGAGCAGCTTGCCGTCCGGCTTGCCGCCCTCGTGGGCCTCGGCGTTGGTGTCCACCCGGACCCCGCCGAGCTGGGCGACCAGCAGTTCCAGGTACGGGGTGTCCAGCCGCCAGGTGCCGGCCACCGGGGCGCCCAGCACGGTGGTCAGGCCCTCCCTGGTGGCGGACGGCCCGATGCTGTCCATCGCCTGGCCGACCGTGGTGAC
This sequence comes from Kitasatospora sp. NPDC092286, assembly GCF_044755565.1. NCBI lineage: Bacteria > Bacillati > Actinomycetota > Actinomycetes > Kitasatosporales > Streptomycetaceae > Kitasatospora > Kitasatospora sp. NPDC092286. The sequence continues at coordinate 86,648 of NZ_JBIVRD010000036.1, read as the reverse complement.
CGGCGGGTCACCCGGGCCGGGCAGCCGGAGGGTGTCGGGCAGCAGCAGCACGGTGCCCTTGTGCCCGGAGGAGTCGTTGACCAGCAGCGCGCTGGAGACCTTGCCCTGCAGGTCGCGCAGGTGCACCACGTTGACCTGGCGCGGACCGGCCGCGGTCGCCGCGGTCTGCTTGTCCCCGGTGAACCAGAGGTAGCCGCCGGCCCCGGCCGCCGCGAGCGCCACCACCACGCCGGCGCCGATCAGCCGGTTGCGCAGCTTGCGGCGGCGCTCGGCCCGCACCTCGCTGCGGGATTCGGCGAACTTCAGCCAGTCGATGACGTCCTCGGACTCCTCCGCCTCCTCGTCGACGAAGGTGAACTCGTCCGTGGGGTAGTCGTCCTTGGACGTCTTCCCGGCGCCCGCACCGGACTTGCCCGCACCCGGCTTGCCGGCGGCGGACCTGCCCGCACGGCCCCCGCCGACCTGCTCGGACGGCGGCTCCGGTTTGGCCGGAGCCGCCTCGGTGGCGGCGGGCCGGGCCGCGCGCGGACGCGGCGGCGCGGGCGCCGGCGCGGCCGGAACGGGCTCGGGCTCGGTGACCACCGGCTGCGGCGCGGTGGCGTACTGCTGCTGGGGGTACGGGTCGTAGGCCTGCTGGTACTGCTGCTGCTCC
>NZ_JBIVRD010000036.1:0-85898 GCF_044755565.1 Kitasatospora sp. NPDC092286 | reverse complement strand
CCTGGTAGCCGTACCCGCCCTGCTGCGGGTACGCCGACGGCACCGGCTGCCCGTACTGGTCGTACTGCTGCGGCTGTTGCTGCTGCGGGGCCTGCTGCTCGTACGGCTGGTACTGCTGCTGCTCCTGGTAGCCGTACCCGCCCTGCTGCGGGTACGCCGACGGCACCGGCTGCCCGTACTGGTCGTACTGCTGCGGCTGTTGCTGCTGCGGGGCCTGCTCCTGGTAGGGCTGGTACTGCTGGTACTGGCCGGTGGACCAGTCGTCCTGGCCGCCCGTGCGCTCGCTCATGCGCCTACCTCGCTCCGCTCGCTCATGCGCCCGCCCCTCCGGGATTCAGATCCGGTGCGGCGCGTAGAGCGCACGCTTGTCGATGTAGCGGACCACGCCGTCCGGGACGAGGTACCAGACCGGCTCGCCCTTGGCGACCCGGTTGCGGCAGTCCGTGGAGGAGATGGCCAGGGCCGGGACCTCCACCAGGGAGACCCCGCCCACCGGAAGCCCGGCGTCCGAAAGAGTGTGCCCCGGGCGGGTACAGCCGATGAAGTGCGCGAGCGAGAAAAGCTCGTCGGAGTCCCGCCAGGAGAGGATCTGGGCAAGCGCGTCGGCACCGGTGATGAAGAAGAGGTCGGCGTCCGGGTGCAGTGCGTGCAGGTCGCGCAGGGTGTCGACGGTGTACGTCGGACCCTCGCGGTCGATGTCGATCCGGCTGACCGAGAACTGCGGGTTCTCCGCGGTGGCGATGACCGTCATCAGGTAGCGGTCCTCGGCCGGGGTGACATGGCGGTCGCTCTTCTGCCACGGCTGCCCGGTCGGCACGAAGATCACCTCATCGAGGTGGAACGCGCTCGCCACCTCACTGGCGGCGACCAGGTGCCCGTGGTGGATCGGGTCGAAGGTGCCACCCATGACGCCGAGGCGCTTCTTCACCGGTACCGGTCCGCCGGGATTCCCGGCCTGCTCTCCCATGGCGCCACACCTTACGCGACACGCGTTACGGTGCGGGAACGCCCGGGTGGGGGCCGCCCCGGACACGCGCGAGGGAGCGGCCGGCACTCACACCGGACGCTCCCCTGGCCACCACCGGGACGGCTCGGCGGGACTCAGCGGTCCCGGTTGAAGCGGGTGGTGACGTAGAGCAGCAGCAGCAGGATGAACAGCGCGGCGCCGCCCGTCAGGTACGGGTTGAGGCTCTCGTGGTTGCCCCCCTCGCCCTCGGAGGCGAGCAGGTTCAGAACGGGAAGTGCGGCGGCAGTGTTCATGGTCGGCGGGACCTTCTCGGCTCGGGTGACGGACCAGGGTGTCGGGCCGGTGAGGGCCCCACCCGCCATCGTACGGGTGGTTACACGGCAACCGCTCGGCGGCCCACCGCGTCTGATCAGGCGTGAGCCGGGTGCCCGGCGGGGGTGTGCTCAGTTGTTGCGGCCGGCCCTCAGCAGGATCCAGGCGAGCAGTCCGACGCCCACGAAGGAGGCCACCACGATGATGCGCAGGAACAGCCCCGGGCCGTCCTCCGTGGAGATCGGGCCGGCCAGGCTGACAAGGGCGTCGGTGGACATCTGCGGGCTCCTCGAACTGCTCGGTACCGCGGCCAGGTCTGGTCTCGGCTATCCAGGACATTCAGGGTAGACCGGCTTCACATCCGCGCCGCCCACCGCCCCCTGCGGCGCGGCCCGCACCGCGCGTAGGGTGGCCGCGGGGACGAGTACGCAACCACGGACGTTGCACAGACAGTCGTTGCAGACGAAGAGCAGCGGGGGCCGGCCAGCGGCCGGGGCCGCCGTCGAGCAGGAGGTACTCACACCATGACCGATACGACCGAGAAGACCCCGAGCCGGCGCCGCCAGCGCTTCCCGGAGATCTCCACCCGGGCCTGGGAGCACCCCGCGGACCGCTCCGCCCTGGTCGCGCTGCGCAAGCTGACCGGCTTCGACGACGTGCTCAGGAAGCTCGCCGGTCTGGTCTCCGAGCGTTCGATCCGGCTGATGTTCCTGGCCACCGCCGTGAAGACGTCCGAGCGCCAGTTCCCCGAGCTCTACAACATGGTGCGCGACGCCGGCTACGTGCTCGACCTGGAGCGGATCCCGGACCTCTACGTCACCCAGGACCCGACGGTCAACGCGTACTGCATCGGCATCGACACCCCGATCATCGTGGTCACCAGCGGCCTGGTCGAGCTGCTGGACGAGGAGGAGCTGCGCTCGGTCATCGGCCATGAGGTCGGTCACGCGATGTCCGGCCACGCGGTCTACCGGACGATGCTGCTGATCCTCACCAACATCGCCACCCGGATCGCCTGGGTGCCGCTCGGCAACCTGGCGATCATGGCGATCGTCACCGCGCTCAAGGAGTGGTTCCGCAAGGCCGAGCTCTCCAGCGACCGGGCCGGCCTGCTCGCCGGGCAGGACCTCCAGGCGTCCATGCGGGCCCTGATGAAGCTGGCCGGTGGCCACAACCTCGCCGAGATGAACGTCGACGCCTTCCTGGAGCAGGCCGCGGAGTACGACAAGGCCGGCGACCTGCGCGACGGCGTGCTGAAGCTGCTCCAGGTGCTGCCGCAGAGCCACCCCTTCGCGGTGGTACGGGTCGCCCAGCTGAAGAAGTGGTCGGAGAGCGACGAGTACCGCTCGATCCTGGCGGGCGCCTACCCGCGCCGCGGCGAGGACCCGGAGACCTCGGTCGGCGACCAGTGGAGGGCCGCCGCCGACCACTACACCACCTCGGTGAAGGAGAGCAAGGACCCGCTGATGGGCCTGATCCGCGATGTCGCCGGCGGCGCCGCGACCGTCGGCGGCAAGCTCCGCGACACCTTCACCGGCGCCTCGCGCGGCAACGGATCCACCGGCGGCCCGACCCGCGACGACGACTGACCCCACCGGTACCGCCCCGGCGGACGGCTCCCGGCTCCCCGCCGGGGGCCGTCGGCGGGCCCGGGGAGCGGTCAGCCTCCCGCCAGCACCCCGCAGACCTGCCAGGCGGGCTGGGCGTGGTTGCCCGGGTCGATCCCGGGCGGGGCGGGCACCGAGGTGCCGCCCGCCGTGGCGAGCACCGGCTGGAGGAACCCGGCCATCGAGCCGGTGCACGGGGCCGGACCGGCCTGGAGCACCGAGTCCACCAGCCGCAGCTGGGTGGCGGCCAGGTCGACCCGGTCGAAGTCGAACGTCAGCTGCCGCCGGACGGTCTCCAGGGTGACCGGTGCGCCGCTCGACGCGCCGGCCGGCTTCAGCGCGTAGACGAAGGTGTGGTCGGTGGCGATCTGCAGCGTGCCGCTGTCCGCCTCGTCGATCCGCATCGCGCCCGCGACCTTGACGGTGCCCGAGGCCAGCGCGACCTGGCCGGGGTCGAAGCGGACCAGCCAGCCGGTCAGCGCGTGGTGCCGGTCGTCGGCCGGCTGGGCCACGCTCGTATCGAACTGGGCCTGCTCACCCGGGGTGACGAAGGCCCGCACATCGCCGGTCGCCCCCTGGATCAGGGCCGCGGGCGCCAGCGAGGAGGCGACCAGATAGCGCTGGACGGTGTCGAGCGCCTTGGTCACCTCGGCCTTGCTGAAGTGCTCGGTGGCCGCTCCGGCGGGCGTCCCGAGACCGATCGCGCCGTCGCTGTAGCCGGGCGGCAACGAGGCGAAGGGGCCGGCCGGGTCGGCGACCGGCCTGACCGCCGAAGCCGGGCTCAACGCCACCAGACTGGTGGTCAGTTGACTGCCCGAGGGCTGGGCCGACTGCCGTTCGGGCGAGCTGATGCCGAAGTACACCGCGGCCGCGAAGGCCACCAGGATGAGCAGCAGCAGGGCGAGCGCCTGCCGGGGCACGGTGCCCAGCGGGCCGAGCCGTACGCGCGGGCGGGTGGCCCGGCCGAAGGAGCCGGCCAGCCGCTCCCGGGCGGAGAGCTCCTGGATCCGGGCAGCCCGGACGAAGGATTCGTCGAAGACGACGGACCGGTACTCGTCCTCATTTCCGGAACCACCGTCGGGCGCACCCTCCGGAGGCTCTCGCGGGTCACCCATAACACCAGGGTAAGCCGCACCCCGGCCCCGCCACGAGAGTCCTGCCACAGATTCCCGGGGCCGCTCCGTGACCGCCCGGAGCGCCCCCGTACGGCCCCGGGCACACCGGCCCCCGGCTCCGCCGGATCAGCGGCTCAGCCCGCCGGAGCGGTGACCACGAGCGACGGTTCGGCCGGCGAGGGCACCGGATCGGCCCCCACACTGCTGTTGCCGGACTCGGGCCGGGGCGCCGGTCCTCCGTCGGCCCCGCCCACGCCCTGGTAGACCGCCGCGACGGCCACCGCGACCAGGCTCACGCCCATGATCACGGCGAGCACCCAGGCCACCGGCCGGTGCCAGCGCTGCTGGGCGACATAGCGCCCGCGCCCGGCCCGGACCGGGTCGTAGACGCCGCTCCGGCCCCACCGGCGCCCGGTCGCCCGGCCGGGCGCCGACCACGGGTCGGGATAGAGGCGGTCGTCGTCCAGCCCGCTCGGGTGCGGGCGCAGCTCCAGCGGCAACCCGTCACCGGCCGGAATGTCATAGCCCCAGCCCGGTCCCACCGTGTCCGGCTCGAACCGGGCCTCGGCGGCGGCGAGCTGCCGCTCCTTGGCCGTCGGCTCGTGCACGGCGGCGGACCGCACGAAGGCCTCATCGAAGACCACGGTGGCGAACTCGTCGTCCGCACCACCGTGGTCGGCGCCGTCGGGGTACGGCGAGCCCCCCACATCGTCAGCCACGGATTCAGCGTATTACCGGGCGGCCGTTTTGTCTGTGGCTCCTCCCAGTTGGTTCGTCACCCGTGTGAAGCGAGCCGTCCCGGGCGCGCTCAGCCGGCGTCGGCGGCCCCGCCCACGGTCTGCGTCGCCTCGCCCCGGACATGCCCGTCACCGGTGACGATGTACTTGGTGCTGGTCAGCTCGGGCAGGCCCATCGGGCCGCGGGCGTGCAGCTTCTGGGTGGAGATGCCGATCTCGGCACCGAAGCCGAACTCACCGCCGTCGGTGAACCGGGTGGACGCGTTGACGGCCACCGTGGTCGCGTCGACCAGTTGCGTGAAGCGGCGGGCGGCCGCCTGCGAGGTGGTGACGATCGCCTCGGTGTGGCCGGAGGACCAGCGGCGGATGTGCTCGACGGCGGCGTCCAGCGAGGGCACCACGGCGGCCGCCAGGTCGTAGGAGAGGTATTCCGTCCCCCAGTCCTCCTCGGTGGCCGGCACCACCGTCACCGCCGTGCCCTCGGCGGCCTTGAGCACCGCGTCGTCGCCGTGCACGGTCACCCCGGCCTCGGCGAGCGCGGCCAGCGCCAACGGCAGGAAGGCGTCCGCGACGTCCTGGTGGACCAGCAGCGTCTCGGCCGAGTTGCAGACGCTGACCCGCTGGGCCTTGGAGTTCAGCAGGATGCCGACGGCCATCGCGAGGTCGGTCCGGGCGTCCACGTAGACATGGCAGTTGCCGGTGCCGGTCTCGATCACCGGGACGGTCGAGCCCTCGACCACGGTCCGGATCAACGAGGCGCCGCCGCGCGGGATCAGCACGTCCACCAGACCGCGGGCGCGCATCAGCTCCCGCACCGAGTCCCGGCTCTCACCGGGGACGAGCTGGATCGCGTCGGCGGGCAGCCCGGCCGCCTCGACCGCGTCGCGCAACACCGTGATCAGCGCGGTGTTGGAGCGGTAGGCGGAGGCCGAGCCGCGCAGCAGCACGGCGTTGCCGGACTTCAGGCAGAGCGCGGCGGCGTCCACCGTGACGTTGGGACGGGCCTCGTAGATGATGCCGACGACGCCGAGCGGCACCCGTACCTGGCGCACGTCCAGACCGTTGGGCAGGGTGTAGCCGCGCACCACCTCGCCGACCGGATCGGGCAGCCCGGCCACGTCGCGGACGTCGGAGGCGATCGCGGCGATCCGCTCGTGGTCGAGGGTCAGCCGGTCGACCACCGACTCGGCGGTGCCGGCCGCGCGGGCCCGCGCGACGTCCTCGGCGTTGGCGGCGGTGATCTCGGCGCTGCGGGCCACCAGGGCGTCCGCGATCGCCAGCAGCGCGGTGTCCTTCGCCCGGCGCGGCAGCGGGGCGAGCGCGGCGGCGGCCTCCCGGGCTCGGCGCGCTACGGCGAGGACGGGGCTGTCGGCGGTGGCGAGGTCGCTGGTCATGTGCCAAGGGTAGCGACTGCGCGGGCGGCGTCCGGCGGGCATTTCGCCCGGTGAGACGGCGCCCGCGGCAGGGCGGCTCAGTACGGGTGGACCCCGCCCAGGTGCGGGGGCGGATCGCCGAAGCCCTCGGCCACCCGCTTGTGGTACGTCGCGCGGTCGACCACCTCCAGGCCGACGATCTCCCACGCCGGCAGGCTCGCCGTCACCTTGTGCTCGCCCCACAGCCGCAGCGCGATCGCCGCCGCGTCGTGCAGGTCCCGCGCCTGCTCCCAGTAGCGGATCTCGGCGTGGTCGGCGGCGTAGCGGGCGGTCAGGAAGAACGAGTGGTCGTGCGCCAGCCGCTCCAGCCCGGCCCGCAGCTCCGACAGCGGGGTGACCTGCCCGGCGACGCTCAGCACCACGTGCCAGAGCCGGGCCTGCTCGGGCACCGTGGGCGGGTCGCCCGCGTCCCGCCGGTCCGGCCGCAGCCTGCGCACCCCGCCGGGCCCCTGCGGCGGCGGGCCTGACGGCCCGGCTGGGCCGTCGCCACCGCGTCCGCCGTCGATGCTGGTCAGCCGCCGGCCCGCCGTCCCTCCGGTCAGCGCTGCCTCGCGCCTGCGTTCCACCGGCGGCCTCCTGTTCGGCGATGTCGTGTCGTCGTACCCGCCGGCCCGGCCCGACGCGTAAGGCTGCGCGCCTCCCCGCCCGCGGCCGGGCGTGAACCCGTGCGGAGTGGCCCGCCGCCCGCGCTGGCCGGTCAGCCGCGCAGGACGACCAGGTCGTCGCGGTGAACGACCTCACGCTCGTACGCGGCGCCGAACTCCTGGGCCAGGTCTCGGGTGGACCGGCCGAGCAGGCGGGGCAACTCCCTCGCATCAAAGTTGACCAGTCCGCGCGCCACGATGTGGCCGTTTTCACCAAGAAGGTCCACCGGATCACCCGCGGCGAACTCCCCGTCGACCTTGGTGACCCCGGCCGGCAGCAGCGAGGCGCCACCGGAGACCACCGCCGCGACCGCGCCCTCGTCCAGGTGCAGGGCGCCGCGCGGGCTGCTCGCGTGGGCCAGCCAGAGCAGCCGGTCGGAGGAGCGGCTGCCGGTGCGCAGGAACAGCGTGCCGGTGGGCCGGCCGGCCAGCGCGTCGGCGGCGTGGCTGGCGGCGGTGAGCACCACCGGGATGCCCGCGCCGGTGGCGATCCGGGCCGCCTCGACCTTGGTGACCATGCCGCCGGTGCCGACACCGGCCTTGCCCGCGCTGCCGATCTGGATGCCGTCCAGGTCGTGCGGTCCGGCCACCTGGGCGATCCGGCTGGTGCCGGGGCGGCTCGGGTCGCCGTCGTAGAGGCCGTCCACGTCGGAGAGCAGCACCAGCAGGTCGGCCCGGACCAGATGGGCGACCAGCGCGGCCAGCCGGTCGTTGTCACCGAACTTGATTTCGGCGGTGGCGACGGTGTCGTTCTCGTTGACGATCGGCATCGCGCCCATCGCCAGCAGCTGGTCGAGCGTCCGGTAGGCGTTGCGGTAGTGGGCCCGGCGGCTGGCGTCCTCGGCGGTCAGCAGCACCTGGCCGACCCGGATGCCGTACCGCGCGAAGGAGGCGGTGTAGCGGGCGACCAGCAGGCCCTGCCCGACGCTGGCGGCGGCCTGCTGGCGGGCGAGGTCCTTGGGCCGCCCGTCCAGGCCGAGCGGGGCGAGGCCCGCCGCGATGGCGCCGGAGGAGACCAGGACCACCTCGGGCGCCTCCGCCCGGGTGCGCACCTTGGCCAGCGCGTCCACCAGGGCGTCGACCCGGTCGGCGTCCAGGCCGCCGGCGGCGGTGGTGAGTGAGGAGGAACCGACCTTCACGACGATCCGCCGCGCGGTCAGCACCTCGTCCCGCAGTGAGTCCTCGCTCATCTCGCTGTACGCCCTTCCGGTGTGGTGCGGGTACGACGGGCCCCGGGCCCGGCCGTTACCCCCGCAATCTACGCGACCGGCGCACCCCGCCCGCAGGTCATGTCACCCGCTGGACGGGCCGCCCGGCGACCGCCCGGCCCGCGGCGGACCGGCCTGCCCGGCCAAGTTCCGTGCCGTCCCGGCGAAGTGACGTTTCACCAGACCGAACGCGGCGCGGCCCCCGCCTCCCTTGCGGGTGGCGGGGGCCGCGTCGAACCGCCGGCTCAGCTGTCCTCGTCGTCGCCCTCGATGGCGGCCTGGCGGCCGCTGGAGAGCGCCTCGAAGGCGAGGAACTCGGCCTCGGCCGCGTCCTTGCCCTTCTGCTTGTCACGGCGGCGGTCGACGGCCGGACGCGGGCTCTCGAAGCGGTGGTCCTCACCGCGGCGGCCGAGCATCTCGGCACCGGCGGCCATGGTCGGCTCCCAGTCGAAGACGACGGCGTTCTCGTCCGGGCCGATGATGACGGTGTCGCCCTCCTGGGCGCCGACCTTCCACAGCTTCTCCTCGACACCGAGGCGGGCGAGCCGGTCGGCGAGGTAGCCGACGGCCTCGTCGTTGGAGAAGTCGGTCTGGCGGACCCAGCGCTCCGGCTTGCCGCCGCGGATGCGGTAGGCGCCGTCCTCCTCGGTGATGGTGAAGCCCGCGTCGTCCACGGCGGCGGGCCGCAGCACGATCCGGGTGGACTCCTCCACCGGCTTGGCGGCCCGGGCCTCGGCGACGATCTGCGCCATCGCGAAGCTCAGTTCGCGCAGGCCCTTGCGGGAGGCGGCGGACACCTCGAAGACGCGGTAGCCGCGCGCCTCCAAAGACTCGCGGGTGAGGTCGGCGATGTCCTGGCCGTCCGGCACGTCGATCTTGTTGAGCGCGACCAGGCGCGGCCGGTCGTCCAGACCGCCGTACTGGGCCAGCTCGGACTCGATGGTCTCCAGGTCGGTCAGCGGGTCACGGCCGGGCTCCAGCGTGGCGCAGTCCAGCACGTGCACCAGCACCGAACAGCGCTCGACGTGCCGCAGGAACTCCAGGCCGAGGCCGCGGCCCTGGCTGGCGCCGGGGATCAGACCGGGCACGTCGGCGACGGTGTAGACGGTCTCGCCCGCGGTGACCACGCCCAGGTTGGGGATCAGGGTCGTGAACGGGTAGTCCGCGATCTTCGGCTTGGCGGCCGAAAGCACCGAGATCAGCGAGGACTTGCCCGCGCTCGGGTACCCCACCAGGGCGACGTCGGCGACGGACTTGAGCTCCATGACGATGTCACGGGCCTCGCCGGGCTCGCCGAGCAGCGCGAAGCCGGGCGCCTTGCGGCGGGCCGAGGCCAGCGCCGCGTTGCCCAGGCCGCCGCGGCCGCCCGCGGCGGCGACGAAGCTGGTGCCGTGGCCGACCAGGTCGGCGAGGACGTTGCCCTCCCGGTCCAGCACCACGGTGCCGTCCGGCACCGGCAGCACCAGGTCGTGGCCGTCGGCTCCGGTGCGGTTGCCGCCCGCGCCGGGCTTGCCGTTGGTGGCCTTGCGCTTGGGCGAGTGGTGGTACTCGAGCAGGGTGGTGACCTGCGCGTCCACGATGAGGATGATGCTGCCGCCCTCACCGCCGTTGCCACCGTCCGGCCCGCCGAGCGGCTTGAACTTCTCTCGGTGCACGGAGGCGCAGCCGTGGCCCCCGTTACCCGCGGCGACGTGAAGCTCGACGCGGTCCACGAAGGTGGTCATGGGTGTGCCTCCAGTACGTGTACGACAAACGGTCTTTACCTGCTCTAAAGCATGAAGGGTGGACCGGAACATTCCGGCCCACCCTTCACTGTGAGTCTGGTGAGACTCAGGCCTCGGTGGCCACGATGTTGACGACCTTGCGGCCGCGGCGGGTGCCGAACTGCACGGCACCGGCGGTCAGCGCGAACAGGGTGTCGTCGCCACCGCGACCGACGCCCGCACCCGGGTGGAAGTGGGTGCCGCGCTGGCGGACGAGGATCTCGCCGGCGGAGACAACCTGGCCGCCGAAGCGCTTCACGCCGAGGCGCTGGGCGTTCGAGTCACGGCCGTTACGGGTAGAGCTTGCGCCCTTCTTGTGTGCCATCTCGCTATCCCCTTACTTGCTGACGGAGTCGATGCTCGTGATCCGCACAGCGGTGTGCTGCTGGCGGTGACCCTGGCGGCGACGGTAACCGGTCTTGTTCTTGTAGCGCAGGATGACGATCTTGTCGCCCTTGGTCTGGTCGACCACCTCGGCGTGAGCCTTCACGCCAGCGAGGACCCAGGGGTCGGAGGTGACAGCGTCACCGTCGACGATCAGGATGGTCGAGAGCTCGACCGAGTCACCCGGCTTGGCCTCAATACGGTCGATCTCCAGCACGTCGCCGACGGCGACCTTGTGCTGGCGGCCGCCTGCGCGAACGATCGCGTACATGCGGTACCTACTTTCCTACTCGGTCGGAACTCTCGATGCCAGCCACCTGGGTACGGACACAGGGGCCTCCCCCGGGCCTTCTCACGAAGGTCTCAGGAGGTGATGTGCTCGGGAGCATGGCGTAGACACGCCAGTGGTCAAGAATACGGACCGGGCGCCGCAGGGGCAAACCGGACCGTACAGGGCCCGGGGGCGGACGGTCGTCCGCCCCCGGGCACCGGGCACTACTCGGCTGCCGAATCACCCTCGGCGGCCGCGGCCTTCTTGGCCGCCGCGCTGGTCCGCTTGGTCGCGGTCTTGCGGGCGGTGGTCTTCTTGGCCGCCGCTGCCGTGGTCTTCTTGGCAGCGGTCTTCTTCGCGGCGGTCTTGCGCGCGGCCCGCTTCTTCGGGGCCGGCGCCTCCTCGGCGGGCTCCTCGGTCACGGCCGGCTCCTCGGCGACGGCCTCGGCCGCCTCCGGGGCCTCGACAGGCGCAGCGGGCTCGGCCACGGTCTCCACGACCACGGCCTCCTCGGCCGCGACCGGCTCGACCGGGGCCGGCTCCTCGGCGGCCGGGGCGGCGGCCTTGAGGGCCGCCTCCAGCGCCGCGTCGGCCCGGGCCTGCAGCACCACGATCTCGGCCTCGGCGGGCGCACCGGCCGGCGCCGTCGCCTTGCGCACCGCACGGCGACGGGTACGGCCGGCGGGAGCCGCGGCGGCGGCCGGGATCTCGACCAGGCTCGGCTGGGCCGGCTCGGCGGCGGTCTCCACGACCACGGCCTCCTCGACCACGACCGGCCCGGCCGGAGCGGAGGTCTCGACGACCTCCAGCTCCTCGATCGCGAGCTGCCCCTCGACCTCCTCGTGGACGTGCTCGTCCGGCTGGGCCACCTCGACGGCCTGCGGCTCCTCCTGGGCCGCTCCGCCCTTGCCCCGGCGCCGGCGCTTGCCCGCGCCCGAGCCCGCCTCACCGGCCGCGACGGCCTGGCCGCCACCGCCCATGTGGACGCTCGGCTGCTCCATGTGCACGATCACGCCGCGCCCGTTGCAGTGCACGCACGGCTCGGAGAACGACTCCAGCAGGCCCTGGCCGACCCGCTTGCGGGTCATCTGCACCAGGCCCAGCGAGGTGACCTCGGCCACCTGGTGCTTGGTCCGGTCCCGGCCCAGGCACTCCAGCAGACGGCGCAGCACCAGGTCGCGGTTGGACTCCAGCACCATGTCGATGAAGTCGATCACGATGATGCCGCCGAGGTCGCGCAGCCGCAGCTGGCGCACGATCTCCTCGGCCGCCTCGATGTTGTTCCGGGTGACCGTCTCCTCCAGGTTGCCGCCCTGGCCGACGAACTTGCCCGTGTTGACGTCGATGACGACCATCGCCTCGGTGCGGTCGATCACCAGCGAACCGCCGCTGGGCAGCCAGACCTTGCGGTCCAGCGCCTTCATCAGCTGCTCGTCGATCCGGTAGGTGGCGAACACGTCCACCTCGGAGGTCCACCGCTGGAGCCGCTCGGCGAGGTCCGGCGCCACGTTGGAGACGTAGTCGTGGATGGTGTTCCACGCCTCGTTGCCGGAGACGATGACCTTGGTGAAGTCCTCGTTGAAGATGTCGCGCACGACCCGGACGGTCATGTCCGGCTCGCCGTACAGCAGCGCCGGGGCGTTGCCGGTCGCGGCCTTCTTCTGGATCTCCTCCCACTGCTGCTGGAGGCGCTGGACGTCACGGGTCAGCTCGTCCTCGGAGGCACCCTCGGCGGCGGTGCGCACGATCACGCCCGCGTCGTCCGGGACGATCTTCTTGAGGATCTGCTTCAGACGGGCGCGCTCGTTCTCGGGCAGCTTGCGCGAGATGCCGGTCATCGAGCCCTCGGGCACGTACACCAGGTAGCGGCCGGGCAGCGAGATCTGGCTGGTCAGGCGGGCGCCCTTGTGGCCGATCGGGTCCTTGGAGACCTGCACCAGGACGGACTGGCCGGACTTCAGCACCGACTCGATCCGGCGCGGGCCGCCGTGGCCGCCCAGCGAACCGAAGTTGACCTCACCGGCGTACAGCACCGCGTTGCGGCCCTTGCCGATGTCGACGAAGGCGGCCTCCATCGACGGCAGCACGTTCTGGACCTTGCCCAGGTAGACGTTGCCGACGTACGAGGTGGCCTGCTCCTTGTTGACGTAGTGCTCGACCAGCACGCCGTCCTCAAGAACGCCGATCTGGGTGCGCTGGCCGTTCTGGCGCACCACCATGACGCGCTCGACCGACTCGCGGCGGGCCAGGAACTCGGCCTCGGTGATGATCGGCACCCGGCGACGGCCCAGCTCGCGGCCCTCGCGGCGGCGCTGCTTCTTGGCCTCCAGGCGGGTGGAGCCCTTGATGGACTGCACCTCGTCCGGGTCGAACGACGGCTCGGTGGAGCGGCGGCGCGGCTCGCGCACCTTCACCACCGTGCGGACGCCGTCCTCGGTGGTCTCGGCGCTCTCGGTGGCACCGGCCTCACCACTGCGGCGGCGACGGCGGCGACGGCGACGGGACGAGGCCAGGCCGGAGGCCAGATCGTCCTCGTCCTCACCCTCCTCGTCCTCGACGGCCGGCTCCTCCGCGGGCTGCTCGGTCTCCTCGGCCTCGAACTCCTCGGCCTCACCGCGGCGGCGACGACGGCCGCCCCGGCGGCGACGGCGGGACGGACGGCCGTCCTCCCACTCGTCCTCGACCTCCGGGCCGGCCACGGGGGCCTCGACCACGGGCGTCTCGACGACGGGCACCTCGACCGGGGCCGGGGCCTCCTCGACGACGGCCGGCTTCTGAGCCGCGGCCTGCTTCTGGGCGGCGGCGGGCTTCTGGCGGACCGGGGCCTGCACCCGGACCTGGGTGCGGGTGCGACGGCGGCGGCCGACGCCGCTGTACTCGTACTCGTCCTCCTCGGACACCGCCGCCGGAGCCTGCACCGGGGCCTGCGCCTTGGCCCTGGCCCTGGACTTGGGCTCGGCCTTGGCCTCGATCCTGGGCTCGGCCTCGGCCTCGACAGCCGCCGGAGCAGCCGTCTGCGGGGCCTCGTAGGGGGCCGGCTCCTGGAAGACCGGGGCCTGGAAGATCGCGGTGGACGGACGGACCGCCCGGCGGCGCACCCGGTGGACCGGCTCGGCCTCGGCCACCGGGGCGGGGGCGGGCTGCTCGGCGGGGGCGGCCTGGACGGGGGCCTCGGCGGCCACCGGCTCGGCCTGCGGCTCCCGGGCCTCCTCCTCGGCGGCGGGCTCCTCGACCGGGGCCTCGACCACCGGCGCGGCCTCCACCACACGGCGGCGGCGGGGTCGGCGGGCCGGGGCGGCCGGGGTCTCCTCGGCGGGCGTCTCGGTGGCGGGAGCCTCGACGGGCACCTCGGCGACCGGCGCCTCGCTCGGCTTCTCGGCGGCGGCGGGCTCCCCGGCGGGGGCCTCGGCACGCTTGCGGGTCCGGCGGGCCCGGACCGGCTTCTCCGCCACCGGCTCCTCCGCCACCGGTGCGGCGGCAGCGGGAGCCTCGGCCGCGACGGCCTCCGGCTCGGTGACGACGATCGGGGTGGCCTCCGGCGCCCCGGCCGGAGCCTCGGCACGCTTGCGCGCCCGGCGGGCCCGGACCGGCTTCTCCGCCACCGGCTCCTCCACCGGCGCGGCGGCGGCCGGCATCTCGGCCTCGGCCGGGATCACCGTCTCGGCGGCCTCGGTGGCAGCCCCCTGCGGGGTGCCCGCCGGGCGGGACACCGCACGGCGACGGCGGCGCGGCGGCGCGGCGGTCGCGCCCTCGCCTGCGGCGACGGCGGATTCGTTCTGGTCCGGTGCAGCGTTCTGCTGCGAATCGGTGTTATCGAGCATGCGGGTGGATCTCCCGTCAGGCCCCCGGGCTCCGTATCCAGGCACGGCAGGGCACCGGTGGCCGGCCGGCATCGCGACGGATGCTCGGGCCGGACCTTTTCTCGGTGCCGCCGTGCGGACGCGAGGCCGCACAGGGGCTCGTAGTCTCGCTCGGCGCCCCGCACTCGGCGGGGTGTCGAAAGTCTTCTGGTCTGACCAGTCTTCTGAGGTTTTCCCAAGCTGTGCCGTTCCCCAACCCCGGGTGGCTCCCGGACGGGGTCCTCGGGCCCACCGACCATCGGGGTCGGCGGGCCACAAGAGGCCGGCCTGTGCTTCGACGACGCTCGCTCCCCTGGGGAGCCGCGGGGGCCTGGAGGGCCAACGGGTCCAGTGAGGCACTGGACCCGGCCTCCGCCCGCTAGGCGGACGCGGTTGCGCGCGGCTCGCCGGCCATCACAGGGCCGGCCGGGGCCGCGGCGCGGTCGAGCGCCAGCGGGTCGGTCACCGTGCCGGTCTCCTCGTCGAACGGCCCCTGCGCCAGCCTGGTCACCTCTGCGGGGACCGGCGGCGCCAGGTCGGCCGTCGCACGGAGACCGGACAATACGTCGTCGGGTCGTACGGCGGGTGTGGCGTGTCGTACTACCAGGCGCAGTATCGCACAGGGACGGCCGGTCCGAACATCGTGGACCCTTTCGCCCTCCGTGTCCGCACCGTCGTCCACCTGCGGCGAGGCGACCTCGAGCGCCGCCACCGCACCGCGCGCGTCAAAGACCCGCACGCCGTTCTTGGTGAGACGTTCGACCTCGACCCGCTCCTCGGCCAGGAAAACGGCGGCCGCGCGGGCCGCCTCCTCCGGGGTGACACCGTCCAGCCGGACCTGCCACTCGGAGGCCTCCAGGCGCTCCACGAAGTTCGGTGTCCTGACCTCGACCGCGTCGGTGATGTCCAGGCCGTTCGGCAGCGACTCGTCGAGCTGCGCACGCAGCTCCTCCGGGTCGCGGACGGCGGCGAGGCCGATCTCCAGGTACTCCGCCTCACTCGCCACCCCGGTCGGGGCGGCGTTGGCGTAGGAGACCTTGGGGTGCGGAGTGAAGCCGGCCGAATAGGCCATCGGCACGGCCGACCGGCGCAGTGCGCGCTCGAAGGCGCGCTGGAAGTCGCGGTGGCTGGTGAAGCGGAGCCGGCCGCGCTTGGTGTAGCGGAGACGGATCCGCTGCACCGTCGGCGCGGGCGGAGGACCGTCGGGCGTACGGCGTGCCAGGGTCGCTCAGTCCTTAGTCAGTTGTCCCCGTCCGACGTGGCGCTTTCCCGCCACTGTCCGGACTCTGTCACCTCAAAGGGTACGCGCCCCCGCACCCCCCTCGCTCCGCCCCTGCTCAGAGCCGGTGGCTGTCAGTCGAGCGAACCGGGCTCGGCCAGCCACTGAGCCCGGAGGTCGGTGTGCCTGGCGATGGTCTCGAAGTCCCGGTCGTAGTGCAGCACGGTCAGGCCGTGGTGCATCGCGGTGACGGCGACCAGCAGGTCGGCGATCCCGGCCGAGGGGTGCTGACCGGCCTCGACGAGCCGTTCCTGGATCGCGAGCAGCGTCCGCCAGGCGCCGTCCGGCACCGGACGCCAGACGTACATGTCGGCCAACGCCGCCTTGAGGTCGGCGAAATGCCCCTTGGATCTCGCCGAGTAGCACAGTTCCGCTTCGGTCGGCTCACAGAGCCCGACCCGCCCCTGGTCGATCACCTCGCCCCACACCTCGTCCAGGTCCGGCCTGACGATCCGGACGTGGGCCGATGTGTCGATCAGGAACTGCTCCGCACCGCTCATTCAGCGCCATACCTCTTCCTTGAACCCCGGTTCCAGCACCGCGTCGAACACACCGTCGGCCGCCAGCTCGCGCATGCGTTCCCGGGCCCGTCGGCGCCGCGCCCGAAGGCCCACCTCCGCCAGTGCGGCGTTGACCGTGTCCTTCTTCGTCTTGGTTCCCAGCGCCTGGGCCGCCAGGGCCAGCGCCTCTTCATCGACGTCGATCATGGTTTTGGCCATACGGTATACCACCCTTCATCCACCCATTGATTTGCGTAGATTCTATACTCGTGGCCGCGATTCATATATACCAACATCAAATCGAGTGATGTCCGGAAACGACCGATCCCCGGCCGGAGGTGTCCGGCCGGGGATCGAGGAAAGTCAGGCTCTACTTGACCACGGTCAGCGGCAGCAGCTTCTTGCCGGTGGGGCCGATCTGGATCTCCGTCTGCATCTGCGGGCAGACGCCGCAGTCGAAGCACGGGGTCCAGCGGCAGTCGTCGACCTCGACCTCTTCGAGGGCGTCCTGCCAGTCCTCCCAGAGCCAGTCCTTGTCGAGGCCGCTGTCCAGGTGGTCCCAGGGCAGCACCTCCTCGTAGGTGCGCTCGCGGGTGGTGTACCAGTCCACGTCGACACCGGTACCGGCCAGGCCCTTCTCGGCGGAGGCCATCCAGCGGTCGTACGAGAAGTGCTCACGCCACCCGTCGAAGCGGCCGCCGTCGTCGTAGACGGCCCGGATCACGGCGCCGATGCGGCGGTCGCCGCGGGAGAGCAGGCCCTCGACGATGCCGGGCTTGCCGTCGTGGTAGCGGTAGCCGATGTTCTTGCCGTACTTGCGGTCGCCGCGGATGGAGTCGCGCAGCTTGGCCAGGCGGGCGTCGGTGGCCTCGGCGGACAGCTGCGGGGCCCACTGGAACGGGGTGTGCGGCTTGGGCACGAACCCGCCGATGGAGACGGTGCAGCGGATGTCGTTCTGCCCGGTGACCTCGCGGCCCTTCTGGATGACGTTCTTCGCCATCTCGCCGATCTGGAGCACGTCCTCGTCGGTCTCGGTGGGCAGGCCGCACATGAAGTACAGCTTCACCTGACGCCAGCCGTTGCCGTACGCGGTGGCGACGGTGCGGATCAGGTCCTCCTCCGACACCATCTTGTTGATCACCTTGCGGATGCGCTCACTGCCGCCCTCCGGGGCGAAGGTGAGACCCGAGCGGCGGCCGTTGCGGGTCAGCTCGTTGGCGAGGTCGATGTTGAAGGCGTCCACCCGGGTGGACGGCAGCGAGAGGCCGATCTTGTCCTCGGTGTAGCGGTCCGCCAGGCCCTTGGCCAGGTCACCGATCTCGGTGTGGTCGGCGCTGGACAGCGACAGCAGACCGACCTCCTCGAAGCCGGTGGCCTTCAGCCCGCGCTCGACCATCTCCCCGATGCCGGTGATGCTTCGCTCCCGCACGGGGCGCGTGATCATGCCGGCCTGGCAGAAACGGCAGCCGCGGGTGCAGCCGCGGAAGATCTCGACGGACATCCGCTCGTGCACGGTCTCGGCGAGCGGGACGAGCGGCTGCTTGGGGTAGGGCCACTCGTCGAGGTCCATCACGGTGTGCTTGGAGACCCGCCACGGCACGCCCGGGGCGTTCGGCACCACGCGG
Organism: Kitasatospora sp. NPDC092286; assembly: GCF_044755565.1. NCBI lineage: Bacteria > Bacillati > Actinomycetota > Actinomycetes > Kitasatosporales > Streptomycetaceae > Kitasatospora > Kitasatospora sp. NPDC092286. Next base: position 68,214 of record NZ_JBIVRD010000036.1, on the reverse strand, counting down.
CCGATCCGGCCGTCGGCCAGGTACTCCACGTCGTAGAACCTGGGCACGTACACCCCGCCGGTGCGCGCCAGGCGCAGCAGCAGCTCGTCGCGCCCGCCCGGGCGGCCCTCGGCCTTCCAGCCGCGGATGATCCCGGTGATGTCGAGGACGGCCTGCTCGCCGTCGCCGACCACCGCGCAGTCGATGAAGTCCGCGATCGGCTCGGGGTTGAACGCGGCGTGGCCGCCGGCCAGCACGATCGGGTCCTCGTCGGTGCGGTCCGCGGCGTTCAGCGGGATGCCCGCGAGGTCGAGCGCGGCCAGCATGTTGGTGTAGCCGAGCTCGGTGGAGAAGGAGAGCCCGAACACGTCGAAGGCCCGCACCGGCCGGTGGGCGTCCACCGTGAACTGCGGGACGTCGTGCTCGCGCATCAGCGCCTCCAGGTCCGGCCAGACGCTGTACGTCCGCTCGGCCAGCACGCCCTCGCGCTCGTTGAGCACCTCGTAGAGGATCATGACGCCCTGGTTGGGCAGGCCCACCTCGTAGGCGTCGGGGTACATCAGCGCCCAACGGACGTCGCAGGCGTCCCAGTCCTTGACGGTCGAGTTGAGCTCGCCGCCGACGTACTGGATCGGCTTCTGGACGTGCGGGAGGAGGGCCTCCAGGCGTGGGAAGACCGATTCGACAGTCATGTACTAGGAACCCTTACGACGTTGAAAGGTGTCGCGCGCATCTGATCCCGGTCGGGTGGTGGGCGACTGTTTTGGGAGGGGTGACCCTCAAGGGTAGCCGAATCCCGGAGCCTTCCGACGTCCGCGTCCGGCCACCCGGGAGCGGTCCGGGCACGGCCGGGGAGCGGTCCGGCGGGGCCGCACTCCCGGCGCCCCGGCCCCGCCCCGGGGCCCGACCACCGCCCGATGTCCCCGGGCCATCGGCTGTTGACATGCCCGGAAGCCGCGTGCGGTACTGGCAAGGCTCCAATCCGGAAGCTCTGCGTCCCGTCCCGACAAGGGAGTTGCGGCGACCGGCCGCGCCACCGCCACGCCGGACGGTCACCGGCCGCGCACAGCGGTGACGCGCCACCCGCCGGGCGCCCGACGCAAGGAGAGCCATGACCGACACCGGCCGGCGGGTACGCCACACCGGCCACCCGCACGGGCCCGTGGACCGGTACCCCGGGGTGGCGGAGGTGGACGCGGCGGCCCACCGGCTGGCCCGGCGGCACCCCGACCGCTGCCGGCTGCGCGAGGCCGGCCGGTCCCGGGCCGGGCGGCCGCTGACGCTGCTCTCCGTGGACGACGGCCCACGGGCCGTCCTGGTGGTCGGCGGCCCGCACCCCAACGAGCCGGTGGGCGTCGCCAGCGCACTGCGGCTGGCCGGGCAACTGCTGGACCGGCCGGCCAAACCGGGCGTCTCCTGGCACATCCTGCTCTGCCTGGACCCGGACGGCGCCGCCCTCAACTCCGGCTGGCTGGACGGGCCGCTCACCATGCGCCGCCACTACGAGCACTTCTTCCGGCCCGCGTTCGAGGAGCAGCCCGAGCTGCTGCCGCCCGCCGACGCCGACCGGGCGCCGATGCCGGAGAGCCTGGCCCTGACCGGCCTGCTCGACGAACTCCGCCCGTTCCTCCAATGCTCCCTGCACGGTGTGGACTTCGGCGGCGCGTTCGTCCAGCTGACCCGGCCCGTCCCCGGCCTGTCCGAACGGTTCACCCGCTCGGTGGCGCACGGCGGCATCCCGCTGGACGTCGACGCCTACGACGCCGTCGGCTGGGCCAGCCCCGCCCCCGGGACGTATCTGATGCCCGCGCCCGGCGGCGCCGGCCTCTCCCGGGCACTGCCCGACGAACCCGAGCTCTCCACCTGGTCGTACGCCGGCCGGCACGGCGGGGTGACGGCCGTACTGGAGGTGCCGATGTGGGCCGTCGACGCGGTCGGCGACGCCCGCCCGCACCCGGCCGCCCGCCGGGCCGTGGGCGCCGCCGCCCGGACGCTGCGGGAGCGCGCCGAGGAGCTGACCGCACTGCTCGCCCACGTCCCGCCGCACGCCCGGGCCGCCTACGGTCCACTGGTGCGCACCACCGAGTTCAACCTGGAGGTCTGCCCGCCGCTGGCCGACGAGTGGCTGGCCCGGTGGTGCGAGCAGCCCCTCTCGGTCTCCCGGGTGGCCACCGCCGGGATCGTCGCGGCCCGCATCCCGGTGCGGGTGGCGTCGATGCTGCTGCGGCTGCTGGCGGACACCGGCGGCCCGGCCGCGGACGCGGCCCGCGAACGCGCACACGGGATCGTCGCCGAGAGCCTGGACCAGCTGCGCCACCGCTTCGGTGCCCGCTGGGTCCCGGTGGAGACCCAGACCGCCCACCAGACCCGCGCCGTCCTGGCCGCCGCCGACTGCCTGCACCCCTGCCCGGCCACCCCCTAACGACCAGACTCAACAGGCGAGTTGACGGTCACCCCGGACGAGACAGCGGCACCGCGCACGGAAAACCGGCGGGGCCGGCCCGGAGATCCCGGACCGGCCCCGCCGGCACATCCCGCAACCGCTCAGGCCGCTATCGGCCGCTGGCTCTGCACCGCCTGCAACAGCCCGATCGCCACCCATACCGCGAACATCGACGACCCGCCGTAGGAGACGAACGGCAGCGGGATGCCCGCCACCGGCATGATGCCCAGGCACATCCCTATGTTCTCGAACGCCTGGAAGGAGAACCAGGCCACCACCCCGGCCGCCACGATGGTGCCGTACAGGTCGGTGGCGTGCCGCGCGATCCGGCAGGCCCGCCAGAGCACCACGCCGAGCAGCAGGATGATCGCCAGCGCCCCGAGGAAGCCCAGTTCCTCACCGGCCACCGTGAAGACGAAGTCGGTCTGCTGCTCCGGCACGAACTGGCCGGTGGTCTGCGTCCCGTGGAACAGGCCCTTGCCGGTCAGCCCGCCCGAACCGATCGCGATGCGGGCCTGCGCGGTGTTGTAGCCGACCCCGGACGGGTCCAGCGCCGGGTTGGCGAAGGCGGCGAAGCGGTCGATCTGGTACTTGCTCAGCACCCCGAGCTTCCAGATCGCCACACAGCCGCCCGCGCCCGCCAGCAGCAGCCCGAACACCCAGCGGTTGGCGGCCCCGGAGCCCAGCAGGATGCCCAGCACGATGGCGGCCATCACCATCACCGAGCCGGCGTCCGGCATCAGCATCACGACCGCCATCGGCACGGTCGCCCAGACCAGCCCGCGGAACACCGCCCGGTGCGAGGGGAACTCCCGCTCCCCCGCGTCCACCTGGTCCGACAGCACCACCGCCATCGCCAGCACGATCGACAGCTTGGCGAACTCGGCGGGCTGGATCGAGAAGCCGCCGCCGAACTGGATCCAGGAGTGCGCGCCGTTGATGGTCGACCCCAGCGGGCTGAGCGTCGCCAGCAGCATCAGGATCACGCCGACGTACAGGAACGGCACCAAGGTCCGGAAGCGCCGGCTCCCTATCCCTATCACCACCGCGCACAGCGCCAGCCCGACCAGCAGGTTGGTCAGGTGCCGGTACAGGAAGTACTGCGGGTCGCCGTGGGTGAGCGAGTCCCGCCCCCGGGTGGCCGACCAGATCAGCAGCGAACTGCCCGCCGAGAGGGTCAGCGCGGCCAGCAGCAGTATCCAGTCCAGCCGCCAGATCGGCGAGTCCTTGGCGAGGGCCTTCGACACCCCGCTGCGCTGCGGGGCGAGCCGCAGCTGACGGTACGAACCGTAGAAGGTCACGCCCGGCTCCTTCCTGTGCCCCGGGTGGGTTCGAGCGCGGCGTCCGCCGCGGTGAAGACGGTCAGCGGGCCGGTCGGCTGCGCCGGGTCCAGGAAGACCCGCGGCGAGCCGCCGGTGACACCCGGGTCGCCGTCCGCCGTGAACGCGGCCGGCTTGATGATCGCGGTGCCGTCCGGGTTGAACTTCGGCAGCTCGGCCTGCGGCTTGGGCAGCAGCGCCTTGCCGTTGTCGATGTTGCCCTTGTCGTCCACGCCGTACAGCGACTGGTAGATCCGGCGGATCGCGTCACCGGAGCCGCCGGAGCCGGTGCCACCCTGGCTTATCGTCATCACGACCGCGTAGTCGTCGCTGTACGTGGTCAGCCAGGAGGTGGTCTGCTTGCCCTCGACCTCGGCGGTGCCGGTCTTGGCGTGCAGCTCGATCTTGCCCTGCGGCCAGCCCGCGCCGGTGAACTTCCAGGCGGCGGTGCCGTTGTTGACGACGCCCGCGGTGGCCTGGTCGATGTAGCTCAGCAGCTTCTGGTCGCCGGGCAGCTTGCCGTCCTCGTGCGGGGCGATCTCACGGACGAGGTCCCCGCTCGGGCTCATCACCGCCTTGGCGACGGTGGGCCGGTAGAAGGTGCCGCCGTTGGCCAGCGCCGCGTAGATCCGGGCCATCTGGATCGGGGTGACGAGGGTGTCGCCCTGGCCGATCGCGAAGTTGACCGAGTCACCGGCACGCATCTGGTAGCCGTCGACGCAGTTCTCCCGGGCGATCTGGTCGGAGAAGCTGTTGCCGCCCTTCTCCGCCTGCTTGCACCAGGCGTCCTTGTTGTTGTCGTAGAAGGACTGCTTCCACTGCCGGTCGGGCACCCGGCCGGTGACCTCACTGGGCAGGTCGATGCCGGTCTTCGCGCCGAGGCCGAACTCATGGGCGGTCTTGTAGAACCAGTCCGCCGGGTCCTTCTTCGGCTTGATGCCGCCGTCCTTCGTCCACTGGTCGTACGCCAGACCGTAGAAGACGGTGTCGCAGGAGACCTCGAGGGCCTTCTCCAGGGAGATCGAGCCGAAGCTCTCGCTCTCGAAGTTCTTGAACTCACGGCCGCCGATGGCCATGCTCTTCGGGCACGGGTACGTCCCGTCCAGCGGGTAACCGGCCTGCACGGCGGCGGTGGTGGAGATCACCTTGAAGGTCGAACCGGGGGCCGACTGACCCTGTATGGCCCGGTTCAGCAGCGGGAAGTTGGAATCCTTGCTGGTCAGCGACTGGTAGTCCTTGCCGCTGATGCCGCCGACCCAGAGGTTGGGGTCGTACGTCGGGGCGCTGGCCATCGCCACGATCCGCCCGGTGTGCACGTCCATCACGACGGCGGCGCCGGAGTCGGCCTCGTAGTTGCGGTTGGTCACCTTGTCGAAGGTCTTCCGGGCGTCGGCCATCGCCTGCACCAGGTTGTCCTCGACGACCTTCTGCACCCGGGCGTCGATGCTGGTGACCAGGTTGTTGCCGGTCTGCGGTGCCTCCGTGCCGGCGGTGCCGATCACCCGGCCGAGGTTGTCCACCTCCAGCTTGGTGATCCCGGCGGTGCCGCGCAGGTCGCGGTCGTACACCGACTCCAGCCCGGCCCGGCCGATCTGGTCGGCCGGCAGGTAGCGGTCCAGACCGGTCTTGTCGGCGGTCTTGCCGACCTCGTCGTCCGTCACCGGCGAGAGGTAGCCGAGTACCTGGGCCATGTTGGCGCCCTCGACGCCGGTGTAGTGGCGCAGGGCGGTGGGCTGCGCGGTGACCCCGGGGAAGTCCTCGCGGCGCTCCATTATCTGCATCGCCTGCTGGGTGGTCGCATCCTTGGTGACCGGGATCGGCTGGTAGGGCGAACCGTTCCAGCAGGGCTGCGGCGTCTTGGCGTCACAGAGCCGGACCTTCTCCTGGACGTCCTTCGCCGGCATGCCGAGCACCTCGGCCAGCCGGCTGAGCACCGCCTTGCCGCTGTCCTTCTGCTGCATCAGCGACGTCCGGCTGACCGAGACCACCAGCCGGGTCTCGTTGCCGGCCAGGATGCGGCCCGAGGCGTCCAGGATCTCGCCGCGCACGGCCGGCTCGACCACCTCGCGGATGTGGTTGCCGGTCGCCTTGGCGGTGTAGACGCTGGCGTTGCGGATCTGCAGGTACCAGAGCCGTCCGCCGAGGGTGGCGAGCAGCGACAGCACCAGGATCTGCAGCACCACCAGACGGATCGTCACCCGCCGGGTACGGCCGGTCTCGGGGATGTTGCTCACGTCTCGTGCGCTCCAGGGTGCGGGGTTCCGGGGGTCATGGTCGGGCGGGCTACGGGCGCTTGGCGAAGCCGAGCGAGCGCCGCTTCCGGTACGACGGGCCCTTCGAGGTCTCACGGGTGGTGCGGTAGCGGGCCAGCGAGCCCATCCCCGGACCGCCCTCGTCGTCACCGCTGGCGGCGGCCACCGGGTCGCGCCCGAAGCGGCGCCCGATCAGCATCACCACCGGTACCACGAACGGCGCCAGCAGCAGGTCGTACAGCAGGGCGCTGAAGACCAGTCCGCCCAGGCCGACATGGCGGGCGGCGGTGTCGCCGACCAGGGCGCCGACCATCGCGTACAGCAGGGTGGAGGCGACCGCCGCGGCGGCCACCACCAGCAGCGCGCCGGAGACCGAGCGCTGGCGGCCGTGGTCCTGGCGGAGCAGTCCGGCGGCGTAGCCCATCAGGCAGAGCACCAGCGCGTAGCGGCCGATCGCGTGGTCGGACGGCGGCGCGAGGTCGGCCAGCAGCCCGGCGGCGAACCCGACCAGGCAACCGCCGGTGGGCCCGTACACCATGGCCAGGCCGACCACCACGAGCAGCAGTATGTCCGGTGTGGCGCCGGGGAGTTGGAGCCGGCCGAAGACGCTGACCTGGAGGATCAGGCCGAGCAGGATCAGGACGGCGGAGACGGGGATGCGGGCGAGGCGCATGGCTCAGTTCCCCCCAGTGGTCTTGGCGGGCGGGACGGCGGCGCCGGGGGCCGCGGGGGCCGGGGCCTGCCCCTGGGCGGCGGCCGGCACGGGCGGCAGGACGGCGTCGCGAGGGTCGGTGCGCGGCGCCACGACCACCACGCCGACCAGGTCGAGCCGGGTGAACTGGACGAAGGGCTCGACCAGGATGGTCTTGGTCAGCTGGCCCGGGTTCGCCTCGACCTCGACCACCTTGCCGACCGGGACGCCGGGCACGAACGGGCGGCCGCTCTGCGAGCCGAAGGAGACCAGCCGGTCCCCCTCCTTGACCTGGGCCTTGCCGTTGAGTAGGGAGACCTTCATCGGGCCGGTGCCCTGCCCCGAGGCGAACCCGATCTCGCCGGTGCCCTCCAGCCGGGTACCGGCGCTGAAGCCGGGATCGGAGGCCAGCAGCACGGTGGACGTGGTCGGCGCCACGGTGGTGATCCGGCCGACCAGCCCCTGACCGTTGATCACCGTCATGTCCCGGCTGAGCCCGTCGTCGCTGCCGGCGTCGATGGTGATGGTCCAGGAGAAGCCCTGGGCCGGACCGATCGCGATCACCTGGGCGGCCTTGACCGTGTAGCCGCCGGAGCCCGCGGTGCGCAGCAGGTCGTCGAGCTGCTTGGTGCGGCCTGCCGCCATGTCGGAGGAGGCGAGCTTCTGGCGCAGCTCGGTGTTCTCGCGCGCGAGCTGGTCGGCGCGGCCGCTGTGGGTGGCGGTGTCGCGGAACGCGCGGACGGTGTCGGCCACCGGGTCGACCACGGTGGCGGCGGCGCGCTCGACGGGGCCGAGGACGGCGGCGGCGGTGCGCCGGGCGCCGCCGAGCGGAGAGCTCTCACCGCCCTTGATGTCGACGGTGATCAGCGCGAAGGCGACGGCCACCAGCAGGATGAGCAGCAGCCGGCTCTCTCGTGTATCCCTCACGGTGCTGGTACTGCCCCTTCGTACCTTGGCCCCCCACCCCTGGCTGTGGGGCCCGGGCGGGGGCCGTTCAGTTGACTGACAGGTTTTCTCGGTACTGCTAACGGCGCGGCTGGGCGTCCAGTACCTGCTGAAGCGCCTCGAACTCCTCGACGCACTTGCCGGAGCCGAGGGCCACCGAGTCCAGCGGGTTCTCCGCGATGTGGATCGGCATGCCGGTCTCGCGGCGCAGCCGCTCGTCGAGACCGCGCAGCAGGGCGCCGCCGCCGGTGAGCACGATGCCCCGGTCCATGACGTCACCGGCCAGCTCGGGCGGGCACTGGTCGAGGGTGGTCTTGACCGCGTCGATGATGGAGTTGACCGGCTCGTCGATGGCCTCACGGACCTCGGCGGCCGAGATGACGACGGTCTTGGGCAGGCCGCTGACCAGGTCGCGGCCGCGGATCTCGGCGTGCTCGTCCTTCTCGCCCTCCAGCCCGAAGGCGGAGCCGATGCTCATCTTGATCTGCTCGGCGCTGCGCTCGCCCAGGAGCAGCGAGTACTCCTTCTTGATGTGCTGGACGATGGCGTTGTCCAGCTCGTCGCCGGCGACCCGGATGGACTGCGCGGTGACGATGCCGCCGAGTGAGATCACGGCGACCTCGGTGGTGCCGCCGCCGATGTCGACCACCATGTTGCCGGTGGCCTCGTGGACGGGCAGCCCGGCGCCGATCGCGGCGGCCATCGGCTCCTCGATGATGTGCACCTGGCGCGCGCCGGCCTGCGAGGAGGCCTCGATCACGGCGCGGCGCTCGACCCCGGTGATACCGGAGGGCACGCAGACCACGACCCGCGGGCGGGCCAGGTAGCGGCGGCGGTGGATCTTGAGGATGAAGTAGCGGAGCATCCGCTCGGTGATCTCGAAGTCGGCGATCACGCCGTCCTTCAGCGGGCGGATGGCGACGATGTTGCCCGGCGTCCGGCCGATCATCTTCTTCGCCTCGGCCCCGACCGCCAGGATCCCACCGGTGTTGGTGTTGACCGCGACGACGGACGGCTCGTTGAGGACGATCCCCTTGCCCCTGACGTACACCAGCGTGTTGGCAGTTCCGAGGTCGATCGCCAAGTCGCGGCCGATGAACGACAGGTTGTTGGCCATGGGGTGTAGGTGCCTTCCCGGGCTCGGAGTCATTGCGGGGGGGGTGGACGAAAGCGCGTGCCCAGGGCGGAGACCGGCTCGGCAGCCGTACCAAGCCCTTGAGTCGCGTCCATCGTAGTCACGCCTGCCCGTACGGACCTCGACGTGGGGCGTACCGTCCATTGTCCGGAGCGTGATCGCTTCTCCGGGCATTGGGACGCCGTGTCGGCACCCCTAGTTCCCTATTTCACGATAAGAATGCCCCGGCCGGGCCAATGGTCCCGACCGGGGCAGTCCAAGGTCCTAGGCGTGCGCCGGGAAGAAGATCTTGATCTCGCGCTCGGCGGAGGCCTCGGAATCCGAGGCATGGATCAGGTTCTCCCGGGTGATGGTCGCGTAGTCGCCGCGGATGGTGCCGGCACCGGCCTCCAGCGGGTTGGTCGCACCGGCCAGCATGCGGATGCCGCGGACGACCTCCTCGCCCTCGACGATCAGCGCGAGCGACGGGCCAGAGGTCATGAACTCCAGCAGCGGCTCGTAGAACGGGCGGCCGATGTGCTCCGCGTAGTGCTGCTCCAGCGTCGCCCGGTCGAAGGTGCGCAGTTCGACCGCGGTGAGCCGCCAGCCGGCCTTGCGCTCGATGCGGCTGATGATCTCGCCGGCCAGGCCGCGCTTGACGGCGTCGGGCTTGAGCAGGACGAGAGTGCGCTGGGACACGGTGCGTCTCCTGGGTAATCGGTTCGGCGTGCGATATACGCGACTACCCCAGAGATTACCTTGCGTGAGCAGCCCGGAAGCCCGCCCGGGCTGCCCCCGTGGCCTAGGCCTGGGCGGCCTCGGCCGCCGTACGGGCGGCCTTGAACTCGTCGATCTTGCGGCCGTAGTGCACCGAGCACCACCAGAGGCCGGCGAAGACCACGCCGAGGCCGAACATCGTCGGCAGGACGAACCCGCTGGCGACCAGGCCGACCTGCAGCGCCCAGCCGATCGCCACCGCGCCGGGGCGGTTGATCATGCCGCAGAGCAGGATGCACAGCGCCATGGCGACACCGGTGACCGTCCACACCGTGGCGGTGGGGACGTCGGAGAGCTGCATCGCCACCAGGGCGGCGAAGAGCACCACCAGCGCCTCGCCGATCAGCGTCGAGGAGCAGAGCGTCCTCATGTCACTTCCTCCCGAGCAGCAGGCGGGCCTCGCCCACCGTGATGACCGAACCGGTGACCAGCACCCCGGCGCCGCCGAGGTCGCCCTCCTCCTCGGCCAGGGTGACGGCGGCGGCGATGGCGTCGTCGAGGCGGGGCTCGACCTGGACGCGGTCCTCGCCGAAGATCTCGACGGCGATCGCGGCCAGGGCGTCCGCGTCCATCGCGCGATGGGTGGAGTTCTGGGTGACCACGACCTCGGCGAGGACCGGCTCGAAGGCCTCCAGCAGGCCCGCCACGTCCTTGTCGCCGCTGGTGCCGATCACGCCGACCAGCCGGGTGAAACCGAAGGACTCGCCGATCGCGGCGACGGTCGCCTCGGCACCGTGCGGGTTGTGCGCGGCGTCCAGCAGAATCGTGGGGCTGCGGCGGACGACCTCCAGGCGGCCCGGGGAGGAGACGCCGGAGAACGCGTGGCGCACCTTGTCCACGTCCAACTGCCCGCCGCGGGCGCCGCCCACGCCGAAGAAGGCCTCGACCGCGCCGAGCGCGAGTGCCGCGTTGTGCGCCTGGTGGGCGCCGTGCAGCGGGATGAAGACGTCCTCGTACTCCTCGCCGCCGAGCCCACGCAGCGTCACCAGCTGCCCGCCGATGGCGACCTCACGGCGGATCACGCCGAACTCCATGCCCTCGCGGGCCACCGTGGCGTCCACCTCGACGGCGCGCTTGAGGATGGTCTGGGCGGCGTCCAGCTGCTGCTGGGCGACGACGGCGACCGCGCCGGACTTGATGATCCCGGACTTCTCGACCGCGATCTCGCCGGTGGTCCCGCCCAGCTTGTCGGTGTGGTCCAGGGAGATCGGGGTGATCACCGCGACGGCGGCGTCGATCACGTTGGTGGCGTCCCAGGAGCCACCCATGCCGACCTCGACCACGGCGACGTCCACCGGGGCGTCGGCGAAGGCCGCGTAGGCCATGCCGGTCAGCACCTCGAAGAAGGACATCGCGACCGGCTCGCGCTCGTCGACCATCCGCACGTACGGCTCGATGTCCCGGTAGACCTCGACGAACCGCTCGGGGCTGATCGGGGCGCCGTCCAGGGAGATCCGCTCGGTGACGGACTCCACGTGCGGGCTGGTGTAGCGGCCGGTGCGCAGCTCGAAGGTGTTCAGCAGCTGCTCGATCATCCGGGCGGTGGAGGTCTTGCCGTTGGTGCCGGTGATGTGGATGGAGGGGAAGGACCGCTGGGGCTGGCCCAGGATGTCCATCAGCGCCTCGATCCGGTCGAGCGAGGGCTCCAGCTTGTTCTCCGGCCAGCGCTTGGACAGCTCCAGCTCGACGTCGCGCAGGGCGTCGCCGGAGCCGCCGTCGGCGGGGCGGAGGGTGTACGGGTTCGGGTCGGCCTTGTCGCTCACGACCACAGTCTACGGAGCGACGGCGGCCACCCCTCACGGGGTGAGAACGGCCACTTTGCCCAGACTTTCCGATTTACCCCTTTTACTATCGATTCGGCGAGTCTCAGACGCGATGAAGCATCGATTCGCACCCCAAGGAGACAAATCACCTTTGATCATGAGGAGAGCAGCGCCATGCCCGACGCCGTGCGCGACTACATCCTGGACAACCGGAACGGGATCGTCTGGGTCGCCGAGCTGGCCTCCCTGGCGCTGCTCGCCTACATGGTCTTCGTGTTCGGCCGCTTCCTGCTCTACTGGGCCGGCTCGCGGCACGCGTTCACACACGCCAGGCCCGCCGAGCCCGGCGACCCCTCGGCCTTCCGGTGGCACCTGGTGATCCCCTGCCGCGACGAGGAGGCGGTGGTCACCCAGACCCTCGCCGGTCTGCGGCGCAGCGCCCCCGAAGCCCATCTGTGGGTGATCGACGACGACAGCGAGGACGCCACCCGCAACCTGGTACTGGCCGCCGCCGGGCACGACCCGCGGATCCACCTGGTCCAGCGCCGGCGCCCGCACGCCCGGATCGGCAAGGGCGCCGCGCTGAACGCCGCGTACCGCGAGATCTCCGCCTGGCTGCCCGAGGGCACCGACCGCTCCCGGGTGGTGCTCGGCGTGGTCGACGCCGACGGCGAACTGGACCCGGGCACCCTGGAACAGGTCTGCGCCGACAAGGCGATGGGCCGCCCCGACACCGGCGCCGTGCAGATCGGCGTCCGGATGCGCAACGCCGACGACGAACGGCCGCTGCCCGGCCGCGGCCGGCTCGTCAACGCCCTGGCCCGCGCCCTGGTACGGCTGCAGGACATCGAGTTCCAGGCCAACAACACCGGCATGCAGCTGCTGCGCCGGCGTACCGGCAGCGTCGGCCTCGGCGGCAACGGGCAGTTCGTCCGGCTCACCGCGCTGGACTCGCTGACCGCCGAGGAGGGCCGGCAGAACCGGCCCTGGCCGGAGCGGGCACTGCTGGAGGACTACGAGTCCGGCCTCGAACTGCGGCTGGCCGGCTGGCGGTTGACCCACATCACCGAGGCGCAGGTCTCCCAGGAGGGCCTGGTGTCGTTCCGGCGCTTCCTCACCCAGCGCACCCGGTGGGCCCAGGGCAACATGCAGTGCCTGCGCTACACCGGGCGGGTGCTGCGCTCGCCGCACTACCGCTGGGCCGGCAAGGCCGAGGTGATGTACACCTTCCTGCAGCCCGTGGTCTGCGTGCTGCTGGTCGTCCTGACCCCGCTGTCGATCGGGATCACGCTGGCCGGCCTGGCGCTCTTCCCCGAGGAAACCGCCGACTTCCACCTCCGGTTCGGGCCGTTCATGGCCGCCGCCTTCGTGCTCGCGACCCTGCCGATGGTGTTCTGGGGCTTCGCCTACCGCAGGCGCGTCCACCCCGGCCGGCGCCGGCTCACCGGGCTGCTCTGGGGCGCGCTGCTCTGGCTGTACGCCTATCACCTGTTCGTGGTCGCGACCCGGGGCGCCGTCCGGCTGCTGCTCGGCCGCAACGGCTGGGCCAAGACCAGACGCAACGCCGAGAAGGTCGTCCTCGGCGCCCCGACCGCCCTCGAATCCTGAGAACCACCGGAGTCACCCCGTGAGCATGTGCCTTCCCCCCGCCAGCGTCGCCGTCGTCCTCGGCACCCGCCCCGAACTGGTCAAGCTCGCCCCGCTGATCCACGAACTCGGGGACGCCACCCGGCTGGTGCACACCGGCCAGCACTGGGACGAGGCGATGTCCGGCCGCTTCCTGCGCGACCTCGGCCTGCCCCGGCCCGAGCTGCTGACCGGCGTCGGCGGCCGCCCGCGCGCCGGGCAGATCGCCCAGTCGCTCGGCCAGCTGGACGCGGCGTTCGCCGAGAACCGCCCGGCCGCCGTGGTCGTCCAGGGCGACACCAACGCCACCCTGGCCGGGGCGCTCGCCGCCAACGCCCGCGAGATCCCGCTGGTGCACGTCGAGGCCGGGCTGCGCAGCTTCGACCGGGCGATGCCCGAGGAGCACAACCGGGTGATGGTCGACCATGTCTCCGACCTGCTCTGCGCCGCCACCCGGGAGAACGCGGCCAACCTGCGCGCCGAGTCGCTGCCCGAGGAGCGGATCGCCGTCACCGGCAACACCGTCGTCGAGGTGGTCCGGCGGCAGCTGCCCGACGAGGCCGGGCGGGCCCGGCTGCTCGCCGCGCACGGGCTGCGCCCGGACGGCTATGTGCTGGCCACCGTCCACCGGCCGGAGAACACCGACACCGCCGAGGCCCTCGGCGCGGTGCTCGCCGAGCTGGACCGGACCGCCCGGGCCGGCACTCCGGTGCTGTTCCCGATGCACCCGCGCACCCGCGCCGCCGTCGAGCGGTTCGCGCTCGACGGGCTGCTGGAGCGGATCGCCGTCACCGAGCCGGTCGGGTACGCGGAGTTCCTGGGCCTGGCCCGGCACGCCGCGCTGCTGGTCTCGGACTCCGGCGGGGTGCAGGAGGAGTGCACCGTCCTGGGCCGTCCGCTGCTGGTGGTGCGCCGCTCGACCGAGCGGCCGGAGGCCGTGGAGGCCGGCTTCGCCGCCCTGGTACGGCCCGGCGAGGAGTTCGGCGAACTGACCCGGGCCTGGCTCGCGGACGCCCCCGAGCGGCTCGCCCGGCTGGCGGCCACCCCCAGCCCGTACGGGGACGGACTGGCCTCGGCCCGCATCGCCCGGCTGACCACGCGGCTGGCCCGAGCCGCCGAACCGGCCGGGGCAGCCGGGGCGCTCGCGGCCTGAGCCCGCCAAGGTCCTCTTGACAGCCGGATTGGTCTACTCCACCTTGTGAGGCAAGTCTCCTTCCCCGACAGGGACTTGATTTGTCGGTAGCTCCCGCACGCGCACCATCGACACCCGGACGGCCCGCCCCCACGCGAGCCGACGGCCTCCCCCACAGGAGATGGAGTCATGCCACCTGCCCGACACCGGCGCCCACGCGCCGTCCACACCCTGCTCGCCGGAGCCGGCGCGATCGCGCTGGGCCTGAGCGGCCTGGTCCTCACCACCGGCGCCTCCGGTGCACCGAGCGCGGACGTCGACCTGATCGAGAACGGCGGCTTCGAGGCCACCAGCCACCTCGGCGGCTGGACCTGCCCCACCGGCAGCACGGCCCAGACCACCACCGTCCACTCCGGCTCGTACGCGCTGCGCGCCACCCCGGGTGCGGGCGACACCGGCGAGTGCACCCAGACCGTCACGGTGAAGCCGTCGTCGACGTACTCGCTGAGCGCCTGGGTGCAGGGTTCCTACGTCTACCTCGGTGCCCGCGGCACCGGCGCCGCCGCGGACCCGGGCACCTGGACCAACTCGGCGAGCTGGTCCAGGCTCGCCACCACCTTCACCACCGGTGCCACCACCACCAGCGTCACCGTCTACCTGCACGGCTGGTACGGCCAGCCCGCCTATCTGGCCGACGACATCTCGCTGATCGGTCCCGGTGACCCCAAGCCCACGCCGACCGACACCCCGACCCCCACCGACACCCCGACGGACTCGCCCAGCCCGACCCCGACGGACACCCCGACGGACCGGCCCGGTCTGCCCAAACACCTGCTGACCGGTTACTGGCAGAACTTCGACAACGGCGCCACCGTGCAGCGGATCAGCGATGTCCCGGCCGCGTACGACATCATCGCGGTCGCCTTCGCCAACGCCACCGGTACACCCGGCGGGCTGAGCTTCGCCGTGGACGGCAAGCTCTCCTCCCGGCTCGGCGGCTACACCGAGGCCCAGTTCAAGGCCGACATCGCGGCCAAGCGGGCGGCCGGCAAGAAGGTGGTCATCTCGGTCGGCGGCCAGGACGGCACCGTCTCGGTGAACAGCTCCGCCTCGGCCACCACCTTCGCCAACAGCGTCTGGTCACTGATGCAGACCTACGGCTTCGACGGGGTCGACATCGACCTGGAGAACGGCATCAACGCCACCTACATGGGCCAGGCGCTGCACTCGGTGGCCGCGAAGGCGGGCAAGGGATTCATCCTCACCATGGCGCCGCAGACCATCGACATGCAGTCGACCGGCATGGAGTACTTCAAGCTGGCGCTGAACGTGAAGGACATCCTCACCATCGCCAATATGCAGTACTACAACTCCGGCGCCATGCTCGGCTGCGACGGCGGCGTCTACTCCCAGGGCTCGGAGAACTTCCTGACCGGGCTGGCCTGCATCCAGCTCAAGGGCGGGCTCCGGCCCGACCAGGTCGGCCTCGGCGTCCCGGCCTCCACCAGCGCGGCGGGCGGCGGTTACGTCAGCCCGAGCGTGGTCAACAACGCGCTGGACTGCCTGGCCGCCGGCACCAACTGCGGGAGCTTCAGGCCCGACACCACCTGGCCGGGGATCGGCGGGGCGATGACCTGGTCGACCAACTGGGACGCCGCGGCGGGCGGATCGATCGCGAGCAGCATCGGCGGACATCTGCACGCGATGCCGTAGGCACCGGGCTGGACCGGGGCCCGGGCCGGGGTTCAGACCCCGGCCCGGGCCTCCGGAATCTCGGGGCACGGACCGCAGTGCCGGCGGCGCAGCTCGGCGGTGATCTCGGCCAGCTCGCCCTCGGGCAGCAGCGGCAGCATCATCGCGACGCCCTGGAGCAGGCCGCCGAGCAGGAAGGTGGTGTCGGCGGTGGTGGACACCAGGCCGCGGACCTCGGCCACCTCGCCGGCCGCGACGGCCTCGATCAGCCGGGCCGCGTCGGCGGTCTCCTCGTCCACGGCCACCCCGCCGGTGTCGGCCGGGGCCCGCCGGGCCATCGCGTGCAGGACCCGGTCCCCGACCTCGGGCGCGTACGCCTTGCGCACCGCCTCGGCGGCGATCCAGGCCAGCAGGGTGGTCACCTCGCGTTCCGCGTGCTCCTCGAAGAGCCGGTCCAGCGCGTAGTCGAACGCGAGCTGGTTTCCGTGTCGAAACGCGAGCAGCAGCGTCGCCGCCCTGGCCTTGGCCTCCTCGACCGCCTCAGCAGACAGTTCGTCGGCCAACTCCTCGGTCACCACCACGCCATACCCTCCCGTCGGTCATCGGCTCTGCGGAACTCCTGCACACCGTACACATCCGACCTGTGAACTTCCGCGAACGCGCGCGAGCAAGACCCGAATGAATTCGGACGGAATAGGACCTCACCCGGTCCGGGATGAATATTCGCCGGAAGGGAGCAATGTGATTGGGCTATTAGGACGACGGATTAACGGGTGGCGGGAAATGGCGAGGGGCCGCACCCCGCCGAGGCGGGATGCGGCCCTGGTGAGCCGTCGGCCGGTCAGGCCTGCGGCAGCGCCGCGAGCTGGGCGGTGATCCGGGCGATGTCGGCCTCGGCGGCCTCCTGGCGGGCACGGATCTTGGCGACCACGTCGTCCGGCGCCTTGGCGAGGAACGCCTCGTTGCCGAGCTTGGCCGTGGTCTGGGTCTTCTCCTTCTCGGCGGCCGCGAGGTCCTTGGCGAGACGCTTGCGCTCCGCCGCGACGTCGATGGTGCCGGAGAGGTCCAGCGCCACGGTGGCGCCGGCGACCGGGAGCGAGGCGGTGGCCGTGAAGCCCTCGCCCGGGACGGTCAGCCGCAGCAGCGAACGGATCGCGTCCTCGTGGACGGCGAGCACGGTGCCGGCCAGGCCAAGCTCGGCCGGGACCTTCTGCGCGGGCTGCAGGCCCTGGTCCGAGCGGAACCGGCGGACCTCGGTGACCACCTGCTGGAGCGTGGCGATCTCCGCCTCGGCGGCGGTGTCCCGGTAGCCGCTGTCCTTCGGCCACTCGGCGATCACCAGGGACTCGGCGCCGGTGAGCGTGGTCCACAGGGTGTCGGTGACGAACGGGACGACCGGGTGCAGCAGCCGCAGGGTGAGGTCCAGGACCTCGCCCAGCACCCGGCGCGAGGCATCGGCCTGCGCGCCGCCCTTGGCCAGGGTGGTCTTGGAGAGCTCGACGTACCAGTCGAAGACCTCGTCCCAGGCGAAGTGGTAGAGGGCGTCGGAGACCTTGGCGAACTCGTAGTCGTCGTAGAGCGCGTCCACCTCGGCGACGGTGGCGTTCAGCCGCGACAGGATCCAGCGGTCGGCCGCGGTCAGCTCCTCCGGCGCGGGCAGCGGGCCCTCGACGGTGGCGCCGTTCATCAGCGCGAAGCGGGTCGCGTTCCAGATCTTGTTGCAGAAGTTGCGCGCGCCCTTGACCCAGTCCTCGCCGATCGGCACGTCGGCGCCCGGGTTGGCACCGCGGGCCAGGGTGAAGCGGACGGCGTCGGCGCCGTAGGCGTCCATCCAGTCCAGCGGGTCCACGGCGGTGCCGGAGGACTTGGACATCTTCTTGCCGAACTCGTCACGGACCAGGCCGGTCAGCGCGACGGTCTTGAACGGCGCCTGGCCGTCCATCGCGTACAGGCCGAACATCATCATCCGGGCGACCCAGAAGAAGATGATGTCGTGGCCGGTGACCAGGACGTCGGTGGAGTAGAACTTCTCCAGGTCCGGGGTCTGCTCGGGCCAGCCGAGGGTGGAGAACGGCCAGAGGCCGGAGGAGAACCAGGTGTCCAGGACGTCCGGGTCCTGGTGCCAGCCCTCGCCGCTCGGCGGCTCCTCGTTCGGGCCGACGCAGACGACCTGGCCCTCGGGGCCGTACCAGACCGGGATCCGGTGGCCCCACCAGAGCTGGCGCGAGATGCACCAGTCGTACATGTTGTCGACCCAGTCGAAGTAGCGGCCCTCCAGGCCCTTCGGGTGGATCTCCACCTTGCCGTCGCGCACCGCGTCGCCGGCGGCCTTCGCCAGCGGGGCGACCTTGACCCACCACTGCAGCGACAGCCGCGGCTCGACCACCGTGTGGCAGCGCGAGCAGTGGCCGACGGCGTGCATGTACGGACGCTTCTCGGCGACGATCCGGCCCTGCTCGCGCAGCGCGCCGACCACGGCCGAGCGGGCCTCCAGGCGGTCCAGGCCGAGGAACGGCCCGTGCACGGTGATCAGGCCGCGCTCGTCCATCACGGCCAGCGACGGCAGGTCGTGGCGCTGCCCGATGGCGAAGTCGTTCGGGTCGTGCGCCGGGGTCACCTTGACGGCGCCGGTGCCGAACTCCGGGTCGACGTGCTCGTCGGCGACGACCGGGATCTCCCGGTCGGTCAGCGGCAGCTTGATGGTCCGGCCGATCAGGTGGCGGTACCGCTCGTCCTCGGGGTGGACCGCGACCGCGGTGTCGCCGAGCATCGTCTCGGCCCGGGTGGTGGCGACGACGATCGAGTCCTCGCCCTCCCCGTAGCGGATCGAGACCAGCTCGCCGGGGACCTCCTCGTGCTCCACCTCGATGTCGGAGAGCGCGGTGAGGCAGCGCGGGCACCAGTTGATGATGCGCTCGGCCCGGTAGATCAGGCCGTCGTCGAAGAGCCGCTTGAAGATGGTCTGGACGGCCTGGGAGAGGCCCTCGTCCATGGTGAAGCGCTCGCGCGACCAGTCCACGCCGTCGCCGAGGCGGCGCATCTGGCCGAGGATCCGGCCGCCGTAGTTCGCCTTCCACTCCCAGACCTTCTCGACGAAGGCCTCGCGGCCCAGGTCGTGGCGGGAGAGGCCGGACTCGGCGAGCTGCTGCTCGACCTTGTTCTGGGTGGCGATGCCGGCGTGGTCCATGCCCGGCAGCCAGAGCGTCTCGTAGCCCTGCATCCGCTTGCGGCGGGTCAGCGCGTCCATCAGCGTGTGCTGGAAGGCGTGGCCCAGGTGCAGGGCGCCGGTGACGTTCGGCGGCGGGATGACGATGGTGTACGGGGGCTTGTCGCTCTTGGCGTCGGCGGTGAAGTAGCCCCGGTCCACCCAGCGCTCGTACAGCTCGCCCTCTACCTCCGCCGGGGCGTAGGTCGTCGGGAGGGTGGCTGCGTCGTCCCCGGCGTGAGTGCTCGCGGGGCGCTGGTTCGTCGTGTCGGTCACGACGCACAGTTTACGTAACCGGGGGGGCGGGTTACGAACCGCTTTCACCCGGCGGACGCCGCGCGTCCGGCCGGTCCGCCGCCGGGGACACCGCGGTCGTCGCCAAGTGGCCCTCCCCGCACGGCAAGAGCCCCGCACCGGCCGGTGCGGGGCTCTTCCGTCAGACCCGGGTCAGGCGCTCTTCTCGCGCCGCTCCCGCTTGATCATGTCGCGCGGGACGAGGGTCGGGATGGCGTGCTTGGAGACGACGTCCCCGGTGACCACCACGCGGGCGACGTCCTGGCGCGAGGGGACCTCGTACATCACGGACATCAGCACCTCCTCCATGATGGCCCGCAGCCCGCGCGCGCCGGTGCCGCGCAGGATCGCCTGGTCGGCGATGGCCTCCAGTGCGTCCCGGGAGAACTCCAGCTCCACGCCGTCCAGTTCGAAGAGCTTGCGGTACTGCTTGACCAGCGCGTTCTTCGGCTCGGTGAGGATCTGCAGCAGCGCCTCGCGGTCCAGGTTGTGCACGCTGGTGATCACCGGCAGCCGGCCGATGAACTCCGGGATCATGCCGAACTTGACCAGGTCCTCCGGCATCACCTGACGGAAGTGGTCGCTGGCGTCCGACTCCCGCTTGGAGCGGATGTTGGCGCCGAAGCCGATGCCCTTGGCACCCGCCCGGCCCTCGATGATCCGCTCCAGGCCGGCGAACGCACCGCCCACGATGAACAGCACGTTGGTGGTGTCGATCTGGATGAACTCCTGGTGCGGGTGCTTGCGCCCGCCCTGCGGCGGCACCGAGGCGGTGGTGCCCTCCAGGATCTTCAGCAGCGCCTGCTGCACGCCCTCGCCGGAGACGTCCCGGGTGATCGACGGGTTCTCGCTCTTGCGGGCGACCTTGTCGATCTCGTCGATGTAGATGATCCCGGTCTCGGCCTTCTTGACGTCGTAGTCGGCCGCCTGGATCAGCTTCAGCAGGATGTTCTCGACGTCCTCGCCGACGTACCCGGCCTCGGTCAGCGCGGTGGCGTCGGCGATCGCGAACGGCACGTTCAGCATCCGGGCCAGCGTCTGCGCCAGCAGCGTCTTGCCGGAGCCGGTCGGCCCGAGCAGCAGGATGTTGGACTTCGCCAGCTCGATGGCGTCCTCACGGCCGTTGCCGCCACTGCGGCCCGCCTCGCCGGCCTGGACACGCTTGTAGTGGTTGTAGACGGCCACCGACAGCGCCTTCTTGGCGAGGTCCTGGCCGACCACGTACTGGTCCAGGAACTCGTAGATCTCGCGCGGCTTCGGAAGCTCCTCGAAACGCACCTCGGAGGTCTCGGCGAGCTCCTCCTCGATGATCTCGTTGCACAGGTCGATGCACTCGTCGCAGATGTACACGCCTGGGCCGGCGATCAGCTTCTTCACCTGCTTCTGCGACTTGCCGCAGAACGAGCACTTGAGCAGGTCGCCACCGTCTCCGATGCGTGCCACGAGGTGCTTCCCCTTCGCCAGGGGCCCCGCGGGGGTTCCGGGGCCTGGTGCTGTGGACCGTCAACGCCGTCGGCGATCGGTCTCGCTATCCGACGGTACTCTGCCGGGCCCCTGATTCCGTCCTCTTCGCCAGGTCTGCCCTACGCCCTGGGCGAATTGATACCGAACAGATGCCGACACCGATGCCGCCGGTGTGCCGGAGGCGGGGCGCGCAACGGCTTGCGCGCCCCGCCCCTGGACCCCTCCCGCCCGATGGCGGGCCAGGAAGGAAGGTGCCGGCCTCAGGAGGTCAGCGAGGACTTGCGGGTGGAGATGATCTGGTCGATCAGACCGTACTCGAGGGCTTCCTCGGCGGTGAGGATCTTGTCGCGCTCGATGTCGTCGCGCACCTGCTCCACCGGCTTCTTGGAGTGCTTGGAGAGCATCTCCTCCAGCTGCTCGCGCATCCGGAAGATCTCCTTGGCCTGGATCTCCAGGTCGGAGACCTGGCCGCGGCCGGTCTCGGTGTACGGCTGGTGGATCAGGATCCGGGCGTTCGGCAGCGCCATCCGCTTGCCGGGGGTGCCGGCCGCGAGCAGCACGGCCGCCGCGGAGGCCGCCTGGCCCATGCAGACGGTGGTGATGTCCGGCTTCACGTACTGCATGGTGTCGTAGATGGCCGTCAGGGCCGTGAACGAACCGCCGGGCGAGTTGATGTACATCTGGATCTCGCGGTCCGGGTCCATCGACTCCAGGCACAGCAGCTGCGCCATGATGTCGTTCGCGGAGACGTCGTCCACCTGCGAGCCGAGGAAGATGATGCGCTCCTCGAACAGCTTCGCGTAGGGGTCGTACTCACGGACGCCCTGCGAGGTGCGCTCGACGAAGCGCGGAACGATGTAGCGGCCCTCGGCACGCATGTCCTCGACGCGCGACTTGGCGCTGGAGAGGCTGGGGATGTTCATGGGGGTTCTTGTCCTCCGGAGCGTTGTGGCTGTGGTCTCGTCGGCCGGGCCGAGGCTCAGGCGCCGGTGCCGCCGCCGCCGGGGACGTCCGCGGCGCTGTGCATGATCGCGTCGATCAGGCCGTACTCCAGGGCCTCCTCGGGCGTGAACCAGCGGTCGCGGTCGGAGTCCGCGGTGATCTGCTCGAAGGACTGGCCGCTGTGGAAGGCGATCAGCTCGGACATCCGCTTCTTGGTGCGGAGCAGCTGCTCGGCCTGGATGCGGATGTCGGTGGCCGAACCGCCGAGGCCGGCGGACGGCTGGTGCATCAGGATGTTGGCGTTCGGCAGCGAGAAGCGCTTGCCCTTGGCGCCGGCGGTCAGCAGGAACTGGCCCATCGAGGCGGCCATGCCCATCGCGATGGTGACGACGTCGTTCTTGATGTACTGCATGGTGTCGTAGATCGCCATGCCGGCCGAGATCGAGCCGCCCGGGGAGTTGATGTAAAGGAAGATGTCCTTGTCCGGGTCCGCGGCCAGCAGCAGCAGCTGGGCGGTGATCTTGTTGGCGATGTCGTCGTCGACCTGCTGGCCGAGGAAGATGATCCGCTCGTTGAGCAGCCGGTTGTAGACCTGGTCCCCCAGGCCGCCGAGCACGTCACCAGAGGCGGCGTGCGGCGCCATCGGGCCAGGCATCTGCATCTGCGGGAACGTCACTTAGCCACCTGCTCAGTCGTTTTGGACGGTCGCTCCACGGCCGTCACGCTGTCGCACAGCTTCCGGGTATCACGTCGTGATTGTTGCTGTCCAAGGACCCTAACGCGCAGGCCGGGCCGCAGAATCCCTCACGCAGAACTGTTCGCTGTGAGCGCAGGGTCCGCGCGGCGCCCCGGGGGAACGCACAGCGGGCCCGGACACCACGTACGGCGTCCGGGCCCGCTGTCACGTCAGGGCGACCGGGGCGATCAGGCCTCGGTCTTCTCCTCGGCCTCGGCCTCGACGGCCGGGGTCTCGGCGGCGGCCTCGACGGTCTCGCCGGACTCGTCGGTCTCCTCGTCGTCCGCGAAGTCGACGACGTTGCCCTCGGTGTCGACCACCTTGGCGGCCTCGACCACGGTGGCGAGCGCCTTGCCGCGGGCGACCTCGCCGACCAGCAGCGGCACCTGGCCACCCTGGACGACCTGCTGCGCGAACTGGTCCGGGGTCAGGCCCGAGCCGGCGGCGCGGCGGATGAGGTGCTCGGTGAGCTCCTCCTGGTTAACACCCAGCTCCTCGTCGGCGACGATCTGGTCCAGGACGAACTGGGTCTTGATGCCCTTCTTCGCCTGCTCCTCGGTCTCCGCCAGGAACTCCTCCTCGGTCTTGCCCTGGGTCTCCAGGTACGAGGCGAGGTCGAGGCCCATCGGCTCCAGCTGGTGGTGCTCGAGGTTGTGCTTGCGGGTCTCGATCTCGTCCTTGAGGAGCTTCTCCGGGAACTCGATCTCGACCAGCGCCAGCAGCGCGTCCAGGACCTTCTCCTGGGCCTGGGTGGCCTGGTCGTACTCCTTCATGCGCTCGAGGCGCTTGCGGGAGTCGGCGCGCAGCTCGTCCAGGGTGTCGAACTCGCTGGCCAGCTGGGCGAACTCGTCGTCCAGCTCCGGCAGCTCCTTCTCCTGGACGGCGGTGACGGTGACGGTGACCTCGGAGGTCTTGCCCGCCTGGGTGCCGCCCTTGAGCTCGGTCTCGAAGGTGGCGGTGCCACCGGCCTCCAGGCCCACGACGGCATCGTCGATGCCGTCGATCAGGCGGCCCGAGCCGATCTCGTAGCTGACGCCGTTGGCGGTGCCGTCCTCCGGCACCTCACCGTCGACCTTGGCGATCAGGTCGACGACCACGATGTCGCCGGCGGCCGCGGCGCGCTCGACGTCCTTGACCGAGGAGAAGCGCTCGCGCAGCTGCTCCAGCGACTTGTCGATGTCCTCGTCGGTGACGACGATCGGGTCGACCGTCACCTCGATGGTCGAGAAGTCCGGCAGGGTGATCTCCGGACGGATGTCCACCTCGGCGGTGAACTTCAGGTCGCCGCCATCGGCGATCTTCTCGACACCCTCGATGTTGGTGATGTCGGGCTGGCCGAGGACCTCGATCTTGCCCTCGTCGACGGCCTGCGTGTAGAAGCGCGGCAGGGCGTCGTTGACAGCCTCTTCCAGCACGGCACCACGGCCGAAGCGCTGGTCGATGACCCGGTTCGGGATCTTGCCCTTGCGGAAGCCCGGGACCGAGACCTGCTGGTTGATCTTCTTGTACGCCGCGTCGAGGCTGGGCTTGAGCTCCTCGAAGGGCACCTCGACGGTGAGTCGAACCCGGGTCGGGTTCAGAGTCTCGACGGCGCTCTTCACGGTTAGGTCTCCTATGGGCTTGCGGTCAGGTTGCCTCCGCCCTTCCCGGCCGCCGGCCGAGGCCGGTTGATGCGGGTCGGGCGAGACGGGCGATGGGCGGTTGGAGCTGCATCTCCCGTGGGGGGTGGACGGTGAGCGTGACTCCTCGCCCTCATGCGGTTGACCTGGGTGGACGCCGCAGGGACTACCGCCAGCGCCCCATCCTACCGGTACCACGAAAGGCGGACGCCAGGTCACCGCCGCCGGCGGCCGCTCAGGCCTTCGCGGCGGGCTCCGCGGCCGGCTCCGAAACCTGGCCCCCGGTACCCCCGGCCGGTACCTGCCGCATGGTGGCGACGGCGTCGGAATCCCTTACCAGCAAGGCGATCACGGCCGCGGCCAGGGCCAGACCGGCGGCGGTCAGGAAGGCGGCGCGGTAGGCGGCAAGGTTCGCCACAGGCGTACCCGAAGCGTTCACGGTGACGGCTCCGACGGCGGTCAGCACGGTGCCGAGCACCGCGACCCCGAGCGCGGAGCCGAGCTGGCGCTGCGCGTTGTAGAGGGTGGAGGCGGCGCCGGTGGAGCGCGGGGTGATGGTGGCGAAGGCGGCGGTCTGCGAGGGCATGAAGACGTGCGCCATCGCGAAGCCGGTCACGAACATCAGCGCGCGCACCGCCCAGAGGTTGCTGTCCGGGCCGATGGCGGCCATCAGGGCGAGGCAGCCGGCCACCACGACGGCACCGGCGGCCAGGATCCGGCGCGGGCCGATCCTCGGGTAGAGCCGGCTCGCCACCTGGGAGGCGAGCATCACGCCGAGCGCCTCGGGGAACACCATCAGACCGCTGTGCAGGGCGTCCATGCCGAGCGCGTCCTGCATCAGCAGCGGGAAGAGGTAGAGCATGCCGAGGAAGGCGGCGCCGGAGAACAGCGAGAGCAGGTTGGTGGTGCGGAAGATCCGGTCCCGGAAGAGCCGCAGGTCGAGCATCGGCTCCGGGAGGCGCAGTTCGACCACCACCAGGGCCACCAGCGCGAGCAGGCCGACGAGCGCCGACACCAGGATCCGCGCGCTGGCCCAGCCCTCGGACGCGCCCTCGGAGAGCGCGTACATCGCGGCGCCGAAGCCGACCGCGGAGAGCAGGAACCCGGCCGCGTCGAACCGGCCGGCCCGCTCGGCGCGGTAGTCGGGCAGGAAGAGCAGGCCGAAGACCAGCGCGGCGATGCCGACCGGGACGTTCACGATGAAGACCCAGTGCCAGGACCAGCCGTCCACCAGCCAGCCGCCGAGCACCGGCCCCGCGGCGGGCGCGACGGCGGTCGGCAGCATCAGGATCCTGGTCGCCCGCATCCGCTCCTCCTGCGGGAAGGCGCGGAAGAGCATGGTCATCCCGACCGGGGTGAGCAGGCCGCCGGCCGCGCCCTGGAAGATCCGGTAGAGGGTGAGCGAGGTCATCGAGCCGGCCGCGCCGCAGAGCAGCGAGGCGAGGGTGAACAGGGCGAGCGCGACGAGGAAGACCCGGCGGGTGCCGAAGCGGTCCCCCAGCCAGCCGGAGAGCGGGACGAAGACCGCCAGGCTGACCAGGTAGCCGACGTTGATCACGCCGACCCCGGCCGGGTCGGTGCCGAACTGGCGGCCGATCGCGGGCAGCGCGACGTTGACGATCGTGGTGTCCATGATCGACATGAACAGCGAGGCGACGAAGACGACTCCGACCGCGATCTTGGGACTCATCCTCATCGGGGCTCCAGCATTTGGGTGAAAAATCAACGACCCACGATGCCGGACCGGGCGGGGAAACGACAACAGGGCCCCGCCGACGGCGAGACCCTGCCGCACACTGTCGGGGTGACCGGATTCGAACCGACGGCCTTCCGCTCCCAAAGCGGACGCGCTACCAAACTGCGCCACACCCCGTGGTGCCGAGAGGAAGCGTACACGCCGGGCCCTCCCCGTTCGGCGACATGTCCGAGGCCCTTGGAACGAATGTGGTGTGCGCGCAGCCGACCGGACCAGGTACGCTGTTCCCCGACCTTCCGTCCGGCGACGGCCGGAGGATCATGCGGGCGTAGCTCAATGGTAGAGCCCTAGTCTTCCAAACTAGTCACGCGAGTTCGATTCTCGTCGCCCGCTCCAACTGCCCGGCCCCGGGGAGACGGTCACCGTCTCCCCGGGGCCGTTCGCGTTCCCGAGGGTCCGTCAGGGCCGGTCGGACGCCGCCCGGGTCTTCAGAGTCCCAGTCGCAGCGCGCGGGCGGCGGCGCGGTCGAGCAGCCG
The DNA here is from genome assembly GCF_044755565.1 of Kitasatospora sp. NPDC092286. Lineage (NCBI taxonomy): Bacteria > Bacillati > Actinomycetota > Actinomycetes > Kitasatosporales > Streptomycetaceae > Kitasatospora > Kitasatospora sp. NPDC092286. The sequence continues at coordinate 41,989 of NZ_JBIVRD010000036.1, read as the reverse complement.
GTGGATGTCGGACTGTCTTGTCGCGGGGCGGTCGTTGAACTCGTCCGGGGAGGCGACCGGACGGCCGGTGGCGTGCAGCACCTCCATCAGCTGGACCCTGGCGATGCGGACGGTGACCGGGGTCCCGTAGCCGTGGGCCAGGACCGCGGCCTGGGCGCCGAGCAGGCAGACCCGGCCGGCGGTGTCCCACATCGCGCCCTGCACCCAGCCGAAGGCGCCGATGTAGCGGGAGGCGAGCCGCAGGTGGTCGGCGGCGGTCACCGGCACCGGGCGGGCCGGGCGGCGGAGCACCCGGTCGAGCAGGGTGGCCCTGGGCAGCGGCCAGCCGGCGTGCCAGGGGCTCAGGGCGGAGCCGAGCGGACAGACGTACGGCGGCGGGGTGCGCGCGGGGGCGGGCAGTGAGGCCAGGTACGCCTCGATCTCGGCGACCAGGCCGGACCCGAGCAGGCCGGGCCCGAGCGGACCGGGTCCGGCCGCAGCGGCTCCGACCGGGCCGAAGCCGTCCGGAGCGGAGCCGTCCGGGGCGGGCGGGAGCAGCGGAGACGGCCTCGGGTCGGTGCGGGGCATGCGGGTTCTCCAGGCGGTGGCCTACGGTTACCGCTACCCAAAATGGTGCATACAGGGCATTCCCGCGACCGGAGGGCCCCGCGTCATGACCCCGCGACAGTTTCCCGGCGGGGCTCCGGGCCGATAGCCTCGGCGGCGTTCGACCGTAGTTCGAGAGCGTTGCGAACCCGAGGTGAAGGAGTTCCGGTGCGTCCCCAGGACCGACTGGCCGTCATACAGCGCTGTGTGGTCCGCGAGATGGCGCGCCTCGGGCAGGAGTTCACCGCCGACGGCGAGGTGGTCCGGGGCCCGGGGACGACCGCGGTGGCCGTCCGGGAGCACCCCGGCGACGAGGGCGCCGGCCATGTCGACCTGGGCTTCGTGCTGCACCTGGGCCGCGCCGACGCGCCGGTGGTCTGGGACTGCGCGGCGGGGCTCGGGAAGACCGAGGAGGAGAAGCTCGCCAACGCGGTGCGGATGTGGGCGACCACCACCGCCTCGGTGCTGGTGGAGCTGCGGGACGGGCACGGTGGGCTCGCCGACCACGCCGACCACCCCGAACTGCCCGGCTGGCACGCCGTCCAGGGGCCGGCGGCGGTCTTCGGCTTCGGCAACGAGCGGCTGGCGGGCTGGCTGGCGGAGCACCGGGTGCTGCCCGCGCTGGCGCCCGCGCTGCTGCCGGAGCTGGCCGGCCGGAGGCTGCACGGGGTGAAGCTGTTCCTCGGCGGCAAGTCGGGGGACGACGTCGCCGAGGTCAGGGTGAACGGGGAGGTGTCGGAGGCGGCGTCGGCGGCGCTGCGCGCGCTGGACTGGCCGCGTGGTGAACGGCTCTGCTGGGCCCGGCTGTTCGTCCTGCTGGCGGCCCCGGGCGCTGCGGACCCGGGCCCGGAGAGCTCGTCGGCGGGCGCCCTGACGCCCGCCCCGACCCGCCCCGGGACCCCGGCGGCGGCGCGCCCCCGGGGACTGTTCAGCCGCTGGCGGCAGGCCAGACGGGCCGGCCGGTGACGCGCACGGACGGCCCCCTCCCCCACCGGCCCCACCGGGGGCCCGGCCGGTCAGCCGGCGATGTTGGAGATGCTCTTGGCGATCTGGCTCAGGAAGTCCTGGATCGGCTTGGCGGCCGTGCTCTGGTTGAGCATGAAGCCGAAGAGGGCGGCCAGGATGGCGTGCCCGACTTTCAGCTGCTTGTTGCGGATGAAGATCAGGCAGATGACGCCGAACAGGACCAGCGCGGAGACGGAGAGTGCCACCCGGACTCACTTCCTCGTTTCATAGCGGGACGCCATCGGCTGGCAGCCCCTGCGAAGCCGGACCCCGGCCTGTCCGACGGTCCCGAGGCGGAATTGGGGATCGTCCGACACGTCGCGGTCGGAGAGGGAGCCCGCTATGGCCGCACGGTGTCTGTCCTGCCGCACGTGACGCCCCCCATCCCCCGAATCCTGACCAGTCCCGCCCGGACTCAGTGTGGTCGAACGTGCCGATTGCGTAAAGGTCTGACTGTCAGTCGAACGCCGATATCCTGCGATGCGAGACGACTTTCCGCCGACCGAGACGATAGTCGAGTCGTTCTGACGAAACATCGGCGGGGCGCCGCTGAGCGGCCGGAAAACGCCCGGCGGGCCGGAGCGGAACAGGCTGGTCCGCTCTGCTGACGGTGGACCGGAAATGGCTGAAGATCAGCTACCAGGCTTGACAGCGGCTGCCCTTGGCATGTGCCCCGTTCAAGGGCGGCCGAGGAGGCGTCAGTCACGCCAGAGCAGCAGCACCGCGCGGTCGTCGTTGATGTCCCGGGCGACCGTCTCGATCAGCCGGGAGGCCGCGCCGCTGCCGGCGTCGGGACCGCTGCCGGGGACCAGCCGGTCGGCCTCGCCCATCAGCCGGTCCATCCCCTCGGAGAGGTCCCGGCCGGGCGCCTCCACCATGCCGTCGGTGCAGAGCAGCAGCACGTCACCGCGGTTCAGCCGACCGCGGACGCCCTCGAACTTGGCGCCGTCGTAGATGCCGAGCAACGGGCCCTCGGTGGCCTCCTTGATCTCCCAGCACCCCGCGCCCGCGAGCCGCTGCATGCCCGGCAGGTGCCCGGCCGAGAGCAGCTCGTACTCACCGGTGTCCAGGTCGAGCACCAGGTGGACGGCGGTGGCGAAGCCCTCCTCCCAGGACTGGCGGAGCAGGTAGCCGTTGGCGGCGGGGAGGAAGTCGTGCGCGGGCAGCGAACCGACCAGGCCGCCGAAGGCGCCGGAGAGCAGCAGCGCCCGGGAGCCGGCGTCCATGCCCTTGCCGGAGACGTCCGCGAGGACCACCTCCAGCACCCGCTGGCCGGGGCCGGTCCGGGCGGCGACCACGAAGTCCCCGGAGAAGGACTGCCCGCCGGCCGGGCGCAGCGCCATGTCGGCGTGCCAGCCCGCGGGCAGCTCGGGGACGCGGCTCTGCACCCGCAGCCGCTCGCGCAGGTCGAAGAGCATGGTCGAGCCACCCCACCAGGGCACGCCGACCCGGCTGCGGAACTGGGCCAGCAGCAGACCGCCGACCCCGGCCGCACCGACCACCAGGGCGGCGCCGGGGGTGACGCCGTAGGTGTAGGCGTCCGGGTTCTCGCTGGCGACCCGCTGGCCGGTGTGGATGACGGACTCGGCGGAGAGGCCGAGCGCGGCCAGCGCGTACAGCACCACCAGGGAGCCGGGGCGAAGCAGCAGGGCGGCGGCCAGGATGGGCAGCACCAGGGAGGTGGGCGGGGCCCAGGCGGGGATCCAGATGTTGAGCAGGATCAGCAGCGGGACCAGCAGGGACAGTGCGCAGAGCACGGGCCAGTCGGCGGCGCCGCCGCGGAAGTAGTCGACACCGGCGGTGCGCAGCCTTCGGCGGACCCGGCGGAGCCTCTTGCGCAACCGGGCCGTCACGGGGTCCGACACCACAGCGGCGCCGGGCCTCGTCGCAGTCGTCTGGGGCGGTGCGCCCGGCGGTCTGCCAGCCATGGGGCCCGACCCTATCCAGCGGTACGGGTCGGCGTCGACGGCTCGCGCACGGGCGGCAGCGGCGTGGCGCGGGCGCGTCAGCGGGTTTCGGCCGATTGCGGCGGTCGCAGCCGCTGCGTCAGGAAGCATGCGCCGGTTGGGCGTACGAACCACACGGACGGCGCCTGCGCCCCGCGCGCACCATTGTTTGCGCGCCGGCCAGGCGGAGTGGGCGCCGTGGGCGCTGTGGCCGATGACACAGCCGGTGACACAGCCGTCGGCGGGGCCGGTGACGGCGGCGGTGACAGCGTCGGTGACTCCGCCGCCGGTGCTCGCTCCACCGCACGCACGACGGCCGGCCGCGGTGGGGACACGCGGCCGGCCGTCAAGGAGTCGGGAGGGGTGATCAGCCCTGCGGGTGATGGGCCGGGATGGGCGGGAGCTCGCCGGTGGTCTCGTAGTCGCTCAGCATCTCGATCCGGCGGGTGTGCCGCTCGTCGCCGCTGTACGGGGTGTTGAGGAAGACCTCGACGAACTTGGTCGCCTCCTCCCGGGTGTGCATCCGGCCGCCGATGGAGACCACGTTGGCGTTATTGTGCTCGCGGCCGAGCGCGGCGGTCTGCTCGCTCCAGGCCAGCGCCGCCCGCACGCCCTTGACCTTGTTGGCGGCGATCGCCTCGCCGTTGCCCGAGCCACCGATCACGATGCCCAGCGCCTGCGGGTCGGCGGCGGTGCGCTCGGCGGCCCGCAGACAGAACGGCGGGTAGTCGTCGGCGGCGTCGTAGATGTGCGGCCCGCAGTCGACGGGCTCGTGGCCGGCCTCCTTCAGCCACTCCACGAGGTGGTTCTTCAGTTCGTATCCGGCATGGTCGGAGCCCAGGTACACGCGCATGCCCATGAGTGTGGCATGCGCGCGCGCCCGGGCCGCGCAGGGGGCGCTCAGCGGCGGCCGAGGAGCTTCCAGGCGAGCGGCAGGGCCCCGGCCGCGAAGGCGGCCTTCAGGGCGTCGCCGACCAGGTACGGGTAGAGGCCCAGCTCGGCGGCCCGGGCCAGCGGGACGTCCAGCGAGAAGGCCAGGTACGGCACGCCGACGGCGTAGATGGCGAGGCTGCCGAGGACCATGGTGGCGGCGGTGTTCAGGGGGGTGCGGTCGGCGCCGCGGCGGGCCAGCGCGCCGGTGAGGCCGGCCGCGAGGACGAAGCCGAGCACATAGCCGAGCGAGGGCATCGCCCAGCCGGAGGTGCCCTCGGCGAACCAGGGCAGGCCCGCCAGGCCGGCGAGCAGGTAGAGGCCGAGCGAGGCGATGCCCCGGCGGGCCCCCAGCGCGGTGCCGACCAGCAGCGCGGCGAAGGTCTGGCCGGTGACGGGCACCGGCGAGCCGGGGATGTTCACCGAGAGCTGGGCGGCCACACCGGTCAGGGCGGCGCCGCCGGCCACCAGGGCCAGGTCGCGGACCTGGGCGCCCAGCCGGGTGCTCGCGGCGGGCAGCAGGTCGGCCAGAACGGCGCGGCTCGGTATCGGGGTGCTGGCAGTGGCCATCGGGGTTCCTCCGCACGGTGGGGACGGGTCGGCGATCGGATGATCAGGTGAGTGAACATCTGTGAACCTACGCGCTGATCCACTTCGTCACCGTCGGGGAACCTGACAAACCCCCGCGGGCGGACGTTGTCGGGTCCGGCCGAGACGACGCAATGTGACCTCCTGTGCCGCTTACCGTCACCGGCCGGTCCGCATCGTGGTCCGGAATGGGGCATTCTTGGCATGGACAGCCGTGTCACCGGATATTGGGCAAATCGCACCGCATTCCGAACAGTCTGGATCCACCCTCATGGCCCGTACCACCGCGCCGTCGACGCCGGGGACGACCTCCACCGCTTCCCCGGCCGGCGGCCAGCAGCTCTCCCACGGCCTCAAGCAGCGTCACCTCTCGATGATCGCGCTGGGCGGGGTGATCGGCGCCGGCCTCTTCGTCGGCTCCGGGGCGGGCATCGCGGCGGCCGGGCCCGCCATCATCCTGGCGTTCGCCTTCTCCGGCCTGCTGGTCATGCTGATCATGCGGATGCTCGGCGAGATGTCGGCCGCGCGCCCGGCCTCCGGCTCCTTCTCCGTGCACGCCGAGAAGGAGCTCGGTCCCTGGGCCGGGATCACCGCCGGCTGGATGTACTGGGTGATGCTCTGCTGCGGCGTCGCCGCCGAGGCCACCGCCGCCGGGCGGATCGTCAACGGCTGGGTCCCCGGCGTCTCGTCCTGGGTCTGGGTCGCCCTGTTCATGGTCTTCTTCTGCGCCAGCAACCTCACCGCGGTGAAGAACTTCGGCGAGTTCGAGTTCTGGTTCGCCGCCATCAAGGTCGCCGCGATCATCGCCTTCCTGGTGCTCGGCGCGCTCGGCGTCGCCGGCGTGCTCGGCCCTGGCGCGCCCGGCACCCACAACCTCACCGGCCAGGGCGGCTTCCTGCCCACCGGCGTCAGCGGGCTGATCGTCGGCCTGCTCGCCTCGGTGTTCGCCTACGGCGGTCTGGAGACCGTCACCATCGCCGCCGCCGAGTCCGACGACCCCAAGAAGAACGTCGCCAACGCGGTGCGCACGGCGGTCTGGCGCATCGCGATCTTCTACATCGGCTCGATGGCCCTGGTCGTCACCCTGGTCTCCTGGAAGGACCCGGCGGTCGTGCAGAACGGCCCCTACGTGACGGTCCTGCGCCACCTGGGCGTGCCCGGTGCCGGGACGATCATGGAGGCCGTGGTGCTGATCGCCCTGCTCTCCGCGATGAACGCCAACATCTACGGCGCCTCCCGGATGGCGTACTCGCTGGTCGGCCGCGGCCAGGGGCCCAAGGCGCTGGCGAAGGTCGGCGGCGGGGTGCCCCGGCGGGCCGTGCTGGCCTCCTGCCTGTTCGGCTTCGCCGCGGTCCTGGCCGCCAAGTTCTGGCCGGACACCGTCTTCACCTGGCTGATGAACACCACCGGCGTCGCCATCCTGGTGGTCTGGCTGTTCATCTGCGTCGTCCAGCTGCGGATGCGCCGCCGGCTGGAGCGCGAGGCACCCGAGCTGCTCAGCGTCAGGATGTGGGGCTACCCGTACCTGACCTGGATCGCGATGGCCGCCGTGGTCGGCATCCTCGGGCTGATGACCACCACCGAGGGCAACCGGCAACAGCTGTACGCGGCCGGTGTGCTGGTCGCCGTACTGTCCGCGGCGGGCCTGCTCAAGCAGCGCCGGGACGCCCGGGCGCACTGAGAACGGCACAGCACGAGGGCCCGGTACCGCTCGCGTCGGTACCGGGCCCTCGTGCTGTGCGCTGCCGGGGCTACTCGAAGGACGGGCCCGCCGTGCGGGTGCGCTTGATCTCGTAGAAGCCGGGGGTGGAGGCGACCAGCAGGGTGCCGTCCCACAGCCGGGCGGCGGCCTCGCCGCGCGGGGCCGGGGTGACCACCGGGCCGAAGAAGGCGACCCGCTCGCCGTCCACGCCCTCGACCGCGATCACCGGGGTGCCGACGTCCTCGCCGACCAGGGTGATGCCCTCCTGGTGCGAGGCGCGCAGGGCCTCGTCGTACGCGTCGGTGTCGGCCGCGTCGGCCAGCTCGGCCGGCAGGCCGGCCGCGACCAGGGCGGCCTCGACGGTCTCGCGGTTCTGCGGCAGGGCCTGGTTGTGGAAGCGGGTGCCCAGCTCGGTGTAGAGCCGCCCGAGCACCTCCTCCCCGTGCTTCTGGGCGGCGGCGACGCAGACCCGGACCGCGCCCCAGGCGTTGTCCAGCAGGTCGCGGTACTCCTGCGGAAGATCACGGTGCTCGTTCAGCACGGACAGGCTCATCACGTGCCAGTTCACGTCCACCGGGCGGAGCTGCTGGACCTCGATCAGCCAGCGGGACGTCATCCAGGCCCACGGGCAGGCCGGGTCGAACCAGAAGTCGGCGGTCTTGCGCTCAGCGGCAGTCGTCACGGCTGTCGTCCTTCGTGAGTGGTGAGGCGGGCCCCGCACGGGGTCTTCCCCGGACCCAACGCCCGCCCCGCACCGCTGATTCCGGGACGACGGAGTCGGCCTGTGCAATGGTACCGGCGTGGCGAGCCGTGAAAGGATGCCATCGGTGCGTACGACACCGCACCCAGACCGCATCACCCGATGAACGCACCACCATGCGAGCCGGACAAAGGAGTACCGCCGTGCCGGGTAAGAACCTGAGCCGCGACGAAGCCCAGCAGCGGGCCAGCATCCTGGCCGTGGACGGCTACCAGGTCCGGCTGGACGTGACCTCCGCCCCCGACCCGGCGGCCGCCACCTTCCGCTCCACCACCACGATCGCCTTCCGCTGCACCGAGCCGGGCGCCTCGACCTTCCTCGACCTGCTCGCCCCCACCGTGCGCTCGGTCGTCCTCAACGGCCGCGCGCTCGACCCGGCCACCGCCTTCGACGGCGCCCGGGTGCACGTCGACGGCCTGGCCGCGGAGAACGTCCTCGTCGTGGACGCCGACTGCGCGTACAGCCGCACCGGCGAGGGCCTGCACCGCTTCACCGACCCGGTGGACGGCGAGACCTACCTCTACACCCACTACGAGCCGGCCGACGCCCGCCGGGTCTTCGCCGACTTCGAACAGCCCGACCTGAAGGCGCCGTTCACCTTCACCGTCGCCGCGCCGGCCGCCTGGGACGTCCGGTCCAACGCCGTCCACGAGCGCGTGACCGACGAAGGCGCCGCCCGCGTCTGGGAGTTCGCCCCCACCCAGCCGATCTCCACCTATCTGACCGCCGTCGTCGCCGGCCCGTACCACGTCGCCCGCGACCACTACAGCCGCGTGCTGCCCGACGGCACCACCCTGGAGATCCCGCTCTCCGCGCTGTGCCGCAAGTCGCTCGCGCCCTACTTCGACGCGGACGAGATCCTCGGCGTCACCAAGCTCGGACTCGACTTCTTCCACGAGGAGTTCGACTACCCGTACCCCTTCGGCAAGTACGACCAGGCCTTCGTGCCCGAGTACAACATCGGCGCGATGGAGAACCCGGGCTGCGTGACCTTCCGCGAGGAGTTCATCTTCCGTTCGAGGGTCACCGACGCCGCCTACGAGAGCCGGGCCAACGTCATCCTGCACGAGATGGCCCACATGTGGTTCGGCGACCTGGTCACCATGCGCTGGTGGGACGACCTGTGGCTGAAGGAGTCGTTCGCCGACTTCATGGGCTCCTACGCGCTGATCGGCGCCCGCACCCGCTACTCCGGCGCCTGGGTCACCTTCGCCAACCAGCGCAAGGCCTGGGCCTACCGGCAGGACCAGTTCCCGACCACCCACCCGATCACCGCGGACATCCGCGACCTCGAGGACGCCAAGCTCAACTTCGACGGCATCACCTATGCCAAGGGCGCCTCGGTGCTCAAGCAACTGGTGGCGTACGCCGGTTCGGAGGCCTTCTTCGAGGGCGCCCGCCGCTACTTCAAGCGGCATGCCTTCGGCAACACCGAACTCACCGACCTGCTGGACATCCTGGAGGAGACCAGCGGCCGCGACCTCAAGTCCTGGGCCGCCACCTGGCTGCAGACCGCCGGTGTCAACTCGCTCACCCCGCAGGTCACGGTGGACTCCGAGGGCCGGATCACCGAACTCGCCCTCCTCCAGGACGGCGAGACCCTGCGCCCGCACCGGATCGCGGTCGGCCTCTACGACCGGGACGCCGACGGCACGCTGGTGCGCACCGAGCGGATCGAGCTGGACGTCACCGGCGCCCGCACCGTGGTCGCCGAGGCCGTCGGCCGCGCCCGGCCCGCGCTGGTGCTGCTCAACGACGACGACCTGACGTACTGCAAGATCCGTTTCGACGCCGAGTCGTTGGAGACGCTGCGCACCGGTCTCGGCGACATCCGGAGCGACCTGGCCCGGGCGCTCGCCTGGTCCGCGGTGTGGAACCTGACCCGCGACAGCCTGATGCCGGCCCACGACTACGTCGCCCTGGTGCTGCGCTTCGCCGGGCAGGAGTCCAACATCGGCGTGCTGCAGTCACTGCACCAGCAGGCCAGGAGCGCCGTCGACCTGTACGCCGACCCGGCCTGGCGCGGCGAGGGCGGCCGGCTGCTGGCCGACGGCGCGCTGCGCGAGCTGCGCGCCGCCGCCCCCGGCAGCGACCACCAGCTGGCCTGGGCCCGCTTCCTGGCGCAGACCGCCAGTGGTTCCGAGCACCTCGGCCTGGTGCGCGGTCTGCTGGCCGGCACCGCCCGGATCGACGGCCTGGACGTGGACCAGGAGCTGCGCTGGTCGCTCTGGCTGGCACTGGCGGTGGCCGGCCAGGCCACCGACGAGGAGCTGGCCGAGGAGCTGAAGGCCGACCACACCGCCAGTGGGAAGCGGCAGTACACCGAGTGCCTGGCCGCCCGGCCGACCGCCGAGGCCAAGGCCGCCGCCTGGTCGGCCGTGATCGACTCGGACGAACTGCCCAACGCCCTGGTCGAGGCGAACATCGCGGGCTTCGCGGTGCCCGCCCACCGCGACCTCACCGCGTTGTACGCGGCGCCGTACTTCAAGCTGCTGGAGCGGGTCTGGGCCGAGCGCACGATCGAGATCGCGATGCGGATCGTCGGCGGCTTCTTCCCCCGCGCGCAGACCAGCGAGCAGACCCTGGCCGAGGTGGACGGCTGGCTCGACGGCCACCCGGGCGCCGCGCCCGCGCTGCGCCGGCTGGTGCTGGAGTGCCGTGACGACCTGGCCCGGGCGCTCTCCGCGCAGGCCTGCGACCGCGGCTGAGCCCGGCCGTCCGAAGGGAGGACCCCGCCGCGAACGTTCGCGGCGGGGTCCTCGGTTTGCGGGGCCTGTCAGCCTGCGGCGGGCCTCAGTTGCCGCGCAGACCGCGGTCCAGGGCGGCGATCCCGCTGCCCTGGGCGTCGTCGCCGTCCAGCGACCAGACCATCACACCGGCCAGGTCGTTCCAACGGGCGTAGCGGGCCTTCTCGGTGAGCACCTCGGCGCTGTCGTAGCTGTAGAAGGTGCTGCCGTCGTACTTCCAGGACGCGCCGTGGTCGCGGTCGACGTAGACCTTGCCGGGCAGCGCGTTGATCTCCTTGTAGGACAGGTCGGGGGCGGCGCTGCTGGCCGGCTGGTGCAGGCCGTCGCGGTTGCCGGCCGGGACGTTCGTCCAGCCGTGGCCGTAGAGCGGCGTGCCGAGCACGGTCTGCTGGGACGGCAGGCCGAGCTGGGCGTAGTGGTCGACGGCCTTGTCCGCGCTGCGCTGGCGCGGCTCGGGGTCGTGCGGGTCGGAGTAGAGGTTGGCCTGGTGGTTGGTCGGGCCCTTGCCCTCCCACGGGCCGTGCAGGTCGTAGGTCATCAGGTTGAGCCAGTCGATCGACCGGGCCAGCTCCGGCAGCTCCAGCCGGTCCGCGACGGTCTCGTTGGCGGCCACGGCGGCGGTCAGCAGGTAGTGCGGGCCCTTCTTGCCGCTGAGCGCGTCCAGCTGGCGGCGGAACTCCTGCACCAGCAGGGTGAAGTTGCGGCCGTCCTCGGGCCGGACGATGTTGCCCTCGTCACCGCCGCCGCCCGGGTACTCCCAGTCGAGGTCGATGCCGTCGAAGACGCCCGCGGCCACACCCGTGCCGCCCTCCGCGGTACCGAGGCGGGGCAGGTTGCCCTTGAGGTAGAGGTCGACGCAGGAGGAGACGAACTTCTTGCGGGAGGCGTCCGTGGCGGCCGCGTCCGAGAAGTACTTGGACCAGCTCCAGCCGCCGAGCGAGATCACCGTCTTCAGCTGCGGGTTCTTGGCCTTGAGCTTGCGCAGCTGGTTGAAGTGGCCCTTGAGCTGCTGGTCGGCGGTGTCGGCCACGCCGTCCACCGACTCCGCGGCGCTGAACGGGCGCTGGTAGTCGTTCAGGGCGTCGCCCTGGCCCGCGTCGTTGGTCTCGAAGCAGGTGCCGTCGGCGGAGACGTTGCCGAAGGCGTAGTTGATGACGGTGATCTTCCCGGCCTGGCCGGACTCCTGCACCCGCTTGGCGGAGCTGTCGGCGCCCCACTGGGTGAAGTAGCCGACCCGCTGCCCCTTGAGCTTCGGGCCGTTGTCACGGTCCTGGGCCTGGGCCGTGGGGGCGGCGATCGTGGCGGCCACCGTGGCGGCGGCGATGAGGGCAGCGGTACGACTGAGCATGCGCATACGAGAAGACCTGCGGCTTTCTCTGATTCAGCATCAAATGGTCTGGACCAAGCTGACACAGAGGTTTAGTCCATTTGATCGAGACGCACAAGAGGCCGGACCACAGTGACGCGATCCGGCCTCTTGACTGTCTCTTTACCGACGGGGGATCAGCCCCGCCGCCCCGGCTGTCAGCCGATCAGGCTGCGCAGCACGTACTGCAGGATGCCGCCGTTGCGGTAGTAGTCCGCCTCACCGGGGGTGTCGATGCGGACGACCGCGTCGAACTCGATGGTCGCGGCCGCGCCGACCGCCTTGACCTTGACGGTCGCCGGGGTGCGGCCCTCGTTGAGCTCGGTCACACCGGTGAAGGAGAAGGTCTCCTCGCCGGTCAGGCCGAGGGAGTCGGCGTTCTCGCCCTCCGGGAACTGCAGCGGCAGGACGCCCATGCCGATCAGGTTCGAGCGGTGGATGCGCTCGTACGACTCGGCGATGACGGCCTTGACGCCCAGCAGCGCGGTGCCCTTGGCGGCCCAGTCACGGGACGAGCCGGAGCCGTACTCCTTGCCGGCCAGGACGACCAGCGGGGTGCCGGCGGCCTGGTAGTTCTGCGCGGCGTCGTAGATGAACGACACCGGGCCGTCGGCCTGGGTGAAGTCGCGGGTGTAGCCGCCCTCGGTGCCCGGCGCGATCTGGTTGCGCAGACGGATGTTGGCGAAGGTGCCGCGGATCATCACCTCGTGGTTGCCACGGCGCGAGCCGTACGAGTTGAAGTCGCGCTTCTCCACACCGTTGGCGGTCAGGTACTGCGCCGCCGGGGTGCCCGGCTTGATGTTGCCGGCCGGGGAGATGTGGTCGGTGGTGACCGAGTCGCCCAGCTTGGCCAGGACGCGGGCGCCGGCGATGTCGGTCACCGGGCTCGGGGTCTTGGCCATGCCCTCGAAGTACGGGGGCTTGCGGACGTAGGTGGACTCGGCGTCCCACTCGAAGGTGTTGCCGGTCGGGACGGGCAGCGACTGCCAGCGGTGGTCGCCCGCGAAGACGTCCTGGTAGCCCTTGTCGAACATGGCCTCGTCGATGGAGCCCGCGACGACGTCGGCGACCTCCTTCTCGGACGGCCAGATGTCGGCGAGGAAGACATCGTTGCCGTCGGCGTCCTGACCCAGGGCGTCCTTGGCGATGTCGATGTTCATGTTGCCGGCGAGGGCGTAGGCGACCACCAGCGGCGGCGAGGCCAGGTAGTTCATCTTGACGTCCGGGTTGATCCGGCCCTCGAAGTTGCGGTTGCCGGAGAGCACCGAGACGACCGCCAGGTCGGCCTCGTTGACGGCGGCCGAGACCTCCTCGGGCAGCGGGCCCGAGTTGCCGATGCAGGTGACGCAGCCGTAGCCGACCAGGTTGAAGCCCAGCTTCTCCATGTACGGGAGGAGGCCGGCCTTCTCGTAGTAGTCCATGACGACCTTGGAGCCGGGCGCCAGGGTGGTCTTGACCCAGGGCTGGACCCGCAGGCCCTTCTCCACGGCCTTCTTCGCCAGCAGGGCGGCGCCCAGCATGACGGAGGGGTTGGAGGTGTTGGTGCAGGAGGTGATCGAGGCGATCACGACCGCGCCGTTGTCGATCTCGTACGTCGAGCCGTCGGGGGCGGTGACGGTGGTCGGCTTCGAGGCCTCGGCGGAGTAGGCCGGCAGCGCCTCGGCGAACTTCTCGGCGGCCTCGGCCAGGATCACGCGGTCCTGCGGGCGCTTCGGGCCGGAGATCGACGGGACGACGGTGGAGACGTCCAGCTCGAGGTACTCGGAGTAGACCGGCTCGACCGACGGGTCGTGCCAGAGGCCCTGCTCCTTGGCGTACGCCTCGACCAGGGCGAGCTGCTGCTCGTCGCGGCCGGTGAGCTTCAGGTAGCTGATGGTCTCGGCGTCGATCGGGAAGATCGCACAGGTCGAGCCGAACTCCGGCGACATGTTGCCGATGGTGGCGCGGTTGGCCAGCGGGATCGCCGAGACGCCCTCGCCGTAGAACTCGACGAACTTGCCGACCACACCGTGCTTGCGCAGCATCTCGGTGATGGTGAGCACCAGGTCGGTGGCGGTGGTGCCGGCCGGCAGCTGGCCGTTGAGCTTGAAGCCGACCACGCGCGGGATCAGCATGGAGACCGGCTGGCCCAGCATCGCGGCCTCGGCCTCGATGCCGCCGACGCCCCAGCCCAGCACGCCCAGGCCGTTGACCATGGTGGTGTGCGAGTCGGTGCCGACGCAGGTGTCCGGGTACGCCTGGCCGCCGCGGACCATGACGGTACGGGCCAGGTGCTCGATGTTCACCTGGTGGACGATGCCGGTGCCGGGCGGGACGACCTTGAACTCGTCGAACGCGGTCTGGCCCCAGCGCAGGAACTGGTAGCGCTCCTTGTTGCGGCCGTACTCGATCTCGACGTTCTGGACGAAGGCGTCCGGGGTGCCGAACTTGTCGGCGATGACGGAGTGGTCGATGACCAGCTCGGCCGGGGCCAGCGGGTTGATCTTGGCCGGGTCGCCGCCCAGCTCCTTGACGGCCTCACGCATGGTGGCGAGGTCGACCACGCACGGCACACCGGTGAAGTCCTGCATGATCACGCGGGCCGGGGTGAACTGGATCTCCTGGCTCGGCTGGGCGGTGGCGTCCCAGTTGCCGAGGGCGCGGATGTGGTCGGCGGTGATGTTCGCGCCGTCCTCCGTGCGGAGCAGGTTCTCCAGCAGCACCTTGAGGCTGTACGGCAGCCGCTCGGAACCCTCGACGGCGGAGAGCTTGAAGATCTCGTACGACTCGTCGCCCACCTGCAGCGAGCTGCGGGCGTCGAAGCTGTTCGCGGACACGACTGACTCCTTCTAGGTGCTTCGTGCGGTATCCGGCCCACGCGGTGGTAAGGTCAGCCTTACTTAGGCTTACCTTTCCCGCATCGCCGGCGAGCGCCTCTCGGCAAGTATCTTGATGTCGAGATATATCGTAGTGGGCAGTTATCTCGATGTCGAGATAAACCATAGTGCATGGTGCCGCGTTCACCACGTCGGCACCACCCCCCACTCCACCCTCCGCCCACCAGCGGCCTTCGCGCAGCTTTTCGACGGCCTTCCCGTCGCCGGAACACCCCCTCCGGGCCTCCCCTCGCACCCCGCGCTCCCCTCCCTCCGGGCTCTCCCCCCTCCCCTCCCGGCGGCTCCGCGCCCGGGTACGGTGGCCGTCAGTTGACACGCTGGGACAGGCCGGGGGCCTACTGATGATCGTGGTGGACGCGTCGGCACTGGTGCTCGCGCTGGCGGACGAGGGCGAGCGCGGGGAGGCCGCCCGGGCCGAACTCGCGGCGGGCGGCGAGTGGGTCGCCCCCGAACACCTGCTGATCGAGGTGATGCAGTCGCTGCGCGGGCTCTACCTGGCGAAGGAGCTCACCGCCGAACGGGTCGGCGAGCTCGCGGCCCGGCTGCCCTCACTGGCGATCCGGAAGGTCGAACTGGCACCGCTGCTCGGCCGGATCTGGGAGCTCAAGGACAACCTCACCCCGGACGACGCCGCCTATGTAGCGGTCGCCGAACAGTACGGGGCGCCGCTGGTGACGGCGGACCTGCGGCTGATGCGCGCCAGCGGACCGCGCTGCGAGATCCGGGGCATCCGGCGCTCGGCGGAGTGAGACCGGGCGAGGTGCGGGCGGGCGGGCGGGCCGGGGCGGACTCATGGGCGGGGGTGTCCGTTGGCGGGGGTGTCCGTTCGGGGCGGCAGCCGTTGAGCAGGGGGCACGCCCGTTCCGCAGCCCCGAAAGGCCCTCCGATGCCCGCTTCGTACGCCGCCGCGCTGCTCCCGCTCGCCCTGCTGGCGCCCGCCGCGCCCGCCGCAACGGCTTCGACCGCCGTCCCCGCCCTGCCGCTCCTGGTGATCGAGGCCGACTTCGATCCGGCCACGGCCTTCGTCCCGCCGGCCGCCATCAGCCACGCACCGGACCTGGTGCCCTACGGCTCCCACGTCCGGGTGGTGGTGGACCGCACGGTGGCCGGGCGGACGGTGCTGACGCTGACCACCGCCGGCCTCGCCCCGGACCATGACTTCCCGGCCCATCTGCACACCGGTACGTGCGGCGCCGACCCTGCCGCGTCCGGCCCGCACTACCAGGACGCCGTGGACCCGGTGCAGCCGTCCACCGACCCCGCGTACGCCAATGAGAGCAACGAGCTGCGGCTGACCCTGCACACCGACGACCGGGGCGACGCCGCTGCGACGACCTCGGTGGCCTGGCACCCCCGGCCGGGCGAGGCGCGCTCGCTGGTGCTGCACGCCGGCAGCCCGGCCGGCCCGCACGGCGCGGGCGACCGGGCCGCCTGTGTGAACCTGGAGTTCTGAGCTACGCCCCGAGAGTGGCGACCAGCACGGCCTTGATGGTGTGCAGGCGGTTCTCCGCCTGGTCGAACACGATGGAGTGCTCCGACTCGAACAACTCGTCGGTGCACTCCAGCTCGGACATCCCGGTCGCCTCGTGCATCTGCTGCCCGACCACCGTGCCGAGGTCGTGGAAGGCGGGCAGACAGTGCAGGAACCGCACGGCCGGGTTGCCGGTGGCCCGGACGGTGTCCATCGACACCTGGTACGGCTTGAGCAGGGCGATCCGCTCGGCCCAGACCTCCTTGGGCTCACCCATCGAGACCCAGACGTCGGTGTAGAGGAAGTCGGCACCGGCCACGCCCGCGTCCACGTCCTCGGTGAGGGTGATCCGGGCACCGGTGGACTCGGCGAGCGCGTTGGCCGCCTTCTGGACGTCCTCGGCCGGCCAGAGCGCACGGGGCGCGACGATCCGGATGTCCATGCCGAGCAGGGCGCCGGTCACGAGCAGCGAGTTGCCCATGTTGGAGCGGGCGTCGCCGAGGTAGGCGAGGGCGACCTCGGTGAGCGGCTTGGCGGTGTGCTCCTTGATCGTCAGCACGTCGGCGAGCATCTGGGTGGGGTGCCACTCGTCGGTGAGGCCGTTCCAGACCGGAACACCGGCGAACGCGGCCAGCTCCTCGACGATCTCCTGGCCGTGGCCCCGGTACTCGATGCCGTCGAACATCCGGCCGAGCACCCGAGCGGTGTCCTTGATCGACTCCTTGTGGCCGATCTGCGAGCCGGCCGGGTCCAGGTAGGTGGTGGTCGCGCCCTGGTCGTGGGCGGCGACCTCGAAGGCGCAGCGCGTCCGGGTGGAGGTCTTCTCGAAGATCAGCGCGATGTTCTTGCCGCGCAGCCGGGGCTGCTCGGTGCCCGCGTACTTCGCCGCCTTGAGCTGGGCGGCGAGGTCCACCAGGAAGCGGAACTCCTGGGGCGTGAAGTCGAGCTCCTTGAGGAAGTGCCTGTTCCGGAGGTTGAACGCCATGCCGGGCTCCTGGGGTGACGGGACGGAGATGAAGCGGAAATTGTATACGATACTCGGAATTTGTATGCAATAACTACGGTGGTACGGGCCCCACGGAACGACCGTAGGGCCCGTACACCTCTGCCGCTACAGCCGGGGGTCGACCGGCTCGGACTCCAGCGCGAGCACCGCGAAGACCGGCTCGTGCACCCGCCAGAGCGGCTCGCCGGCCGCCAGCCGGTCCAGCGCCTCCAGGCCGAGCGCGTACTCGCGCAGCGCCAGGGAGCGCTTGTGGCCGAGGAAGCGCTGCCGCAACTGGTCCAGGTACTCGGTGTAGTCCGGGCCGTAGATGATCCGCAGATACTCCCGACCGCGTACCTTCACCCCGGGCTGGACCAGCCCGCCCGGCCTGCCCTCGCCCGCCTTGCCGCGGACCAGGGACGCCAGCGGCTTGACCACCATGCCCTCGCCACCGGCCCCGGTCAGCTCCTCCCACCAGGCGATGCCCGCGGCGACGGACGCCTCGTCGGTGGTGTCCACCAGCAGCCGGCCGGTCCGGTGCAGGATCGGGGTGCGCGAGCCGTCGCCGCCGTCATCGCTGTCCGTGCCACCGGCGTGGTCGGCCTCGACCAGGCGGTCGACCCAGGCGAGGTGCTCGTCGTGCGGGCGCACCGCGAGGTTCGCCCCCTCGGCCGCCAGCACCTGGAACGGCGCCAGCCGGATGCCCGACAGGCCCTCGGTCGGCCAGCAGTACCGCCGGTAGGCCTCGACGAACGCCTGCGCGTCGGCGGCGCGCTGCCGCTGGCGAGCGGTCAGCCCTGCCACGTCCAGCCCACGGCCGGCCGCCTGCTCGAGCACGGAGAGCACCGGGGGCAGCGCCGCGCCCGCCGCCGCGCCGACCGCCGCGTACTGGCGGCGCAGCAGCTCGACGGCCTTGAGCGACCACGGCATCAGCTCGGCGTCCAGCAGCAGCCAGCCGGTGCCCAGCTCCTCGAACAGCCCGGAGCGCTCGGCCGCGGCCCGCACCCTGCCCAGCACGGCCGAGGTGAGCTCGTCGTCACTGAGGAACGCCCGGCCGGTCCTGGTCCAGATCGCGCCCGGCCCGGCGATGCCGAACCGCTTCTCCAGCGCCGTGTCGTCCCGGGCGACCAGCACCACCGCGCGGGAGCCCATGTGCTTCTCCTCGCAGATCACCTGCTGGACGCCGTCCTCGCGGTAGGCGAAGAAGGCCTCCTCCGGGTGTTCGAGGTAGCCGGGCCGGCGCGAGGTGGCGCTCGGTGCCATCGTCGGCGGGAGGTACGCCAGCAGCCGCGGGTCGATCGCGAACCGGCTCATCACCTCCAGCGCGGCGGCCGCGTTCTCCTCCCGGACGGCGACCCGGCCGTGCAGCGTCGTCTCGACGACCCGACGGCCCGCCACATCGGCGAGGTCCAGCGGACGGCCCTCGCGTGAGCCCGGCGCGTCCGTGAGCATCGGCCGGACCGGCTCGTACCACTCCCGCTCGGCCTCGACGCCGACCAGCTCGCGCTCCGGGTAGCGCAGCGCGGTCAGGCTGCCGCCGAAGACGCACCCGGTGTCCAGGCAGATGGTGTTGTTGAGGAAGCTCGCCATCGGCACCGGCGTGTGGCCGTAGACCACCAGCGCCCTGCCCCGGTACTCCTCCGCCCAGGGGTAGCGCACCGGCAGCCCGTACTCGTCGGTCTCGCCGGTGGTGTCCCCGTACAGCGCGTGCGAGCGCACCCGGCCGGAGGCGCGGCCGTGGTACTTCTCCGGCAGACCGGCGTGGCAGACCACCAGGGCGCCACCGTCCAGCAGGTAGTGGCTGATCAGACCGCGCATGAACGCCCGGACCTCGGCGCGGAACTCCTCCGACTCACCCGCCAGCTGGTCCAGCGACTCCTGGAGGCCGTGCGAGACGGTGACCTTCTTGCCGTCCATCGCCCGGCCGAGCTTGTTCTCGTGATTGCCCGGGACACAGATCGCGTGCCCGGCCGCCACCATGCCCATCACCAGGCGCAGCACACCCGGCGTGTCCGGGCCGCGGTCGACCAGGTCACCGACGAAGACCGCCGTCCGGCCCTGCGGGTGCACGGCGTCCACCGGGCGGTTCACGGCGTCCCGGGTGAGCGTGTAGCCGAGGCGGGTGAGCAGGGTCTCCAGCTCGGAGCGGCAGCCGTGGATGTCGCCCACGATGTCGAACGGGCCGGTGAGGTGGCGCAGGTCGTTGAAGCGCTTCTCCGGCACGATCTCGGCGGACTCCACCTCGGCCTCACCGCGCAGGATGTGCACCTTGCGGAAGCCCTCACGCTCCAGCCCGCGCAGCGAGCGGCGCAGTTCCCGGTTCTGCCGCGGGATCACGTGGGCCGGCAGCTGCCGGTCCGGCCGGGTCTTGTTGCGCTCGGCGCAGACACCCGGCGGGATGTCCAGCACGATCGCGATCGGCAGCACGTCGTGGTCACGGGCGATCCTGACCAGCTGCTTGCGCGCCTCCTGCTGGACGTTGGTGGCGTCCACCACGGTCAGCCGACCGGCGGCCAG
Organism: Kitasatospora sp. NPDC092286; assembly: GCF_044755565.1. Lineage (NCBI taxonomy): Bacteria > Bacillati > Actinomycetota > Actinomycetes > Kitasatosporales > Streptomycetaceae > Kitasatospora > Kitasatospora sp. NPDC092286. The sequence continues at coordinate 22,511 of NZ_JBIVRD010000036.1, read as the reverse complement.
GCGCTTGCCGACGATGTAGTGCAGCACGTCGAAGGCCTCGGAGGAGGCCGACTGGTCGTTCTCGTCGTCCGCCACCAGGCCCCGGCAGAAGTCCGAGGAGATCACCTGGGTCGGCAGGAAGTGCTTGCGGGCGAAGCTGGACTTGCCCGCGCCGCTGGTGCCGATCAGCACGACGAGGGAGACGTCCGTGACCGGCAGCCGACGGCCCCGGCCGGAGGCATCCGGCTCGGCGGGGGTGGCCGGCTCGGCGGGGTTCACGGCCCCGGCGGTGCCCGCCTGCCCGGCAGGGGCTGCCTCGTCCAGCGGCGACTCGGACAGTACGTCGTCGGTCATCGGGTCTCGCCCCCTTCGGGCGTCGTGCGGGCAACAGCGTCGGTGTCAGTGTCGGTGTCGATGCCGGTACCAGTACTGGTACCGGCAGGGGTAGTACCGGCGATGGCGGTACCGACGACGGTAGCCGCGACCGGGGTACCGATCCGGAAGAGGGCGAGCTGAGTCGGCGCGCCCACCTCCGGGTCTTCCGGGCCGACCGGGCGGACCACGACCGTGTAGCCGTACGTCGCCGCGACCCGCTCGGCCCAGGCGCGGAACTGTGCGCGGTCCCACTCGAAGCGGTGGTCGGCGTGCCGGACGTGACCGGCCGGCAGGCTCTCCCAGCGGACGTTGTACTCGGCGTTCGGCGTGGTGACGACGACCGCCGCCGGGCGGGCCGCGTCGAGCACCGCGTACTCCAGGGCCGGCAGTCGGGGCAGGTCCAGGTGCTCGATGACCTCGCAGAGCACGGCCGCGTCGAAGCCCTTCAACCGCGCGTCGGTGTACGTCAGCGCGCCCTGGACCAGCGTGACCCGGGCCGCCTGGCGCTCCGACATCCGCTCCAGCCTCAGCTTGCGCGCGGCCGCGGACAGCGCCCGCGCGGAGACGTCCACGCCGAGGACCTCGGTGATCCGGGTGTCCTTCAGCAACGCGCCGATCAACTCGCCCTGCCCGCAGCCGAGATCGGCCACCCGGGCCGCCCCGACCTCACTCAGCGCGGCCAGGATCGCCACCCGGCGCCGCTCGGCGAGGGAGATCTGCTTCTCCTCCTGCTCGCCCGGCCGCACCGGGGCGTCGGCCGCAGCGGCCCCGGCGTCCGGCGTGCTCCCGGTCCGGTCGGTGTCGTCGACCGCGTTGTCGATCTCCTCGACCTCGCGGTCGTCGGCCTCCGCCAGCCGGGCCAGCTCCAGCCGCTCCATCGCCGTCCGGGTGAGCGACCAGCGCCGGGACAGATAGCGACGGGCGATCAGAGCCCGCTCGGGGTGGTCGGCGAGCCAGCCCTCCCCGGCCGCGAGCAACTTGTCGACCTCGTCCGGGGCGACCCAGTAGTGCTTGGCCCCGTCGAGCACCGGCAGCAGGACATAGAGCTGCTGGAGCGCGTCCGCCAGGCGCAGCGCGTCGGAGGTCAGCTCGATCCGGACGTAGCGCGACTCGCCCCACTCGGGGAAGGCCGCGTCCAGCGGGATCGCCGCCGCCTCGACCTGCCAGCCCAGCGGCTCGAAGAGCCTGGCCACCATCGCCACGCCACCGCCCTCGCCGACGCCGTTGGCGGGCACCGCGGGCAGGGAGATGCGCAGCGGCCGGGCCTGGTCGGCCAGCCCGGGGCGGCCCTCGCAGACGCCCTTCATCGCCGTCCGGAACACCGTCCGCAGGGCCACCGCCAGCAGTGAGGACGCGGCGTAGGGGCGGTCGTTGACGTACTGGGCGAGCGCGAAGTCCGGGGAGCCGCCGCGGCCCTTGCCCCGGCCCCGGCGGACCAGCGCGATCGGGTCGACCTCCAGTAGCAGAGCGGCCGTGCAGAGCTCGTCGCTCGCCTCTGGGTAGAAGACATGGGCCTCGCCGTGCGAAGTCCCGAACCGCTGGACCTTGCCCGGGTGCTTGTGGAGAAGAAAGCCGAGGTCGGTGGCAGGGCTCTCGGCGGTGCCTGTGGTGGAGATCGACATGAACACCTGCACGAGTATTGCCCAGCACCACCCCTCTGAGCACCGGGTTTATCCGAGGTCCGGAGCCGGCGCGGGCGGCCGCGCGGCTCCCCCGGCGGACGGCGGGCCGCCGCGTCCGCACGGTGAGCGTGTTCGGCACCGACGGCCCGCATTCGTTAACGTGCACGATGTGACTGCTGAATCCACCTCCCGCGCAAGCGGCGCCGTCGCCGCCGGTCTGGCCACCATCGCCGCCGACGGCACCGTCCTCGACACCTGGTACCCCACCCCCGCGCTGGCCGCCGAGCCCGGCCCGGCCGGCACCGTCCGTCTGACCGCCGAGCAGGCCGAGGCCGAGCTGGGCGCCGGCGCCGCCGAGGCGCTCCGCACCGACGTACGCCGCGGCGTCGAGGTGGTCGCCGTGCGCACCACGATCGCCTCGCTGGACGAGAAGCCGATCGACGCGCACGACGCCTACCTGCGCCTGCACCTGCTGAGCCACCGTCTGGTGAAGCCGCACGGCCAGAACCTGGACGGCCTGTTCGGTCTGCTGGCCAACGTGGCGTGGACCAGCATCGGCCCGGTGCAGGTGGACAAGGTCGAGCAGGCCCGCCTGGCGGTGCGCGCCCAGGGCGGCCAGCTCGCCGTCTACGGCATCGACAAGTTCCCGCGGATGACCGACTACGTCGCCCCCTCGGGTGTGCGCATCGCCCACGCGGACCGCGTCCGGCTCGGCGCCCACCTGGCCACCGGCACCACCGTGATGCACGAGGGCTTCGTCAACTTCAACGCCGGCACGCTGGGCACCTCGATGGTCGAGGGCCGGATCAGCGCGGGCGTCGTGGTCGGCGACCACAGCGACATCGGCGGCGGCGCCTCGATCATGGGCACCCTGTCGGGCGGCGGCAAGCAGATCGTCTCGGTCGGCGAGCGCTGCCTGCTCGGTGCCAACGCGGGCATCGGCATCTCGCTGGGCAGCGACTGCGTCGTGGAGGCCGGCCTGTACGTGACCGCCGGCACCCGGGTGACCACCCCGGACGGCAAGGTGGCCAAGGCGGTCGAGCTGTCCGGCCAGGACAACCTGCTGTTCCGCCGCAACTCCCAGACGGGCGCGGTCGAGGTGATCGCCCGCTCCGGCTCCTGGGGCGGCCTGAACGCCGAGCTGCACGCTCACAACTGACCGCCTCTCGTGTTGCCGCATCAGCGCTGCGGCAACACGACTGTGCGGGGTGGCCCCGGTGCCGGGTGACGGCGCCGGGGCCGCTGCGCTTGCCGTCCGCCCGCCCTGTCGTCCAGCCGCCCTGTCGTCCGCGCGGCCCGACCGGACCGCCGCCGGCCGCATCACCGTGCACGGCCGACCGAAACGGCGGCCCTCCGCTCCGAACCCTGTTCCGAGGCGGCCGCCTCGCCCGACGCCCGACAGCCCGGCGGAGCGGCCCTGCCTTCCGCGGCCCCACCCTGCTCAGCCCCGCCCTCCGCAGTGCCACCGACCGGAGGACCGAGCCGGAGGACCAGTGACGGCGATGCCCGCCCGGTCGCCGAAGCCCAGGGCGGCGGTGGACCGGCCGCGCCGTCCGCCACCCCGCCGGGACCGGATGCGGTATCGGCGCCCTCCTCCCCCGCCGCCGCGCCGACGGTCTGCCTCAGCCGACCGACCACGTCCTTGCACTCCGCCCCGGCGTCGACCCCGTCGATGCAGGTCCAGTACAGGCTCTCGGTGTCGGCGCCGCAGGCCAGCACCACCAGCGCCTCGCCGACGTCCTGCAGCAGGCCGCCGAGTTCACCCAGGGCCGGGGCGAGCTCACCGAGATCGGTGAGCCGCCCGGCCCGTCCGCTGCCACCCCAGCCCGGCGGGGCGCACCGGTCGGACCAGGTCTGGTCCAGGCAGCCGGCCGCGTGGGCGCCGGCCTCGGACAGTTGCCGGCCGAGCCCGGCCAACTCGCCGTCGTCCAGCTCGGACAGCCGAGCGCCCACCGCCTCGGTGAGCAGCGCGGCCTGCCGCGCCTCGGCCAGCACCTCCGGTACCTCCCTGGCCTCGGCCAGCGCGTGCCTGGCCGTCCTGATGAGTCGCAGCGCCTCCATCGGCCCGCCACCCCCTTCTCGCTCGTTTCGCCGTCGACCGCGACCGCCGGTATGGCGGTCACGTGGTCACGGCGAAAGCGTGCGTCGGGGCGCGGCCGGATGCGGCCACCTCGTCAAAGCCTGTGGAAAAGCCCGGGGGTGTGGATAACTTCCATCCCCCACAAGGGTTAATCGCCTACGTTCGAGTCGACGCCGAACCCCGATCCGCCCCCTGTCCCACTCCCCGATCCCAACCCCAACCCCGACCCAGGCCCAGGAACCGGGAAGCGCAGTTCGTTCCGTTCGATCTTGGCCGCGAGGGCCGCCAGCGGATCCACTCCCAGTACCGAACAGAACTGCACCAGATACGCGAGGACATCGGCCACCTCGTCGCGCACCCGATGGGCGCTGTCCGGATCGGACATCACCGACGCGGCCTGTTCCGGTGTGAGCCACTGGAAGATCTCCAGCAGCTCGCCGGCCTCCACGGTCAGCGCGGCGGCCAGATTCTTGGGCGTGTGGAAGGGCTCCCAGCCACGCGCGGCGGCGAACTCCACCAACCGCTGCCGCAGGCTCTCCAGCGTGGGGACCGCGGCCTCGCCGGACGCCGCTCCGGGCTCCACCGGGCCGGCCCCGGACTCCGTCACTCGTTCACTCACCCGTCCAGGTCTACCGCATCCACCACCGTCTCCGGCACCGCCCCCGGCTCCGTCCCCACGGTCACCCCGGGCTCCCCTACCGGCCCGCACCCGCGCACCGCCTGGGCCGGTACCCGCGCCGTCTCCGTCCGCAGCACGGTGTGGCCGGAGCCCGGGTCCCGTCGGCACTCGACCAGCGTGGCCCCCGGCGGCAGCCCGCCCGACCCGCCGAACGCCTCCCGGGCGGCAGCCGGTTCCTGGAGCGCCGCCAGCACGCGCAGCTGGTTGCGCCCGGACATCTCACGGGCGAGCCGCAGCAGCGAGGCGGCCTGCTCGGTGCTGAGCCCGGCGCCGAGGTCGTCGGCGAGCACGGTGAGCTGCCGGTGCGCCCAGGGGATCTCGGCGGCCGCATCCAGGTCGAGCACGCCGGCCCCGGTGAGCAGCACGGCGGCGAACGCGAGGTGGCGCAGCATGCCGTCGGAGGCCTGGTCGACGCCGGTGCGGCCGAGGACGCCCTCGTCGAAGACGGCCAGGACCCGCTGGTCGGCGCCGGTACCCCGGTGCGCGAGGTCGAGCCCGAGCAGCGGGTGCGGCGCGGCGGACTGGACGACGCGCAGCAGTTGGCCGTACCGGCGGCCGCATTCGTTGCTGAGCCGGGCGATCACGGCGGAGATGTTGGCGGCGGTGCTGAGCAGCCTGGCCTGCGGGTTCGGGCGGGCCCAGCCGCGCATCAGGGCGGGTACGGGGTGGACGGGGAAGACCTCGCGCAGGGCGGTGAGCAGCTGTTCGGCGGCGGCCAGCACCTTGCGCTCGCCGGGGGAGGATCCGGCCACCCGCAGGGGGATCTGCGAAGTGATCATGGTGTTTCCGGGGAAGGGCGCCCGGATGTCGCCCTGGCGGGTGTCGTTGTGCCAGCTGACGTTGACCCGCTGGTTGCGGACGTCCTGTTCACCGGTCTCGACCAGGGTCCGGCCGTCGAGGGTGAGCCGTTCACGGGCGATCCGGACGGGCCCGTCGGTGCGGATCACGAGCTCCAGGCGGATCGGCCCGTCACCGGAACGGACGGTGCAGCCGAGGATGATCGCGTTCCGGCCGTGCGGGACGCAGCCCTCCAGGCCGCCGCGCACGGGGGCGGCCAGTGGTCCGGTCCGGCCCGGCAGGCCGTTGAGGGAGTCGGCGATCTCCTCGCCGAGGGCGAGCCGGGAGAGGACGGCGAGCCCGTCGAGGGCGTTCGACTTGCCGACGCCGGCGGGGCCGTGCAGCACGGTCAGGGGCGCGAGCGGCAGTGTCGCGCGCCGGTAGGACTTGAAGGAGGCGAGCCGGATCTCCTCGACGATGGGGCGCTGGACGGGCGGTCGACCGGGCCCCGGAGCGCTCGGACGGGGGTGGGCCGGCACGGCGGGCCGGGTGGCGTCGCGGTTCACCCGTCGGACGTTAGCCGCAGGTCGGACGGGAGAAACGTGCCTGCTCGGCAGATTCATCCCAACGAGGTCCCGGGGACAAAGCGCTCGTCGCCCCGACAGCCACCACCCGCCGTACCGTCAGCGCCGATAGACCGCCACCGTCACCGAGGCGGTCACCTCGACCGGGTCGGCCAGCGCGGCGAGCCGGTCCTCCAGCACCTCCCGGTCGGTGTGCCAGGCGCTCGGGCCCATCCCGACGACGGTGCGGACGTCGGCCGCCGACAACCGCATCGTGAACTCGACCTCCCGCTGCCCGGCCGGGTCGAGGTAGGGGCCGAGCTTCTCCTCGATCCGGCGCTGTTTCTCCTCGTCGACCGAGAGCAGGCCCAGGGCGGCGACGAGTTCGCGCAGGTGGCGGGAGGTCGGCGAGACCAGCAGCAGCGTGCCGCCGGGGCGCAGCACACGGCGGATCTCCGGACCGTTGCGCGGCGCGAAGACGTTCAGCACGAGCCCGGCGGAGCCGTCCCGCAGCGGCAGCGGGCGCCAGGCGTCACAGACGACGGCCCCGATCCGGGGGTGGGCCCTGGCGGCCCGGCGCAGCGCGTACTTGGAGATGTCCAGGGCCGCGCCGGGGCTGCCGGGAAGGGCGTCGAGGACATGGGCGAGATAGTGGCCGGTACCGGCGCCGAGGTCCGCGACGAGACCCTCCGGGGCGGCCGCCGCGGCGGCCTCGGCGAGGGCGTCGGCGATCGGCCGGTAGTGGCCGGCGGCGAGGAAGTCGCTGCGGGCGGCGACCATCCCGGCGGTGTCGCCGGTGCCGGTGTGGGCGTCACCGGCGAGCAGGCTGACGTAGCCCTGCCTGGCGATGTCGAAGCTGTGCCCCGACGGGCAGCGCAGGGTGCGCCCGTCCGGGGTGAGCGCCTGCGCGCAGTGCGGGCAGGCCAGGTAGGGCTCGATGTCCTGCAGCAACGTCCGTCTTCTCCCGCCATCCGGTTCGCCGTCCGACCGGAAGGGCAAGCCTAACGACTACTGGTGGGCCACCCCGCACCGCGCGGTCCGGGCACCCGGGGGCCGCCGGCGCCGCCCCGGCCCGCCACCCGCAGCGCCAGCGCGGCCAGCGCCTCGGGCGCGCCGGCCTGCCCGCGGACGCCGGGAAAGGCGTTGACATCGACGATCACGGGTTCGGCGGGCCCGTCGAGCAGATCGACGCCGTACACGTCGAGGCCGAACACCTCGCCGACCCGCCGCGCGAGGTCCACCCGCTCGGCCGGCAGGTCCCCCGGCCCGAACGGGCTGCCGTGGGCGGCTCCCGCAGCGGCCCCGGCGGGTGCCGGCTCGACAAGCACCGGCTCGACAAGCGCGGGCTCGGCGAGCTCGGACCGGCGCCGGGCGCAGAACACCTGCCCGGCGATCACCCACAGCTTCTGGTCCCAGCCGGAGTTGGCGAGGTACGGCTGGGTCACCACGGGCTCGTCGGGCCAGCGCTCGGCGAGGGCACGCAGCCCGGCGGCGTCGTCGACCCGGGCGACGAGGTCGTGGCGGCGGCTGTAGCGGCTCTTGACGACCAGCGGGAAGCCGGGTTCGGCCAGGTCGGCGAGGCGGGCCGCGGTACGGGTGGCGGCGAACGGCAGACCGGCCGAGCGGGCCAGCTCGGCCATGCCGGTGCGGTCCTGGCAGAACCGGGTCGCGGCGGCCGAGTTGATGACCGGGGCGCCCCGCTCCTCCAGGTGGCGGGCGAACGCGAGGGCCCGGGGCGTACGGGCCTTGAGCAGGTAGACGTCGGCGAGCGGGCCGGGGCCGAGCCGGTCGGCGGGCGGACCGTCGCCCGCGTTGGGGTCGAGGCTCTCCACCAGGTGGCGGGGCCTCAGCAGCCCTGCGGTGGCGGCGAGCAGCGGGTGACCGGGGTCGGGGGTGAGCAGGCAGATCCTCATATCGAGCCGCCGAGGCGGGCCCCGTCGTACCCGGCTCCCCCGAAATCGGCGCCGAACGCGGAACCGCCCACCTGAGCGGGCACCCCGAGGGCGGCCCCTTGCGCGGGCAGCCGTACGACCCCCGGTGCCGGGGCGGGAACGGACTCCAGGGCGGGCGCCGGGGCGGAGACGGCCGTCCCGGTACGGGCCAGTCGCAGCACCGCCCGGGCGACCCGGGCGACCGCGTCGGGCACCTGACGGAAACTCGGGAAGTCGTTGATGTCGACGACCACTGGACCGTCCGGACCGAGCAGCACGTCGACCCCGTAGAGATCGAGACCGAACACCTCCCCGACCTGGGCGGCGATCCGCGCGACATCGCCGCTGAGCGGCACCTGCCGTTCGCGTACGCCCTGGCCGGGGTGGAGCGGCGAGCAGCGCTCGGTCGCGTACAGCTCGCCGTCGACGCAGTACACCTTGAGATCGGTACCGGAGTTGGGCACGTACGGCTGGGCGATCAGCAGGCTCTCGCCGTCCAGTTCGGGACCGAGTTCGGCGAGGTGCTCCGGGGTCGGGACGAGCCTCACGGCCCGCCCCGAACTGCCGTCGGCGGGCTTCACCACGAGCGGGTACTCGGAGGCGGGGATCTCCGCGAGCCGTTCCCAGCGGGCGGCCGCGTAGGTGACCGGGACGGGCAGACCCCGGGTACGAGCGATCACCGCGGCGAGCGCCTTGTCCCGGACGCCGCGGATGGAGCGGACGTCGTTGATCGTGGTGAGGCCAACGGCGGCGGCCGCCTCCAGCAGGGTCAGGCCGGGACCACCGGAGACGGTCTTGAGCACCCAGGCGTCATGGCTGCCCGCCCGGACCGCCTCGGAGATCGCCATCAGCGCGTTGCCGGGGCGCAGCAGGTCCACCCGGTGGCCCCACGCGGTGAGTTGGCGCGCCACGTCGAGCGGCATGCCGTCGTGCCGGTAGTGCTCCTCCACCAGAAAGCAGAGCCTCATGAGCCTGTCATCCCCCTCGCCTTGCCCAGCAGGACGTCCGCCGTCCCGTCCGGCAGAGCTGTAAAGGCCCCAGAATGCCACGCCGCCCACACACAAGATCGCCCGGCCTGTAAGCATTGGGCAACAATCGATCCGAAATGCCCCTGTCGGAACGACCCCTGACGAACCGCCGGACCGCCTCACCGCCGCCGGTCCCGCCCGCATCCCGACGGCGCCCAATGTGGTGGCAGGAGCGGCGGCCGACTGCTTGGATGCACGGCGTGACTACTGCTGCTCCTGACTCCGGCCACCCCGGCCACCCCGGCCACCCCGGCCACCGGACCCTCCTCGACGAGATCGAGCGGTACTACGACGCCGTGCCGCGCAGCGCCGCCCGGGTCGAGGACTTCGGTCCGCTCAGCCTGTTCGTCCGCGAGGGCGAGGGCTGGCCGTACTACGCCCGGCCGGCGCTGGGCCACAGCGGCCCCGCGGCCACCGCCGAGGACGTCCGCCTGGTCCTGGCCCGCCAGCGCGAGCTGGGTCTGCCGGAGGCCTTCGAGTGGGTGGCCGAGCACGATCCGCTGCTGCGCGCGGCGGTGGAGGAGGCCGGGCTGGTGGTGCACGAGCACCCGCTGCTGGTGCTGGGCCCCGAGGACGCGGCGGCCGGGCCGGCCGGGCCGCCGGACGGGGTGTCGGTCCGGGTGCTGGCCGCCGGCGACCCCGACCTGGCGAGCGCGGTGACCGTCCCGCACCTGGCCTTCGCCGAGCCGGGCACCGGCGTGGGCGGCGCGGGTACGGACGAGCTGGCGGCGGCGGCCGAACGCTCGGTGGCCGACGGCTCCGTCGCGCGGATCGCGGAGCGGATCGCCGCCGGGCGCACCGTGCTCGCCGCGGCCGTCCAGAACGGCTCGGCGCTCTGCGCGGGCCAGCACAACCCGGTCGGCCCGGTCACCGAAGTGGCCGGCGTCGGCACCCTGCCGTCGGCGCGCCGCCGCGGCCTCGGCCTGGCGGTCACGGCGGCGCTGGTCGCCCACGCACGGGCGAACGGCGTGCGGACGGTGTTCCTGTCCGCCGCCGACGAGGACGTCGCCCGGATCTACCGCCGGGCCGGCTTCCGCCCGTTCGCGACGGCCCTGATCGCCGAGCCCGCCGGGACCGGCCCGGCCGGCGCGTAGACCGTACGGCGCACCCCGCACAGGGTGCGCCGTGGGGGGAGGTCGTCAGTCCGAGTCCTCGTCGTCCTCGCCGCTGACGCCCTCCCCCTCGGCCTCGTCCACCACCCAGGCCGCCAGCCGTTCCGCGACCCCGGCCACGCCGAGCCGCCCCTCACGGATGGCCCGGGCGAGGCTGCGCACCTCGCGGGCGGTGGTCGCGACCGTGCAGCCGCTGGCCACCAGGTAGGCGTAGGCGACGGCGGTGGCGTACAGCTCGTTGGTCTTCTCCAGGGCCGGCACCCGGATCAGCTGGTGCATCAGGGCGGCGGCGCGGTCCTGCGGTTCGGGGTAGACGGCGATGTCGAAGATCTCGGCCTGATGGCGGGAGACCGCGGCGAGCAGCGACCCGTAGTCGGTGACCTGCGGGTCACCGGGTGTGTACTGCTCGGCGGTCATGAGCAGCCACGAGAGGTCGACCTCCAGGTTCAACGGCGCACGTCCTGCAGGTCGGCGCCGCCCCGCTCGCCAAACTCGGCCAGGAAGGCCGTCTCGTACTCCTTCATGAACTGCGCCGCGGCGTCGACGAACGCCCGCCCGGCCTCGCCCATGTCCTGCTGGACCAGGCGCTCGATGTACTGGTTCATGCTGATCCCCTGCTGCTCCGCCCGCTCCCGGGCCATCTCCGCGGTGGTGGCGTCCACCCGGACGTTCAGCTGCTTCTTACCCATGAATCTCAAGCTAGCGCCGATGTGCTAGCACAACAAGGGCGCATGCAAAGCCGTCGCACGCCCTCCCCGTTGTCGGGCGGCGCGGAGGAGTTCCGTTCGCGGGCCGGGGGAAGCGCCCACCGGACTCTTCGCTCCGGCAGGAAGTCGACCGGTCCGGCGTCCTGCGCCACGGGTCCCGGATCCGGCTCACCGACCCGGTGGGCCGGGGTCAGTTCGACCAGAAGGGGTCGTCGTCCCTGGGGAGGATGTCGGGATTGCCGTTGGACATGGTCGGCTCGGGGGTGGGGGTGCCGAAGGAGTCGTGGCCGTCGGCCACCGGGACGGGGCCGACCGACGCCCCGATGTCGATGTTGCCGGCGGGGTGGATGGTGATTCCCACGCCGGAGCCGTCCGGGGTGGTGGCGGACACGGCAAGCCGGTCCGGGGCGGCCGAGTTGACCGTGTAGCCCCTGGCCTGCAAGCCGCGCCGGACCATGTCCAGCAGGACGCCGTACTTGGCCGGCGAGACCTTGGTCATGATGTGGCGCCGGCGGGAGGCGGTCGCGTAGCCGAGGGAATGCTCGTCGAGCCCCCTGGAGTACTGCTCGGTCGAGCGGGGCCACTCGTCCCGGTACCGCAGCTTCGGCCGGACCTCGGACAGCGACTCGTCGAGCAGGGCGCTCAGCTGCTGGACGGCCTGCTCGGGAGGGATGAGCCGCTTCGAGGCCTTGCCTGTGGCGCCGGACGAGCAGGCGGTCAGAGCGAGCGCCAGTGCGGCGGCCGCGATGCCCAGCCGGCGTGTACTCCGCAACGACCCGTTCATCGCCGCCCCCTCGCTGTCATGTTGCGCCTGCCCGCCACGATCCGGCACGCAGGCAGGTGGCCACTCGCTTCACGCCGAGGCACGGCACGGCGAAACTAGCAGATCAGCCATGCCGCGGGCCGCGCCCGGTGCCGCGAGGGCGGAGCCCGGGCGACCGGGACGAGAATGGCGGTGCCGGTGACGGCCGGACCACCGGCCAGGACATCCGGGGGTGAACACCGCCGGGCGCACCGGAGCGGTACCGATCGGAGCGAGACTTGAAGAGTTCTTCACCTTCGTAGACTCTGAATTGCCCTGAGCATTCCCTGGAGCGGCACCGACCGGTGTGGAGGCCGGCAATGACAGCCATGTTCGACCAGGAGCTGCGCGAGCAGCTCGACCAGGCCCGCAAGGAACTCGCGGCCGCCCGGGCCGACGGGGACGCCGACGGCGTCCAGGCGTACGAGGGCCGGATCGCCGGACTGCTCCGGCTCGCCGCCCAGCACGGGATCACCCTGCCGCCCAGCGCCGACGAAGGGGAGCCGGACCAGCGCTGAACGGCACGCCCGCCCGGGCGCTCACACCCGCGGACACACGGAGGCGGCACCCGGGAAACCCCGGATGCCGCCTCCGTCACAACTGGGCCGCCGCTACTGCGCGAGCTCCCCCACCGGCTCCAGGATCGCCACGCACTCGAAGTGGTGGGTCATCGGGAACAGGTCGAAGGCCCGCAGCGAGACCGGCCGGTAGCCGCCCTCGCGGAAGTACGCCAGGTCCCGGGCGAGCGCGGCCGGGTCACAGGCCACGTACGCGATCCGGCGGGCCGCCAGGCCGGCCAGGTGCGCGACGGTCTCCCGCCCGGCGCCCGCCCGCGGCGGGTCCAGGACGATCAGGTCGGTGGCGGTGATGCCGGTGCGCGGCAGCAGCGTCTCCACCCGGTCGCACTCGATCCGGACGTTGTCCAGCGCGGCCAGGTTGTGCCGGGCGTCCTCCACCGCCTGCTTGGCGGACTCGATGCCGAGCACCGCGCCGTCCTCGCCGACCCGGTCGGCCAGCGCGCCCGCGAACAGGCCCACACCGCAGTACAGGTCGAGCGCGTTCTCGCCCCACTGCGGGTCCAGGCCGTCCAGGACCGCGTCCACCAGGGTGTCCGGTGCCTCGGGGTGGATCTGCCAGAAGCCGCCGTTGCTGACCCGCCAGGTCCGCCCGGCCGCCCGCTCGCGCACGAAGGCGCGGCCGTGCACCCGGTGGACGTTGCCCTGCTCGTCGATCCGGCTGATCGACACCGGCTTGTCCAGCTCCACCAGCGGCAGCTGCGCGCCCGGCGCCGGGGTCAGCACCACCTGGCGGTCCGAGGAGCCGGAGGCGGCGATCACCTCGACCGAGGCGACGCCCGGCCAGTCACGGGCCTCGATCCCCAGCTCGCTGACGCCCTCGGCGGCGATCAGGCAGTGGTCCACCGGCTGGATGTCGTGCGAACGGTGCTTGCGCAGGCCGACCTTCCCGGTCCCCGCGTCCACCGTGTACTGCACCCGGGTGCGCCAGGCCGGCACCTGCCCGGCCGGGAGCTTGCCGCCGACCGGCTCGACACTGCCGTCCCAGCCGGCCTCGGCCGGGGTGAGCCCGGCCAGCTTGGCCAGCTGCTCGGTGAGCACCTGTACCTTGAGCTTGCGCTGCCCGCCGGGGGTGACGTGCTGCCAGTCGCAGCCGCCGCACTTGCCCGGCCCGGCGAACGGGCACGGCGGGGCGATCCGGTCCTTGGCCGGCTCCAGGATCTCCACCGCGTCGGCCCGCAGGAAGCGGGACTTGGTGGTGCCCTCGGTGACCAGCGCGATCACCCGCTCACCGGGCAGCGTGTGCCGGACGAACAGCACCCGGCCCTCGTGCCGGGCCACGCAGTGCCCGCCGCCGTGCGCGACCGGGCCGACCTCGACCTCGTACCGCTCGCCGACCAGCGGGTCGCCGCCGGGTCCCTTGGGGGCGGCCTCGGCGCGCGGCGGGCGCGGGGTGCGCAGCGCCTTGGGCGGGCGGACGGTCTGCTTGCGCGGACGGTCGCCCGTGGGCTTTGCCGACTTCGCCGACTTCGCCGGCTTCGGCTGCTTGGCCGCGCCCTCGGCGGCTTCCGCCGGGCGCTCGGGGGCGCGCTCGCCCGGGGCGAGCGGAGCGGTCTGCGCGGTGAAGCCCTCGCGGTCGGTGGCAGCCGGACGCACCGGCTTGCCCCAGCGCGGACGGGCGACCTGGCCGGGCTTGGCACCGCCCTTGCGGGCGCCCTTGCCCGAGGAGCCGTTGGAGCGGGACGGGGTGTTGCGGGTCACTGGGAGGAGTCCTTGCTGCTGTCAGCGGTGGCGTCGGGCGTTGCGGAGACCTTCGACTTTACGGCCTTCGGTGCGCGTGGCTCACCACGCCGGACGGCACCGGGCGCCGACCACGCCTTCTGCGGCCTGCGCCGTTCGGAGGACTCCAACTGCCAGGGTACGGAGGTCACCATCACACCGGGCTTGAAGAGCAGGCGTCCCTTGAGCCGCAGCGCACTCTGGTTGTGCAGCAGGTGCTCGTACCAGTGGCCGACCACGTACTCGGGGATGTAGACCGACACCACCTCGCGCGGGCTGCTGCGGCGCAGGTTCTTGACGTAGTCCAGCACCGGCCCGGTGATCTCACGGAACGGCGAGTCCAGCACCTTGAGCGGCACCTCGATGCCGCGCTCGTCCCACTCCTTGCGCAGCGCCGCGGTGTCCGCCGGGTCGACGTTCACGGTCACGGCCTCCAGCGTGTGGGCGCGGGCCAGCCGCGCGTACGCCAGGGCGCGCAGCGCCGGCTTGTGCAGCTTGGAGACCAGCACGATGGCGTGCACCCGGGTGGGCAGCACCACGTCGTCCGGCTCCTCCGCGGCGACCAGTTCCTCGGAGACCCGGTCGTAGTGCCGGCGGATGGCCTTCATCATCACGAACAGCACGATCATCGCGGCGATCGCGATCCAGGCGTGGCTGATCTTGGTGGCGAGGACGACGATCAGCACCGCCATGGTCATCACCAGGCCGAAGGTGTTGATCGCCCGGCTGCGCTGCATGTGGCGGCGGCGGGCCGGGTCGGTCTCGCCGCGCAGCTCCCGCGTCCAGTGCCGGATCATGCCGGACTGGCTCATGTTGAAGGAGACGAAGACGCCGACGATGTAGAGCTGGATCAGCCGGGTCGGGTCGGCGTCGAACGCGATGATGAACAGGATCGCGGCCAGCGCCAGCAGGATGATGCCGTTGGAGAACGCCAGGCGGTCGCCGCGGGTGTGCAACTGGCGCGGCAGGTAGCGGTCCTGGGCCAGGATCGAGCCGAGCACCGGGAACCCGTTGAAGGCGGTGTTGGCGGCCAGCACCAGGATCAGGCCGGTGACGGCGGCGACGAAGAAGAACCCGGGCGTGAAGTTCGAGAAGACGGCCTCGCTGATCTGGGCGAGCGCGGTCTTCTGGTGGTAGTCGGCCGGGGCGCCGCCGAGCTGCTCGACGGGGTTCTCGGCCATCTGGACGCCGGTGAGCCGGGCCAGCCAGATGATGCCCATGAACATCACGACGGCGATGGTGGCCATCATCAGCAGGGTGGTCGCCGCGTTCTTGCTCTTCGGCTTGCGGAAGGCCGGCACACCGTTGGAGATCGCCTCCACACCGGTCAGCGCGGCACAGCCCGAGGAGAACGCCTTGAGCAGCAGGAACACCATCGCGAAGCCGGCCAGCGAATCATTGCCCGGGGTGGCCGCCAGATGGAAACCGGAGCTCTCGGCCGGCATCTCCTGCCCGAAGGCGAAATGCCGGATCACCCCGTAGACGACCATGCCGAGCACACCGGCCATGAAGGCGTAGGTCGGAACGGAGAAGGCGGTGCCGGACTCACGGACCCCGCGCAGGTTCATCCCCATCAGCAGGATGACCACGACGACGGACAGGGTCAGCTCGTGCCCGCGCAGCGCGGGCACCGCGGAGACCACGTTGGCCACACCCGAGGTGGTCGAGACCGCCACGGTCAGGATGTAGTCCACCATCAGCGCGCTGGCGACCACCAGACCGGAGTTCGGCCCGTGGTTGACGGTGGCGACCTCGTAGTCACCGCCGCCGCTGGGATAGGCGTGGACGTTCTGCCGGTACGAGGCCACCACCGCGAGCATCACGATGGCGACGACAACGCCGATCTGCCAGGAGAAATGGATGGCCGAGGCGCCCGCCAGGGAGAGCGTCAACAGGATCTCCTCGGGCGCGTACGCGACCGAGGAGAGCGCGTCCGAGGCGAAAACGGGCAGCGCGATGCGCTTGGGGAGCAGCGTTTCCCCGAGCTTGTCGCTGCGCAACGCACGCCCGATCAGGATGCGTTTCGGAAGGTCAGTCGGCATAGGCACGTTAAGGAATCGTAGGGGCTGTTCGGAGCGTGGTCTGACTTATCTCCCCCCCTTCGTCGCGACCGCGTTCGACGGACCGGCTAGCGTGTCGGATACGAGCAGGCGGGCAACACTTGGATTGTCGCGCCGAGCACCCCTGAGGACGCTCGCCCCGCACGGCGGGGCGGGGAAGGATGACGAACGGTGTTTGCGCAGGTCAAGAACCCAACGGGACGGGTGAGGTAGCGCCGGTGCACATCGTCATCATGGGCTGCGGCCGCGTGGGCTCCGCCCTCGCCAGGGCGCTGGAGAAACAGGGCCACTCGGTGGCCGTCGTCGACCAGGACCCGACGGCGTTCCGCCGGCTGGGCGCCGGGTTCAACGGGCGCCGGGTGACGGGCGTCGGCTTCGACCAGGACACCCTGCGCGAGGCGGGCATCGAGGAGGCCGGCGCGTTCGCCGCCGTCTCCAGCGGAGACAACTCCAACATCATCGCGGCCCGGGTCGCCCGGGAGAACTTCGGCGTGGAGAACGTCGCGGCCCGGATCTACGACCCCCGGCGCGCCGAGGTCTACCAGCGTCTGGGCATCCCGACCGTCGCCACCGTCCGCTGGACGGCCGACCAGATGCTGCGCCGGCTGCTGCCGAGCGGCGCCGAGCCGCTCTGGCAGGACCCGAGCGGCACCGTGCAGCTCGCCGAGGTGGCGTACAACCCGGTCTGGGTCGGCCACCGGCTGAGCGCGCTCGAGGAGGCCTCCGACACCCGGGTGGCGTTCGTCACCCGGCTCGGCGAGGGTGTGCTGCCCACGCCCCAGATGGTGGTGCAGGAAGGCGACCTGGTGCACGTGATGCTGCGCCGGGCCGACCTGACGGCGGTCGAGGCCGCGTTCGCGCAGGGGCCGAAGGAGGAGGGTCACTGATGCGGGTCGCCATTGCCGGAGCCGGGGCCGTCGGCCGCTCGATCGCGGGCGAGCTGCTGGAGAACGGCCACGAGGTCCTGCTGATCGACAAGAACCCCAACTCCATCTCGGTGGAGCGGGTCCCCATGGCGGAGTGGCTGCTGGCCGACGCCTGTGAGATCACCTCGCTGGACGAGGCGGCGCTGCATCGCTGCCACGTGGTGATCGCCGCGACCGGTGACGACAAGGTCAACCTGGTCGTCTCGCTGCTGGCGAAGACCGAGTACGGCGTGCCGCGGGTGGTCGCCCGGGTGAACAACCCGAAGAACGAGTGGCTCTTCAACGAGTCCTGGGGCGTGGACGTGGCCGTCTCCACCCCGCGTCTGATGTCCGCCCTGGTCGAGGAGGCGGTCAGCGTCGGCGACCTGGTCCGGCTGATGCGCTTCAGCCAGGGCAACGCCAACCTGGTCGAGCTGACCCTGGCCTCGGACACCGAACTGGTCGGCACCCGGGTCGGCGACGTGCCGTGGCCGCCCGACACCGCGCTGGTGACCATCATCCGCGAGGGCCGGGTGCTGACGCCGGGCAAGGACGACACCCTGGAGGGCGGCGACGAGCTGCTCTTCGTCGCCGCGCAGGAACGCGAGGAGGAGCTGGAGGACCTGCTGTCCACCTCCTCCGGCGCCCAGTAGCGCCACCGCCACGCGAGAGGGCCCGCACTCGGTGAGTGCGGGCCCTCTCGCGTGGCCTGGTCGGACACGCCCTACGGCCGGTCGGCCTCTTCGGCCGGCTCGTCGTCCAGCTGCGCCTTGATCGGCGGCGGCGCCTTCAGCAGGATCTGCCAGGTGACGTACATCGCCAGCAGCATCGGCGGGATGCCCAGGGCGACCTTCAGCCAGCCGAGCAGGTTGACGTTGTGGGAGAAGTACAGCGGGAAGAGGATCAGCGGCTTGATGCCCATGATCACCACCCAGGCCCAGGTGGCCTTGGTGTAGGCGGCCAGTCGGCCCGGGCTCTCCTTGCGCCAGGTGAACATCTCCCCGGTGATCGGGCCCAGCATCACGCCGATCAGCGGCCAGCGGACCAGGGCCGAGACGGCGAAGCCGAGGCAGTAGCCGACGTTCCAGAGCAGGCCCGGCAGATAGAAGTCCTCGGCCTTGCCGGTCTTCATCGAGATCCAGACGCCGAGGCCGACCCCGAACACCCCGCTGAAGGCGTGCTGGACGGTCTCCCGCCTGGCGAGCCTGGTCACCACGAACAGCGCGCAGAGGCCGAGCGCCGCCCAGCCGGCCGGCGCCACCTCGTGGGTGATGTTGTAGGTGACGATGAAGACAAGGCCGGGCAGGGTCATGTCGATCATGCCGCGCACGCCGCCGAAGGCCTGCATCACGGTGTCGGCGGCCTCCTTGGAGGCGGCGGCCCGCCGGGCCGCCTCGTTCTCGGCGGCGTCGTTGATCCCGGCCAGGTCGAGCTGGGCGGCGGACTCGCCGCCGGGCTGGTTGCTCACGCTCATTCGCTCCCGTGTCCGACCGGACGCAGCTCATAGCGGGGGTTGAACAGCACGCGGCGCCCGCGTGCCAGGCTGATCCGGCCGCTGGCAACCAGCCGGCGGCCGGGCTCTATGCCCGCGATGGAGCGGCGGCCGAGCCAGACCACGTCCAACGCCTCGGTGCCGTCGAAGAGTTCGGCCTCCAGCGCGGGCACGCCGGCCCGCGGGCGGAGGGTCACGGTCCGCAGGGTGCCTGCCACGGTGACCACTTCGCGGTCTCCGCAGCGGGCGATCGGGGTGCAGCCCGACTCCGCCGCGCTCTCCTGGCGCAACTCCTCGGCCTGCAGCTCCTCGGTGGAGGAGGTCAGCCGGCTGAGCATGCGGCGGAAGCGGCCCTGCGGCTGGTCGCTGCTGATGTCACCACTCATGCCGGAAGGGTACCGGTTTCGGGGGCCCCGAGGGCAGGCCGCGATATCGGGGCGGTGCCCGGGGCTCACCCCTCGAAGCGGTAGCCCATGCCCGGCTCGGTGATGAAGTGCCGCGGGTGCGAGGGGTCACGTTCCAGCTTGCGCCGCAGCTGGGCGAGGTAGACCCGCAGGTAGTTGGTCTCGGTGCGGTAGGCCGGGCCCCAGACCTCCTGGAGCAGCTGGGTCTGGCTGACCAGTCGGCCTGCGTTGCGGACCAGTACCTCCAACAGATGCCATTCGGTCGGGGTGAGGCGGACGTCGGTGCCGTCCCGGTTGACCTTCTTCGCCGCGAGGTCGACGGTGAAGCTGTCGGTGACCACCAGCGAGTCGTCCTCCCCGGCCACCGGCTCGGCCCGGCGGACGGCGGCGCGCATCCGGGCGAGCAGCTCGTCCATGCCGAACGGCTTGGTCACGTAGTCGTCCGCACCGGCGTCCAGCGCCTCGACCTTCTCGTCGGAGGCGTGCCGGGCCGAGAGCACGATGATCGGCACCCTGGTCCAGCCGCGCAGGCCCTTGATCACCTCGACGCCGTCCATGTCGGGCAGACCGAGGTCGAGGACGACGACGTCGGGGTGCCGGGCGGCGGCCAGCTCCAGCGCGCTCGCGCCGTCGTGGGCCGCGTCGACCTCGTACTTGCGGGCCTTGAGGTTGATCACCAGCGCGCGGACGATCTGCGGTTCGTCGTCCACGACGAGGACCCGGGTCATACGGGCTCCGCCTTTCACAGCTGTCGGAAGGGAAGGTCTGACGTGGTCATACACGGGACGGGCTGGTCGCCGCCTCGGGCGGGGCCGCGTCGGGCGGCCCGCTCTCGTCCGGCTCCGGCGGGCGGTCGGCGGCGGGCAGGGTGACCACCATCGTCAGGCCCCCGCCGGGGGTGTCCTCCGCGGTGACGGTACCGTCCATGGCCTCGACGAAGCCTCGCGCCACCGCGAGCCCCAGGCCCACTCCGGCGCCGCGCGGGGCGTCCCCGTACCGCTGGAACGGCGCGAAGATCCGTTCCTTGGCGTCCTCGGGCACCCCCGGGCCGCGGTCGACGATCCGCAGCTCGACCCGGCCGGGGCCGCCCACCGGGTGCAGGGCGTCGGCCTTGACCAGCACCTTGACGCCGTCCGGGCTGTACTTGACGGCGTTCTCGACCAGGTTGGCGAGCGAGCGTTCCAGCAGCCCGCCGTCGGCCCGGATCATCGGCAGGGTCTCCGGGACGTCCAGCCGCACGGAGTCCGGCGGCACGCCGCCGAGCGCGAACGGCACCACCTCGTCCAGGTCGGTCTCCTGGATCAGCGGGGTGACGGTGCCGGTCTGCAGCCGGCTCATGTCGAGCAGGTTGTTGATCAGATGGTCGAGCCGGTCGGCGCCGGCCTCTATGCCGGCCAGCAGCTCCGCCTCGTCCTGCTCGTCCCATTCGACGTCCGCCGAGCGGAGCGAGCTGACCGAGGCCTTGATGCTCGCCAGCGGGGTTCGCAGGTCGTGCGAGACGGCGGCGAGCAGCGCGGTGCGGATCCGGTTCCCCTCCGCCTCCCGGCGGGCGGCGACGGCCTCCCCGGCCAGTCGGCGGCGCTCCAGCAGCACCGCGGCCTGGGCGGCGAAGGCGCCGAGCAGCCGGCGGTCCTCGGCGGGCAGCACCCGGCCGCGCAGGACCAGGGCCAGGGTGTCACCGACCGGCACGTCCACGTCGGCGGCCTCGGGACGCCCCGGCGGGTGCGGGCCGGCCGTCGCGACCGCCTGCCACGGGCCGAGCGGGTCCGGCCGTTCCAGCAGCGCGGCGGAGTCCTGCTGAAAGGTCTCCCTGACCTGCTCCAGCAGCGCCGTCAGCACACCCTCCCCGCTCGGCGCGCCACGCAGCACGGTGCCCGCCAGCGCGCTGAGCGTCTGCGCCTCGGTCTGGCTTCGGGCCGCCTGATGGGTGCGCCGGGCGGCCAGGTCCACCACGGAGGCGACCGCGATGCCGACGGTGGTGAATATCGCCACCGCGATGATGTTCTGCGGCTCGGAGATGGTGAAGGTGTGAATCGGCGGCGCGAAGTAGTAGTTCAGCGCCGAGGAGCCGACCAGGGCGGAGGCGATCGCCGGGAACAGCCCGCCGACCAGCGCCGCGCAGACCGTCAGCGACAGGAACAGCAGCATGTCGGTGGAGAGGCCGAGTCCGTTGGTGTGGGTGAGCAGCAGCGCCAGCAGCGGCGGCCCGCCCACCCCGATCAGCCAGCCGGTGACGGTCCGCGGACGGCCCAGGTCGGTGACCCGGCGGGTCGGGAGCCGGCCGCGCCCCTTGGCGGCGTGCTCGTGGGTGACGATGTGCACGTCGATGTCGCCGGAGTCCCGGGTCACGGTGGTGCCCACGCCCGGACCGTAGATGTACTGCCAGGCCGGCCGGCGGCTGGTGCCCAGCACGATCTGGGTGGCGTTGACGCCCCGGGCGAAGTCCAGCAGCCCGGCCGCCGGATCGTCGCCCAGCACCGCGTGGAAGCTGCCGCCCAGGCTCTCCACCAGCGCCCGCTGTTCGATCAGTGCCTGCGGCGAGCCGGAACCGGAGCCGACCAGGCCGTCCGAGCGGGAGATGTGGACGGCCAGCAGCTCGCCGCCGGAGCCGCGCGCGGCGATCCGGGCCGCCCTGCGGATCAGCGTCGCGCTCTCCGGCCCGCCGGTGAGGCCGACCACGATGCGCTCACGGGCCTGCCAGGTACCTTCGATGCCCTGCTCGGCCCGGTACTTCTGCAGGTACTCGTCGACCCGGTCCGCGGTCCACAGCAGCGCCAGCTCGCGCAGCGCGGTCAGGTTCCCCGGGCGGAAGTAGTTGGCCAGGGCGGCGTCGATCTTCTCCGGCGCGTACACGTTGCCGTGTGCGAGGCGGCGGCGGAGCGCCTGCGGTGACATGTCGACCAGTTCGATCTGGTCGGCCCGCCGGACCACCTCGTCCGGGACGGTCTCCCGCTGCCGTACCCCGGTGATGCCCTCGACCACGTCGCCGAGCGACTCCAGGTGCTGGATGTTCACGGTCGAGATCACGTCGATCCCGGCCGCCAGCAGTTCCTCGACGTCCTGCCAGCGCTTGTCGTTGCGGCAGCCGGGGACGTTGGTGTGCGCCAGCTCGTCCACCAGCGCCACCTGTGGGCGGCGGGCCAGCACGGCGTCCAGGTCCATATCGGTGAACGCGGCGCCCCGATGGACCAGCTCGCGGCGCGGCACCACCTCCAGGCCGGCCACCAGCGCCGCCGTGTACCGCCGCCCGTGGTCCTCGACGAACCCCACCACGACGTCCGTGCCACGCTCCAGTCGCCGGTGCGCTTCGGCGAGCATGGCGTACGTCTTGCCGACCCCGGGGGCCGCCCCGAGGTAGATGCGCAGCCTGCCTCGTCCCATGAGCACCATTCTTGATCCGGCCCGGCCCGGGGGCCACCCCCGGACACCTGTTCCCCTCCCCTTCGAGACTACGGCGTGGGAGGCGATTTTCCGCTGATCAGGGCGCTGATCAGGCGGTTTTAGCGGCATATTGACGGCGGAGCGGCGCGCCGGGGTGCCCTGTCCGAGCAGCCGTCGCGACCGTGCCCTGCGCGTGATGCCGTAAATACACAGCAATACACGGCCGTAAACGCAGAGAACCCCCACCCGGAATCGGGTGGGGGTTCTCTGGAATGATTGTTCGGCGGCGTCCTACTCTCCCACAGGGTCCCCCCTGCAGT
>NZ_JBIVRD010000035.1:62446-93383 GCF_044755565.1 Kitasatospora sp. NPDC092286 | reverse complement strand
GCTCCCTCAAACCCGAAAGATCATCGCGTCCAACAGCCACGGCCCTCGCAACTCCCACAGATCGCGGGTGTTGCGAGGACCGTTAGAACCCAAGCACCGGCGTGCGGGAGCGGGGCCCCTTGCCGTCCGTGGTCCGGCTAGCGCTGGGGACGCAGCCGGCGCACGGCGATCAGGACGCCCGCGCCGAGGGCGACGAAGGCGGCGGCGGAGGCGGCGAGGAACCCGTTGGGGGTGTCCGCGCCGGTCTGGGCCAGCTCGGGGGTGCCCGCGGGGGCGGTGGTGGCGGGGGCCGAGGGGGTGGCGGCAGGAGCCTTGGCGGGAGCCGCCGGTGCCGCCGGGGTCTGTGCGGCGGCCGGCTTGGCCGGTACGGGCTTGGCGGTGCTGCTCGGCTTGCTGCTCGGCTTGGTGGTCGGGGCCGGCTTGGGCGAGGCAGGCGTGGTCCGGTGGGTCACGGACATGTTCTTGAAGACCCACGGCGAGTGCTTGCCGTCCTCCGCGTCGGCGGTGAGGCCGACCCGGATGCCGTCCAGATCCGCCGTGGCCTTCGCGGCCAGTCCGACCCGGAACGTGAAGTGCACGGCCCGGCCGTCCGCCACGGGCTCGCCCTTGGGCGCCGTCGCGTAGAGCACCGGGTCGCAGCCGCGGACGAGCGGCACCTTCTGCCATGCGCCGGTGCTCCTGACCTCCACGGTCAGGTCCTCGGCGCGCAGGGGCGCGCCGCCGTTCTCGTTGAAGAACGAGAGCGAGGGAACCGCCTTCCGGTACGGCGCACCGGTGAAGTTGCCCACCTCGACCGGGATCTCGACCTTCGGGCCGCCCGCCAGGACGGTCAGACCGGGGGTCATGAAGAAGCCCGCGTCGATGGTGCCCCGGTGGGTGTCGGCGGCCTTCGCCGAGGGGCCCGCCGCCTTCGGCGCCGAGGCACCGGCCGGTGCGCCGAGCGGGGCGCCGCAGGCCCAGGCGGTGTCGGTGGTGAGCAGCTGGACGGAGCCTGCGAGCAGGACGGTGGCGGCCAGGGTGGCGGCGCGGCGACGGCCGGAGCGCGAGGGGGTGTTCTTCGCAAAAGCGGAGATAACGGACTTGCGCATGACGTGACTCCCCAGGGTCGACGTACTGACGGTGTGTGTGGTGAAGACGACCGGCTCCGCCCCTGTACGGCGGTAGCGCCCCCCGGCCCTGCCGGTCTCGCTCTCCGTGCCTTCATCCGTAAAGACGTCCATCCCCGCCGGGGGTTGCAGGCGGGTCCGGAAGTTTTTTCGGGAATCCTCGGGCGGCCCGGCCGGGCCGCCCGGCTCCGGGATACTGCCGGGATGGCAGAGGAGCTGATAACCCGTCCCGACGCCGGGCGGACGGACCGCGCCGGGCGGCGCTCGCTGCGGCAGGACGTCTCGGTACCGGCGCTGGTGGCCGGGCTGGTGTGCATCGTGGTGTCGTTCTCCGGGCCGCTGGTGGTGGTGCTCGCGGCGGCCGCCGCCGGGCGGCTGGACCAGGCGCACACCGCGTCCTGGATCTGGGCGGTGGCCGTCGGCAGCGGGCTGACCTGCCTGCTGCTCAGCTGGTGGACCAGGACACCGGTGATCACCGCCTGGTCCACTCCGGGCGCCGCGCTGCTGGTGACCAGCCTGGGCGCGTACCCGTACCGGGAGGCGGTCGGTGCCTTCCTGGTGAGCGGGGTGGTGGTGGCGCTGTTCGGGGTCACCGGACTGTTCGGCCGGCTGATCGCCGCCGTCCCGGCCGGGATCGTGAACGCGATGCTGGCGGGCATCCTGTTCTCCTTCGGTGCCGGCATCTTCGGTGCCGTGCACGGGGCACCGGCCCTGGTGCTCGGCAGCTTCGCGGCTTTCCTGCTGGCCAGGCGGCTGGCCCCGCGGTACGCCGTCCCGGCCGCGCTCCTGGCCGGCGGCGTCCTGGCGGCCTGCACCGTCGGGCTGCAGGTGCACCTCGGCGCGGGCGGTCCGACCCGGCCGGTGTTCACCGTGCCCGCCTTCTCCTGGCCGGCCATGGTGGGACTGGCGCTGCCACTCACCATCGTCGCACTGGCCTCGCAGAACGCCCCCGGCCTCGGGGTGATGCGGGCCTTCGGCTACCGGCCGGACGACCGGCTGCTGATCGGCACCACCGGCGGGCTCTCCGTCCTGCTGGCGCCGTTCGGCTCGCCGGGCGTGAACCTGGCCGCGATCACCGCCGCCATCTGCGCCGGACCGGAGAGCCACCCCGACCCGCGCCGGCGCTATGTCGCGGGCATGTCGGCGGGCGTGTGCTACCTGCTGATGGGCAGCTTCGGCGGGGTGCTGGTGAGCCTGTTCACCGGCCTGCCGAAGGAGCTGATCGCGGTGATCGCCGGGGTCGCCCTGCTGGCCTCGCTGCAGGGCAGCCTGGCCGCGGCCGTCGCCGACGAGCAGGGCCGGGACGCCGCCGTGGTGACCTTCCTGGCCACCGCCTCCGGGATGAGCCCGGCCGGCATCGGTTCGGCCTTCTGGGGACTGCTGCTCGGCCTCGGCGCCCATCTGGTGCTGAACGCACGGCCGCCGAAGCGGGCCTGAGGCCCACGGACCACCCGAATCGGCCACCCGATCGAACTGATTGGTATGACAGGGGTGGTTCGGGTCGTTCGGCCAGGTCGGTGACATTTGCGTAGGACGGTGAGGGCGACACGCCCTCCGGGTACGTCTTCGCGTCCACCACCCGGGCGACGCCGGGTGACCGGATCCCCGAGGACGCACCCGTATGCCGCCTGGCAACCCTGGCCGTCTCGTACGGAGTCTGGCCGCGCTCGTGCTGGTGTCCGCCGCGGTTCTGCCCGCCGCCCTGGAGTTGGTCGGACCGTCGCCGTTCGGTGCGATCGGGGCCGGCTCCCCGGCGGACCGGGCGGTGCCGCCGCACGCCGTGCAACAGGCCGACCTCCGTGCCGTCACCGCCCCGACCGTCGACATACGACGCACCGGTGACCCCGCCAACCGGATCACCCTGGTGCTGCTCGGCGACGGCTACACCATGGGCGAGCAGGAGCTGTTCCGCCAGCAGGCGGACCGGGCCTGGCACTCGCTGATGGAGATCGAGCCGTTCCGCAGCTACCAGGGCTTCTTCAACATACGGCGGGTCGAGGTGGTCTCCCCGGTCTCCGGCATCGCCGAGACCGAGGGCCGGAGCCGCGGCCCCGGCACCCCGCTCGGCATGCACTTCTGGTGCGAGGGCACCGCCCGGCTGCTCTGCGCCGACGAGTCCGCCACCGCCCGGGTCGCCGGCGGGGGCACCGGGCCGCAGTACCTGATCGCCCTGGCCAACTCCACCGAGTACGGCGGCGCCGGCGGCACCGGGGTCACCACCCTGGCCGGCGGCAGCCCGGACGCGGGCCGGATCATCCAGCACGAGATCGGGCACACCGTGGGCGACCTCGGCGACGAGTACGACAGCGCGCCGGACGACACCGACTACCCCAACCTCTCCACCGAGAACGCCGACGAGATGCGCCGCAAGCAGACCAAGTGGTGGCGCTGGCTGGGTGCGGTGTCCCCGGACGGCGCCGGGACGGTCGGGGCGTACCGCAGCGCCAACGGGGTCTACCGGCCCACCCCGGACTCGGTGATGCGGACCCTCGGCGGCGCCTACAACCTGCCCTCACGGGAGGCGATCATCGAGGAGATCTACCGCCGGGTCCGGCCGACCGACACCCCCGTGCCGGCCCCCGGCGAGGTCTCCGGCCGCCCCCGGCTGGAGGTGCACCCGCTGCCGCTCACCGGAGCCCGGCAGCTGCGGGTCGAGTGGAAGGTGGACGGCACCCCGGTGGAGCCGTCGGCGCCGGACCGCAGCTGGCTCGACAGCGCCCAGCTGAACCTGGCGCCCGGTCACAGCGCCACCGTCACCGCCACCGTCCGGGACACCACCGACTGGGTCCGGGACGAGGCCTTTCGCGACCGGTACATGACCAGGTCGGTGTCCTGGACGGTCACCGGCTGAGGTGGTTCGTGTCCGATCGCTGCCACCCCGTCCTAGGCGTCCAATGATGGGATGACTAATCTGGGTGCACTATGACCGCGGAGCCCGCCTCTTCCACCCGCCCCCTGACCGTCCCCGCTCCCCGCTCCACCGCCGAACCGGCACCCCCGGGCACCACGGTCCCGCCGCCACCCGGCGGCCGCGCCGCCTGGCTGGCCTGGTCCGTCGGCGTCAGCGTCTACATCCTCGCCGTCATCCACCGCACCAGTCTCGGCGTGGCCGGCCTGGACGCCGCCGACCGCTTCAGCATCGGCGCCTCCGCGCTCTCCACCTTCTCGATCCTCCAGGTGCTGGTCTACGCGGCCATGCAGATACCGGTCGGCCTGCTGGTCGACCGCTTCGGCCCGCGCCGGGTGCTGCTGCTCGGCGTCCTGCTGCTCAGCGCCGGCCAGCTGGCCTTCGCGTTCAGCTCCTCCTTCGGCCCGGCGCTGGCCTCCCGGGCGGTGCTCGGATGCGGCGACGCGATGACCTTCATCAGCGTGCTGCGGATCGCCGCCCGCTGGTTCCCGGCCGCGAAGAACCCGTTCGTCGCCCAGCTGACCGGGCTCGCCGGGATGGGCGGCAACCTGGTCACCACCGTGGTCCTCGCCCAGGCCCTGCACAGCGAGGGCTGGACGCCGACGTTCACCACGATCGCGCTGCTCGGTGTCGCCGTCTTCGCGCTGGTCGCGCTCTTCCTCCAGGAGGCCCCGGCCGGCGCCCCGCACCCCGGCGCGGAGGGCGCGCTCCGGCCGGCCGTCGGCCGGCAGATCCGCCAGTCCTGGCAGGAGCCCGGCACCCGGCTCGGGCTCTGGGTGCACTTCACCACCCAGTTCCCCGGCAACGCCTTCGGCCTGCTCTGGGGCCTGCCCTACCTGGTGGAGGCCCAGGGCCTGTCCCGGGCCGAGGCCGGCGGGCTGCTCACCCTGCTGGTGCTCAGCAACATGGCCTTCGGCCTCCTCTTCGGCCGGGTGCTCTCCCGCACGGCCCGCGCCCGGATGCCGATCGTGCTCACCGTCATCGCCGTCACCGCGGTCGGCTGGGCGATCACCCTGGCCTGGCCCGGCGGCCACCCGCCGCTCTGGCTGGTGGTCGGGATCATCCTGGTGATGGGCAGCAACGGACCGGCCTCCCTGGTCGGCCTGGACTACGCCCGCTCGCACAACCCCGTCGAACGGCTCGGCACCGCCTCCGGGATCGCCAACATGGGCGGCTTCATCGGCACGATGATCACCCTGTTCGGCATCGGCGTCGTCCTCGACGCCCTGACCCCGGCCGGTACCGACACCTACTCCGCGGCCGCCTTCCGCTGGGCCTTCTGCTGGCAGTACGCCCCCCTGGCCCTCGGCACCGTGATGATCCTGCGGCTGCGCCGCAAGGTCGCCGCGGGGGCCTCGTAGCGTCCCGGTCGGCGTGGACGTCGGACTGCCCCGGCCCGGCGGCGGTTTCCGGGGGGTGCCCGACGTCCACGGTCCCGGCCGGGTCAGCGGCCGTACTCGCGCATCAGCTCGGCGATCTGCCGCGCCGTTCCGTAGATCCGGGCATCGTGCAGTTCCACGACCAGCTGCCCGTCCCCGACGGCGGTCGGCGGTGGCGCCAGCAGACGGACGAGGTCGACCAGCTTCAGCTTGGCGCAGAGCGGGATCGGGCGGCTGCCCCGGATGCCCACCCGCTCCACGCTGGGGCAGGAGAAGTAGCCGCCGAAGGGCGGACCGCTGTCCTCCTCCCGGCTCGGCATGTGGAAGTCCATCTCGCCGTGCCGGCAGTGCACCGTCCCGTCCGAGCGGATGTGCACGCCGAGCCCGCCGTCGCGGTCGATCTCCGCGACGATCTGCACCTGCCGGCCGACCGCCTCCGCCAGCGTCTCCGCCATCCGTCGCCGCTGGGTGGGCACGTCGGTGTCCCCGCGCCGGACGGAGGGGAGCAGGTCGCGGGTGACCCACTCCTGGAAGGGGCGGGCACTCGGCTTGTTGGACCGCATGACCAGCGTGTACAGACCGGCCTCACTGATCACGTTGAGCATCGGGTTTCCGCGCTCGTAGGGTTTCTGACCTGCGGAAACACCATTACCCTTCCCGAAAGTTAGGGTAATCGAGCGCGAGTTGACGACCCGCGTGTGGTCGTCGCCGACCACTTGGCGAACCCGGCTGGGATTCAGTCTGCCGAGGACGGCGCACACGTCCGCCGTGACGAACCACGGCTCCCCGTCGATCAGCACGACCCGGATCGGCTGCCCCGTGACCGGGAAGCTCGACCGCACCAGCACCATCCGCGTCCGTTCGTCGTCCATCTGAACGCCCCTCCTTCTTCCGGGTGACGACTGCCCGGAACAACGAGGACGAACGGACGAGGTACTGGTCCCACGCATCCGGACGGAAGCGCGAGGCCCGCCACCCGGCGCGTGCTGCCGCGCGTACGCCGGGTGGGTGAGTCGGGGGCGCTACGGGGTGACGGAGAAGTTGGCCAGGACCCGGGCGGCCAGCTCCCGGTCGCCCTCGACGGTGACGTGGCCGGGGCGGCCCCGGCCGCAGGCGAGGCGGACGTAGGTCTCCCAGTCGAGGGTGAGCTGGACGTCGGGGGCGAGGCTGATCGACCCGTCCACGGTGCCGCGGCCGGTGGAGTCGACCCGGACGGTGCGCAGGAACTCGACCGGGCCGGTGACATCGACGACCAGGGCCGTCCCCGCGGGTGCGCCGGCCGCGTGGGCGACCGCCTTCGGCAGTGACTCCAGCAGGACGTCGCGGGCGACCATGGCGGCCGGGGAGTCCAGGTTGCCGGGCTCGTGGAGGGCGCGGCGGAGGTCCTGCTCGTGCACCCAGACGTCGAACGCCCGGCGGCGCAGCAGCTCGTGGTACGGCAGGTCGCGGGTGTGCGGCCCGGCGGGCCAGCGGACCGGCTCGGAGGGGGTGTACTTGGCGTTCCGCAGCGCCCGCGAGCGGCGGATGATCGTGTACTCCAGCTCGCCGGTCATCTCCAGCACGGTGTGGCAGCGGCGCTTGTCGACCGGCAGCTCGATGTAGCGGGCGAACTCGGTGGTGACATGACGTAGGTCGCGCGGCAGCGAGTGGATCGGGCGGGGGTCGCCGAGCAGTTCCGACTCGACGGCGATGACATGCGAGACGACGTCCCGGACGGACCAGCCGGGGCACTCGGTGGCCCGGTTCCAGGAGTCCGTGGGCAGGGCGGCCACCAGTTCGGATATGGACTCGATGGACTGCGTCCACGCCTCGGTGTAAGCCTGCACGGTCTGGTTGTCCGTCACGGGAATCTCCGGCCCTCCGTCAGCTGCCTTGCCACACGTGCCCTGCACGGGATCGTCCGGGATGGTCCGGCTTCCGGGCACACACGCTAACCGCACGTTACGCTGCCTGGTGAGAGCAGGGCAGCGCTTTCGGGTGACGATCGTAGGACTCTTGCGGTGGACGGTGGTACTGTGCGCGCTTCATTGATCCAACTCTCGGTCTCCGACGCCGAACCGCCCGCCGAGCGGCGGGCCCGGGCGGCGGCCCTGGTCCGGGCGCAGCAGGGGGCGGACCTGGTGGTCCTGCCGGAGCTGTGGCCGCTGGGCGGTTTCGCCTACGACCTCTGGTCGGACGGTGCCGAGGCGCTGGACGGGCCGACCTCCGACGCGATGGCGGCGGCCGCCAGGGCGGCCGGGGTCTGGCTGCACGCCGGGTCGATCGTCGAACGGGACCCGGACGGGCCGATCTACAACACCTCGCTGCTGTTCGCCCCGGACGGCGAGCTGGTGCACACCTACCGCAAGATCCACCGCTTCGGCTTCGACAGCGGCGAGGCGGTGGTGATGGGCGCCGGGCAGGAGATCGTCACCGCTGTCACCGACTTCGGCACGCTGGGCCTGGCGACCTGCTACGACCTGCGCTTCCCCGAGCTGTTCCGGGCCCTGCTGGACGCGGGCGCGCAGCTGCTGGTGGTCCCGGCGGCCTGGCCGGAGCGCCGGCGGGAGCACTGGACGCTGCTGAACCGGGCCCGCGCGGTGGAGGAGCAGGCGTACGTGCTGGCCTGCAACACGGCCGGGACGCACGGCGGGGTCGAGCAGGCGGGCCACAGCATCGTGGTGGATCCGTGGGGCCGGGTGCTGGCCGAGGCGGGACTGGGCGAGGAGGTGCTGACGGTGGAGTTCGATCCGGCGGAGGTGGCCAAGGCCCGCGCGGACTTCCCGGTGCACCGGGACCGGCTGCTGGGCATTCCGGCGCCTGTGCAGCGGTGACGCCGCGCCCCGGGGAAGGGTGCTTGTACACGACGGCGGCATGTTTGAGAAGATGAGCATTCGTCGTGTTCCCAGCCGTTCTTCGGTCGGCCTGCCGCGGCACAGGCCGGCGAGCCCGCCCGAGGAGGTCGCGCGCATGTCCGGCACCGGCATCGGCGAGGGCGACAACCGCCCCGTGATCCAGCGCAACAGCCTCCGCGAGCAGATCGCGGGCGCGCTGCGCGAGGAGATGATGGCCGGCCGGCTGGCGGCGGGGCGCAACTTCACCGTCAAGGAGATCGCCGAGCTGTACGGGGTCTCGGCGACCCCGGCCCGTGAGGCGCTGGTGGACCTGGGCGCGCAGGGGCTGCTCCGGGTCGAGCACCACCGCGGATTCACGGTGCCCGAGTTCGGCTGGGACGACTTCCTGGAGATCTTCGAGTCCCGGGTGCTGCTCACCGACAGCTACTTCCGCCAGCTGTCCGCCCGGTCGGCGCTGCCGGACGTCATCCGGCTGCCGTCGCTGCGGCGGCGGGCGGACGCGGCGCTGCGGGCGGCCCGGTCGGGGAACCTGGACGTGATGGTCGGCTGCGACCGCCGCTTCTGGCAGGAGGTCGCCGGACTGCTCGGCAACCGCCGGATCGTCGACTACCTGGACTGGCTGCGGGTGCAGTCCTGGATGTTCGCCGCCCCCTATCTGCGGACGCTGCCGGAGTTGGCCGGGGTCTGCTGGGACCGTCATGGCGAGCTGGTCGACGTGATCGAGGCGCGGGACCTGGCGGGCGCGCGGCGGATCGTCTGCGAGTACAACCTGTTCACCGTCAGGCTGCTGGCCGAGCTGGCCGGGCAGCCGGTGGAGTCGGTGGGTGTTCTGGGGCTGCTGCTGCCCTGGTCCGGCCAGGGCGAGCCGGACCAGGAGCCCGCGGCCGGGCAGGGGCGGGGGTCGGCCGGGCACAGCGGGGTGGTGCACGGGGACGGGTTGCCCGGTGGCATGGAGTCCGGCCCGGCCGAGCCCTCGCACGGTGGGCGACCGGGCCAGGCCCCGGACCGGGGTCCCGATCAGGATGAGGACGAGGACGAGGACGAGGACCGGGAGCCCGGCCGCGAACTGGGGCTGGGCCTCGGCCTGGTGCCGCAGCCGCGCTCGGTGCCGTACGGGCGGTTCGGCCGCCGGCTGCCCGACCCGCCCTCCGGTCAACTGCCCGGGGGGAAGCCCGAGAGCAGGCCTGAGGGCAGGCCCGACCCGCATCGCGCGCCGGGCCGGTAGGGTGGGCGGTCGTCGAACCGGCCGGTCCTTTCGCCGACCGTCCGGGTACCGACCCGTCCATTCGTCGTCCGTGTCCGCGAACGACCCCCGCCGCCCGGAGAGGAAGAGCCGGCCCATGGCCTGCGACCTCTGGCTCGTCCCGCTCGTGGACGTACTGAGCCACAGCCCCGACAATCCCTTCCGGGACGATCTCGCCCTCTACAACGCCGTGTTGGCCGCGAACGGCCTGCCCGAGGTGCCGGTCTACCAGTACGTCCCGGGTATCAGCGGGGCGGTCGAGCCGATAGCCGCCTTCGACTACGACTCGCTGCACTTCCTGCGCCGCGCCTACCTGTTGGGCCTCACCGGCCTGGACATCACGCCGGTGGACGCGCTCGGCGGCGACTACGAGCAGCTGCTGGAGATGTTCGAGAGCAGCGCCGAACAGTCGCACCTGGTCTGGCACTTCGACCACGCGGGCGCGTACGTGCCGATCGAGTTCGCGGCGCCGCTGGTGGACGACGCGCTGCTCTCCGCGGGCGGACCGCTCGGCTCCAGCCACGGACTGCTGCGCGAACTGCAGGCCGTCGCGCCGGCGCTGGACATCGACCCGCTCAACCCGCCGGACCCGACCCGGCCGCTCGGCCCGACCGGCCTGGAGCAGCCGTTCGGCCCGCCGCTGGACGACCTGCACCCCTTCGCCCGTGAGCGGCACGCCTGGTCGGGCCTGTACGCGGCGGCGACCCGCAGCCTCACCCAGGGCTCGATGGTCGTCTTCGCCTGAAGCCAACGGCCAACGGTCAGCGGCAGCGGCCAACGGCCAACGGCCAACGGTCAACAGTCAGCGGCAGCGGCAGCGGCCGGCGACGACCACGAGCGCGCCACGGCCCGCCGCCACCCCGGCCGCGGGCCCGGCACGCACCCCGGCCGGGCCCGCGGCGGCTCAGCGCAGCGGCCCCTCCGGCGGCCGCTGGCGCGGCATGGTCGGCCGGGTGCCCGGCGGCGGCAGGATCCGCACCTGGGCGCCGCCCCCCGACTCGCTGCGCCCGCCCCAGCTGCCGGGGCTCTGGGTGGGCAGCTGGGTCATGTTCGCCCGGAACTCCAGCATCCACTCCGAGGTCTCGCTGCGGACCATGTCCGAGACGTCCTCGCAGAACCGCCGCAGCACCCCGAGGCAGCGCTCGGCGGCCTCGCCGGCGGTGCCCTCGGTCGGGCCGAGCACCTCCCGCACGCACTCCGACGCCCAGTCGAACTGGAAGGCCTCCAGACGGCGTTGCAGCGCCTGGCCGGTGCTGACGTCCCGCATCCAGCCGGAGGTCAGACCGAACACCCGGTCGGCGCCGTAGCAGGCGGCGGAGAGCACCAGGCCGACGTAGCCCCAGCTGGTGGCGTTGGCGACCGAGCCGGTGAGGTCCACCAGCGGGGCGGTGACGCCGCCGACCGCGAAGCCGGCCGTGCCGAAGCGCAGCAGCCGGGCCCAGCGGCGCTTCCACACCCGGTCCCGGCGGTACCACTCGATCGCCTCCACCGCCCGCTCCTCGGACCAGCGGTAGAGCTCCTCCAGGCGCTCGGCGGGCTCGCCCCAGTCCCCGAGCGGGAACTGGCGGGTGCTCAGATCGGTCCGGCGACGGGTGGACTCCCGGCGCGCGACGGCCGCGACGGGCTGGTCCTCCTCACCGACCTCCTTGCCCCAGGCACTCTCCTCGGGCTGCATTTCCGGCTGGCTCACCTGTGGGGCTCCCTGTGGCGGGCGGACTGCTGGGTCTGACAGTGCGCCGACCTGACGTGTCATCGACCTGGCGGGCGGTGAAACATCGGATGGCGCATTGGACGCGCGACGCCCACGGGCGAGTCTGGGTGCCCGGGAGGTCGCGTACCGACCGGCTGCCGGTGGTTGTCCAACAGCACTTCTTACCGCCAAATGGCTGACCATGTGGGCGCTTCTCCAATGATCGTTACTGGTTTCGGCCACTGGATACCAAGGTGGGAGGGTTGCGGGGGGTGGCGAGATTTCACCCGTCCGAGCGAGGCCCCGGTGACCCGCCGTTCTGACCCGGGCACCCGGCGCGGATGTCGCGGGCCGTTTCCTGGAGGTTCCTCCGAGGCCGGGGGCGTGCGCGCGGGCCCGGTCTGTAGCTTCCGACGGGACCGGAGAGCGGCCTGAACCGGCCACCGACTACCCTTGCGAAGCGTGAAGGTCCTCGTCATCGGCGGCGGCGCCCGCGAACACGCCCTGTGCCGCTCTCTGTCCCTAGATCCCGCCGTCACCGAGCTGCACTGCGCCCCGGGTAACGCCGGGATCGCGCAGGTGGCGACGGTCCACCCGGTCGACCAGCTGGACGGCGGGCAGGTCACCGACCTCGCCCGGCGGCTCGGCGCCGGCCTCGTCGTCGTCGGCCCGGAGGCCCCGCTGGTCGCGGGCGTCGCCGACGCCGTGCGCGCGGCCGGCATCCCGGTCTTCGGCCCCTCCGGCCGGGCCGCCCAACTGGAAGGCTCCAAGGCCTTCGCCAAGGACGTGATGGCCGCCGCCGGCGTGCCCACCGCCCGCTCGTACGTCTGCACCACCCCCGCCGAGGCCGCCGAGGCGCTGGACGCCTTCGGCGCGCCGTACGTGGTCAAGGACGACGGGCTGGCCGCCGGCAAGGGCGTGGTGGTCACCTCCGACCGCGCGGCCGCGCTGGCCCACGCCGCCTCCTGTGACCGCGTGGTCATCGAGGAGTACCTGGACGGCCCCGAGGTCTCGCTGTTCGCCGTCACCGACGGCAGCACCGTCGTCCCGCTCCAGCCCGCGCAGGACTTCAAGCGCGCGCTGGACGGCGACGAGGGCCCGAACACCGGCGGCATGGGGGCCTACTCGCCGCTGCCGTGGGCGCCCGAGGGCCTGGTCGAGGAGGTCCTGGAGACCGTCCTGCAGCCGACCGTGGACGAGCTGCGCCGCCGGGGCACCGAGTTCTCCGGCCTGCTCTACGCGGGCCTGGCGCTGACCTCGCGCGGCACCCGGGTGATCGAGTTCAACGCCCGCTTCGGCGACCCGGAGACCCAGGTCGTGCTGGCCCGGCTGCGCACCCCGCTGGCGGGCGTCCTGTACGCCTCCGCCACCGGCACGCTGGACCAGCTGGAGCCGCTGCGCTGGGACGACGGCGCCGCGGTCACCGTGGTCGTCGCCTCCGAGGGCTACCCGGCCGCGCCGCGCACCGGCGACGTGATCGAGGGCCTGGCCGCGGCCGAGGCCGCCGACGGCACCGCGTACGTGCTGCACGCCGGCACCAGGGCGGACGAGGACGGCCGGGTGCTCAGCGCCGGCGGCCGGGTCCTCTCCGTCACCGCCACCGGCGCCGACCTCGCCGAGGCCCGTGACCGGGCGTACGAGGCCGTCGGCCGGATCGACCTCAAGGGCGGCCAGCACCGCACCGACATCGCGCTGAAGGCGGCGCTGTAACGGGCGGTCCACTGACCGGAGGGTGCCGCGTCGAGGGGAAACAACCCCCATGGACGCAGCACCCTCCGGCGTTTCCGGGGGAGACGGTGCCGGAGCGGTCCGGGGGGAGCCACACCGTTCGGCGGCCGGAATCCAGCCCATCGAGTGACACCGCCCGCATCCGGCTGACGTAACCGGGTGCCCGGCCTTATGGTGCGCTGGATCGCAGGTGTCACCACCGGGGCCGCTGTGATCGCCGCCGGGTAGCGCCGTGCCCGCGGGGGGATGCTGGACGGCGTCCGGCCGGGCCGGCACATCCGGGCGCTTCGCACGGCCGGGCCGTGGGTCGTCCGGAAACCGGGCAGCGTCACCGGGACGAGTGGAAACCGGGGCGATCCGGAACACCGGCCCGGACCTGGGCGTCAACAATGGCAGAAGCGCCACGCAGCATGTACTACCGGGATCGGACGCCACCGCTTCCCGGTCGGAACTGATCGTTCGAGCCTGCTCAGGGCCCGTCGCCGGGCGCCCGAGGGCTCCGAAGGGGGTGCCGCACCGTATGGCCGCTGTCGACACCGCGCGCGCTCACGCCCAGGCGGTGCTGCGGATCCGGGGTCTCGCCCTGGCCGTCGCCGCACTGCCCGCCGCCGTCGCGGTGGTCCTGTTCGCGGGCCGGCTCACCGGCCGCCTCGGCGCGCCCGGCTCCCCGGACGGCGCCGGCTGGGACGCCGCCCGCTGGGTGGTCTGCGCGGTGGCCGCCGTCACCCTGCTGGTGGCCGGCCTGGCCGCGCGGGCCTACCGCCGGGCCGTCCCGCCGCAGACCCCGGTCGTCCCGCTCGACCGGAGGCAGGCGCCCGAGCTCTACCGGCTGATCGACGAGCTGGCCGAGCGGCTGGAGGTCCCCGCGCCCTCCGCCATCGCCCTCACCCCGGACTGCGACAGCTGGCTGGAGGACGTCCCGCCGCCCCGGCCCGAGGGCCGGTCCCGGCCGCACCGCCCGGGGCACGAGCCGCCCGCCCCCGCCCTGGTGATCGGCTCGCCGTTCCTCTGGTGGATGCGGGCCGGGGAGCTCCGCGCCCTGCTCGCGCCCGTGGTGGCCGGCACCGCGGCCGCGGCCGATCCGGAGATCGCCGCCGCCCGCCGCTTCCTGCGCGGCCTGGACGCCAGCCTGGACGCCGGACCCGGCACCGCCCCCGGCCTCGGCGGAGTCCCCGCTCCCGGGCCCGTACGGCCGCCCCGCCGCGGCCCGGCCGCGCTGACCGACCGGATCACCCGACGGCTGCTCGGCGCCTGTCGCGCGCACTCCGCCGAGCTGGAGCGGGCGGTCGCCGCCTGGGCCTCCGAGCAGGCCAGGGCGGTCGACTACGGCCTGCGGATCGCCGCCCAGGAGCAGGTCGGCCTCGCCTACGCAGGCTGGGACCGGCTGCTCACCCGGGTGGCACTGCCCGCCTGGCGGCTCGGCCGCCACCCCGCGCACCTCAACGCCGGGGTGGTCGCCGCCCTCACCGAGCTGTCCCGGCGCGACCGGCTGGCCGCCGACGGCTACGGCAGCAGGCTCGGCGACCGCCCCGCCTGCGACCTGCTGGAGGAGCCCGGCACGGTGGACGAGGCGGTCTCGCTGCTCGCGGCCGAGCTGTTCTTCGGCCGGCCCGCCGACGGCGCCTGGCGGGAGCTGGAGTGGGCCGACTACCCGGCCGAGGTGGTGGACGCCGGCTGGCGCATCCGCGCCGCAGCCCTGCAGTCCGCCCTGGACCGGCTCGCCCCGCAGGCCCGCCCCGGTGCCCCGACCCTCACCCGGCTGCTGGCCCGGCTCGCCGACGGCGACGGCGAGCGGCTGGCCGCCGCACTCACCGCCCAGCTCGCCCGCACCACGGCCCCCGCCCCGCTGCTGGAGCCCGTCCGCACCGGGCGGGACCTCCTGATCGACCACGTCACCGCGATGGTCTGCTGCGCCGCCGTCGACACCGCCGGTGCCACCCCCGGCCTGGACTGGCTGGACGGCCCGGTGCTGATGCTCGGCGGGGTGCGCCGCACGGACCTGGCCGGACCGGTCGCCCAGGCCGTCGAACAGGGCCAGGACGGCCCGCTGCGCGGCTGGCTGGACGCCGCCGACGTCCGGCTGGAGAAGCCGGTCCGCCTCTGAGGCGGATCCGGGACCACGCCGGCCTGCTCCGGGGCGGCGCTCGGCGGCCGGCCACGCGCCCCCTGCGGCGGCCTGGCCTCGGAAGGTCTCCGCAGGCCAAAGGCCCTCTCGGTGCCGGGCCCGAAGATTCATCACCACTAGTTGCTACCGTAGGGTGACGCAGCGCCAGCACAGTGTGGTGTATTAGTCCGCACGCACAACCGGGAGGCACATGCCAACCGGCGGAGGTGCACCCGGGAGGGGCACGTGGGGACGGAACTCAACCGCCGCTGGGAGTCGGGAACGCACGCGTACAGCGTCTCCGACCCCTTTGGCCAGGGCCCGCTGCCCTGGCTGCGCAGCCCGGACCAGTACCTGGCGGGAGCGGAGGGCGGCGTCCCCTGGTACGTCTCGGTGGGCGCGCCGGGGCAGCAGCCGCTCGCCGGGGGCACCAGACCCAAGCCGCCGGTCGGCACCCCGCGGGGCGCCAACGACGTGGTGCAGCAGATCAAGGGCTTCGCCTCGGCCGGTGTGGTCCGCCCCGGCGGTTCGGTGGACCTCCGGGTCACCGTCAACCCGCCCCGCGAGTTCACCGTGGACGTCTACCGGATCGGTCACTACAACGGCGACGGCGCCCACCACATGACGTCCAGCCCGCTGATCTCCGGGCTGGCCCAGCCCGCCCCGCTGGTCGTCGGACGGACCGTCTCCTGCCACCACTGGTGGCACTCCTGGCGGCTCCAGATCCCCGCCCACTGGCCGCCCGGCGCGTACGTGGCCGTCCTGACCACCGCCGACATGCTGGACCGCAGCCACATCCCGTTCACCGTCCGGGACCTCGACGACCGGGTGCACGCCGCCGAGCTGCTGCTGGTCGTCCCGGACGTGACCTGGCAGGCCTACAACCTCTTCCCCGAGGACGGCCGTAGCGGCGCCAGCCTCTACCACGCCTGGGACGGCCAGGGCCGGCTCGTCGGCGAGCCCGAGGCGGCCGTCACCGTCTCCTTCGACCGTCCGCACGCCACCGCCGGCCTGCCGCTGCACGTCGGCCACGCCTACGACTTCATCCGCTGGGCCGAGCGGTTCGGCTACGACCTCTCCTACGCCACCGCCACCGACCTGCACGCCGGCCTGGTCGACCCGACCCGGCACCGCGCGCTGGTCTTCCCCGGCCACGACGAGTACTGGTCCGAGC
Source organism: Kitasatospora sp. NPDC092286 (assembly GCF_044755565.1). Lineage (NCBI taxonomy): Bacteria > Bacillati > Actinomycetota > Actinomycetes > Kitasatosporales > Streptomycetaceae > Kitasatospora > Kitasatospora sp. NPDC092286. Next base: position 77,217 of record NZ_JBIVRD010000035.1, on the reverse strand, counting down.
CGATGCGCCGGACGGTCGAGCGGGCCCGCGACGACGGCACCTCCCTGGTCTTCCTCTCCGCCAACACCATGTACTGGCGGGTCGAGCTGAGCGCCGCGCCGTCCGGCGAGCCCAACCGGCTGCTCAACTGCCGCAAGCGGCAGAAGGTCGAGCCCGGCAGCCCGGCCGCCGGGGTGTCCGGCGCCGCCAGCGCGCTCTGGCGGGACGCGGGCGAGCCGGAGCAGCACCTGCTCGGCCTGCAGTACTCCGGCCGGGTCGCCTCGCCCGTCCCGCTGGTCGCCCGGCACACCGCGCACTGGCTCTGGGACGGCACCGGTGTCCGGGAGGGCGAGGAGCTGCCCGGCCTGGTCGCGGGGGAGGCCGACCGCTACTACCCCAGGGTGTCGCTGCCCGAGCACACCGAGCGGGTGCTGCTCGCGCACTCCCCGTACCAGGACCTCATGGGCCGCACCCGGTACCAGGAGACCTCGCTGTACCGGGCCCCGAGCGGCGCGTACGTGTTCGCCGCCGGCACCTTCGCCTGGTCGCCCGCGCTGGGCCGGCCGGGGCTCACCGACGAGCGGATCCAGCGGGCCACCGCCAACCTGCTGGACCGCCTCGGCAAGAACGGCTGACCGCCGGGCCGCGGGTGCCCCACCGGCCGTCCGTGAAAGACTCGGAGGCAGTGACCTCCCCTTTCGCGCCCCACACGCCCGCGAACCACCCCTGAGGACTGAGACGACCTTGAGCGGATTTGTCACCAAGCCCGAGCCGGTCCAGGTACCCGGCCTGGTCCACCTGCACACCGGCAAGGTGCGCGACCTCTACCGCGCCGAGTCCGGTGAGCTGGTGATGGTCGCCAGCGACCGCACCTCGGCGTACGACTGGGTGCTGCCCAACGAGATCCCGGACAAGGGCCGCATCCTCACCCAGATGTCGCTCTGGTGGTTCGACCGGATCGCCGGCATCGTGCCCAACCACGTGATCTCCACCGAGGTCCCGGCCGGCGCCCCCGCCGACTGGAAGGGCCGCACGCTGGTCTGCCGCAGCCTGGAGATGGTCCCGGTCGAGTGCGTGGCCCGCGGCTACCTGGCCGGCTCCGGCCTGGAGGAGTACCGCGCCTCCCGCACCGTCTGCGGCATCGCGCTGCCCGAGGGCCTGGAGGACGGTTCCGAACTGCCCGGCCCGATCTACACCCCGGCGCTCAAGGCCGAGGTCGGCGAGCACGACGAGAACGTCCACTACGAGGAGACCGCCCGGCGGATCGGTGCCGAGCTGGCCGCCCGGCTGCGCCGCACCACCCTCGACATCTACGCGCTGGCCCGGGACATCGCGCGTGACCGCGGCATCATCCTCGCCGACACCAAGTTCGAGTTCGGCCTGCTGGACGGCGAGCTGGTGATCGGCGACGAGGTGCTCACCCCGGACTCCTCCCGCTTCTGGCCGGCCGACCAGTGGGAGCCCGGCCACCCGCAGCCGTCCTTCGACAAGCAGATCATCCGCGACTGGCTGACCTCCCCGGCCTCCGGCTGGGACCGCAGGAGCGAGCAGCCGCCGCCGCGGCTGCCGGCCGAGGTGGTCGAGCGGGTCCGGGCCAAGTACGTCGAGGCCTACGAGCGGCTGACCGGCCTCGGCTGGGAGTAGTCCGCCGCCCGCCCGCGGGCACCGCTGGTCAGATCCAGCCGTGCTCGCGGGCGATCCGCACCGCCGCGTGGCGGTTCTCGGCGCCCAGCTTGGTGGCCGCCGAGGAGAGGTAGTTGCGGACCGTCCCCTGGGAGAGCGACGCGCGTTCGGCGATCTCGGCGATCGAGGTCCCGTCGGCGGCCAGCTCCAGCACGTCCGTCTCGCGCGGGGTCAGCGGGGTCTCGCCCGCACTGATCGCGTCCGCCGCCAGCTCCGGGTCGACGTACCGGCCGCCCGCCCGCACGGTGCGGATGATCCCGGCGAGGTCCGCCGCCGAGACGGTCTTCGGCAGGAAGCCGCGCACCCCGACCTCCAGCGCCCGCTTCAGATAGCCCGGGCGTCCGTGGCCGGTGACGATCATGCAGCGGCAGTCCGGCAGCACCCGGCGCAGTTCGGTGGCCACCTCGATGCCGTCCAGCCCGGGCATCTGCAGGTCCAGCACCGCGACGTCCGGGCGGTGCGCCTTCGCCATCGCCAGCGCCTCGGTGCCGGAGCCGGCCTCCGCGATCACGGTGATGTCCTCCTCCAGGGAGAGCAGCGCGGCCATCGCACCCCGGATCAGGTGCTCGTCGTCGGCGAGCAGGATGCGGACGGGGGCGGTGTCGGTCATCGGGAGGGCCTTCTTCCGTACGGGCGGGGCGTCAGATCGGGACGGTGGCGATCATCCGGAAGCGGCCCGGTCCGGTCGCCGGGACGGCCAGTTCACCGTCGTGCGCGGCGAGCCGCTCGCGCAGCCCGCGCAGGCCGGTGCCGCTGCCCTGGGAGGGGAGCGGCACGGCCGGCACCCCGTCATTCTCCAGCTCCAGCACCGCCCGGCCGTCCTCGCGACGCAGCCGGATCGTGCAGTGGTCCGCCTCGCTGTGCCGCAGCACATTGGTGGTGGCCTCGCGGATCACCCAGCCGAGCACCGACTGCACCGGCAGCGGCAGCCGGTCCGCCTCCGCGCCGAGGTCGATCTCGCAGGCGACGTCGGCGGCGCGGAGCACGGACCGGGCGCCGATCGCCTCGGCGTGCAGGTCCGCCGTGCGGTAGCCGCGGACCACGTCCCGGACCTCGCGCTGGGACTCCTGGGCGATCCGCTGCACCTCGGTCATCTGGTCGGCGGCCTCCGGGCGGCCGCGCCGGGCCAGCTGGACGGCGAGTTCGCTCTTCAGCGCGATGGTGGTGAGGTTGCGGCCCATCACGTCGTGCAGGTCGCGGGAGAACCGCAGCCGCTCCTCGGCGACGGCCAGCCGGGCCTGGGCCTCGCGGGCGGCGTCCAGCTCCCAGACCACCGACTGCAGCCAGGCGAAGCTGCGGCAGCTGGAGCCGATGAAGGCCATCCCGATGAGGGCGCCGACCAGCACGCCGGCGGTGGTCGGGCGGTTGATCCCGGCGAGCAGCAGGGCGGGGGCGACCAGGAGCAGCGCGCCGAGTCCGGCGCGGCAGGCCTGGCGGACCGTCAGGCCGACGCTGACCGGGCCGAAGGCCGAGGCGAGCAGGGCGACGACCACGGTGACGGTGAACGGCGGGCCGTCCTGGTCACCGCGGTCCGGACCGAGCAGCAGCACGGCCCAGGAGCCGGCCACGGCGACCGCGCCGGTGACGGCGAGCCAGCGCAGGTGGTCGGTCGGCCGCTTCAGGTAGTGGTCGAGCGAGGTGCGGTAGGCGCGCAGGGTCAGCAGGGTGGAGGCCAGGCCGATGACGAGCGCGACCCGGCCGGCGGCGGGGGAGCCGCCCTGCTCGGCGGTCGAGACGACGGCCAGCATGATCACCGGCAGCAGGAACAGCGGCATCGAGTAGAGCGACCAGCGGAGGTAGAGCTCGGTGCGCTGGGGCTTGCCGGAGCCCTTCCATCGGCGGACCGGTGCCCGGACGTCCATCTGGTCTGCTCCCCGTTCGATCATGATCGTGCTGCTGCCTTCATATCAGAGGTGGCGCGGGGATCGAATCCTTCGAATGGCGGGGTAGTCGTCAGCGACGCGGCTCCCAACGGAAGTAGCGGACGGCACCCCAGGCGGCGAGGGCGAGCCAGATGCTGCCGGTGACCAGGTGCGGGGCGGCGGTGGCCCAGGTGCCGGCGAAGCCGGTGGCGGCGGCGGAGCCGTCGGTGCCGAACCAGCCGAGGCGGATCAGCTGGAAGGCCGGCGTGGTGGGCAGCAGCCGGCAGATGTCGGCCATCCGGTCGGGCATGACCTCCAGCGGGATGAGCAGGCCGGAGCCGAACTGGCTGAGCAGCAGGATCGGCATGGTGGTGATGCCGGCGCTCTCGACGGTCCTGGTGAAGGCGCTGGAGACGGCGGCCAGGGCCATCAGGGTGCCGATCACCAGGACCAGCCCGGCGAACATGAGCAGCGGGTTCACCGGAGCGCTGAGCTTCAGGGCGGAGGCGCCGACGACGCCGACCACGGTGCACATCATCAGGGCGAGGGCGACCGAGGGCACCGCGGTGCCGGCCAGGATCTCGATGTCCCGGGCCTCGCCGGTGCGCAGCCGCTTGAGTACCAGCTCACCGCGGCGGGCGACGTACGCGCCGGTCAGGTTGTAGTAGACGACGAAGGCCAGGACCATCCCGACGGTGCCGTTGACCAGGGCGGAGTCGACGTCGAGGCCGGGGTTGGACTCGGCCTGCCGGGTGAGGAGGCTGTGCAGTCCGGCGACCAGCAGCAGCGGCAGCAGCAGGGCGGTGAACAGCGCGGTCCGGTTGCGCAGCAGCAGGGTGGCCTCGGCGCGGCCGAGGGCCAGCAGCCGGCGGACGGCGGTGCTCTGCGGGCCGGCGGCGGTGACGGCGGAGGCGGCGGTGGCGGTGGTCATCGGGCGAGTCCGATCAGGCGGCGGGCGGTGGGAGCGGCGGGGGTGTCGGCCGGGGGCTGGTGGGCGGCCTCGGAGGCGATGGCGAGGAAGGCCTCTTCCAGCGAGGCACTGCGGGCGTCCAGGGCGCCGAGCACGACCCGGTGGTGGTTGGCCCAGCCGAGCAGGTCGGTGAGGGTGGCCTGGAGGCTCGGGGTCTGCACGGTGAACCTGCGGCCGTCGGCGGTGATCTCGGCGCCGGGCAGGGTGGGGAGCGAGGTCCCGGCGAACTCCGGCAGCTCGAAGGTGATCCGGGAGGGCCGGCCGGCGATCACCTCGGCCACCGTGCCGGCGGTGACGACCTGGCCGCCGTGCATGATCGCCAGCCGGTCGGCCAGCTCCTCGGCCTCCTCCAGGTAGTGCGTGGTGAGCAGCACCGTGGTGCCCTGGGCGCGCAGCTCGCGCACCAGGCGCCAGACGGCGGCGCGGGCCTCCGGGTCGAGGCCGGTGCTGGGCTCGTCCAGGAAGAGCACCTCGGGGCGGCCGAGCAGGGCCATCGCGAGGTCGAGCCGGCGGCGCTCGCCGCCGGAGAGCTGCTTGACCCGGACGTCGCGGCGGCCGATGAGGCCGACCAGCTCCAGGGCCTCGTCGAGCGGGCGGGCGCCGCTGGTCATCCCGGACCAGCTGCGGCCGGTCTCGGCGACGGTGAGGTCGCCGGGGAAGCCGCCCTCCTGGAGCATGATGCCGATCCGGGGGCGGACGGCGGCACGCTCGCGGTACGGGTCGTGGCCGAGGACCCGGACCTGGCCGCCGCTGGGGGCGGCGAGGCCCTCGATCAGCTCCATGGTGGAGGTCTTGCCGGCTCCGTTGGTGCCGAGCAGCGCGAACAGCTCGCCGCGGCCGACGGCCAGGTCGACGCCGCGCACCGCGTGGTAGCCGGTGGCACCGGCGGGGCCGTAGCGGCGGTGGAGGTCGGTGACCTCGATCACGCGGTCGGTCGAGTGGAGGCGCTGGCTCGTTTCCATGCCTCAAGCTTTCCGCCGCCCGGGCGCCGCGGGCAGTGCGCGTCATCACGAGAACGGGGTGCGGATCCACGGGCCGGCGATGACAAATGTCATGGGTCCGCTTCGCTTCAGGGGTCCGCGGCCCGCTTCAGGGTTCCGTGCGGGCGGAAGGGCCGGGGAATGCCGAAGGGCCCCCTCGACCGAGGGAGCCCTTCGTACTGGAGCGGACGACGAGATTCGAACTCGCGACCCTCACCTTGGCAAGGTGATGCTCTACCAACTGAGCCACGTCCGCATGGCGAAACTATTGAGTTGTGCTGTGCTCGCGCACTGCGAGCGGACGACGAGATTCGAACTCGCGACCCTCACCTTGGCAAGGTGATGCTCTACCAACTGAGCCACGTCCGCACGGTGCCTGGTGGCACCGGCCGCCTCTTTGGATCTCTCCGTTGGGGCGACGAGGAATACTCTACCTCATCGATCGGGGTGGTCGCCCCACCCTTTCGGGCGGGTGGAGCGACCTGGTCCCGGCGGGGTCAGTTCGCCTCGGCGAACGCCTCGTACACGTGCTTGGGGATGCGGCCCCGGGCGGGCAGCTCCATGCCGCGCGACTGGGCCCAGGCGCGCACGGCGGCCGGGTCCGGGGTGAGCGCGGTGCGGCGGAAGGACTTTCCGGTACGGCTCTGGCGCCGGCCGGCCGCGACGAACGGAGCGAGGGCCTCCCGCAGCTTTTCCGCGTTGTCCAGAGACAGGTCGATCTCGTACGACTTCCCGTCGACGCCGAAGTGGACGGTTTCCGCGGCGGCGCCGCCGTCCAGGTCGTCGGAGAGCGTGACGACTACACGCTGAGCCATGGGTGTCAATCCTCTCGGGCAATTCGGCCGAAGGGCACGGGGGTGCGCTCCTGTGGCCTGATGTGCACCACTCGCGCAAGCGCATACGGGCAGCCCTGATGGCACGCCGGATACGCAGCACTTGCCGCGGCAGGTGGCCCTATTCTGCACCCGAAGCGGGTCGAAATCGAAGAGTCCGGCTTTCTTTTCCGTATATTCACGTGTCTTCGCCCGACTACCGGATACCGGTGCGCACGGCTGGCCGATCTGTCCCGGAGTGCCGGTATTCGGGTGTTCTTCGGCCGTTGTCGTTCGGGCTGTCGAATCCGGTGAAATGGGGCGGCTCCGGGGCGGTCCGGGGGCCCGGAACCCTTGTGCCGTAAGGGTCTCGGGTCTACGCGCGTCGCGCTCCCCGGCCAGCAATCCCGCCCGAAACCCCCGGTAGTCTGGAGTTCCCCCGCCTCACGAAGACACCACCGGGAGTGCCAGTGGCACGCGTCGTAGTCGACGTCATGCTCAAGCCGGAGATTCTCGACCCCCAGGGACAGGCGGTGCAGCGCGCACTGCCCCGTCTCGGTTTCGCCGGGATCGCCGACGTCCGCCAGGGCAAGCGCTTCGAGCTGGAGCTGGAGGGCCCGGTCGACGACGCCGTGCTCGCCCGTATCCGCGAAGCCGCCGAGACCTTTCTCGCCAACACCGTGATCGAGGACTTCACCGTCCGCGTCGAGGAGGAGGGCAAGTGACCACCCGCGTCGGCGTCGTCACTTTCCCCGGCTCCCTCGACGACCGCGACGCGCAGCGCGCGGTCCGCCTGGCCGGCGCCGAGCCGGTCGCGCTCTGGCACCGTGACAAGGATCTCCACCAGGTCGACGCGGTCGTCCTGCCGGGCGGATTCAGTTACGGCGACTATCTGCGCTGTGGTGCCATCTCCCGCTTCTCGCCGGTCATGGACACCATCATCGAGCAGGCGAAGCTGGGAATGCCGGTTCTCGGTATCTGCAACGGCTTCCAGGTGCTCTGCGAATCGCACCTGCTGCCCGGAGCGCTCACCCGCAACGACTCGCTGCACTTCATCTGCCGCGACCAGAAGCTGCGGATCGAGAACGCCGCCACCGCCTGGACCGGGGATTACTCGGCCGGCCAGGAAATCGTCGTCCCGCTGAAGAACGGCGAGGGCCGGTTCGTCGCCGACGCGCACGTCCTGGACGCCCTGGAGGCGGAGGGCCGGGTGGTCGCCCGATACCTGGACGTCAACCCGAACGGTTCGTACCGCGACATCGCCGGCATCACCAACGCCGCCGGCAATGTCGTCGGCCTGATGCCGCACCCGGAGCACGCCGTGGAGCCGCTCACCGGTCCGACCACCGAGGGCCTGGGCTTCTTCACTTCCGTCCTGAAGCAGCTGGTGAACGCCTGATGAGCCTCGACACCGTCAAGAACGCCGAGCAGACCCCGGACGCGGCCCAGCCGTGGGCCGAACTCGGCCTCAAGAAGGACGAGTACGCACGCATCCGGGAGATTCTCGACCGGCGCCCGACCGGCGCCGAACTCGCGATGTACTCGGTCATGTGGTCGGAGCACTGTTCGTACAAGAGCTCCAAGGTCCACCTGAAGCAGTTCGGCGAGAAGAAGCCGGATTCGGACGCGATGCTCGTCGGCATCGGCGAGAACGCCGGTGTGGTCGACGTCGGCCAGGGCTACGCGGTCACCTTCAAGGTGGAGTCGCACAACCACCCGTCGTACATCGAGCCCTACCAGGGCGCGGCCACCGGCATCGGCGGCATCGTCCGCGACATCCTGGCGATGGGCGCCCGCCCGGTCGCCGTGATGGACCCGCTGCGGTTCGGCGCGGCCGACCACCCGGACACCCGGCGCGTGCTGCCCGGGATCGTCGCGGGCATCGGCGGCTACGGCAACTGCCTGGGTCTGCCGAACATCGGCGGCGAGGTCGTCTTCGACTCCTGCTACCAGGGCAACCCGCTGGTCAACGCCCTGTGCGTGGGCGTCATGAAGCACGAGGACATCCACCTCGCGCAGGCCTCCGGCGCCGGCAACAAGGTCATCCTGTACGGCGCCCGCACCGGCGGCGACGGCATCGGCGGTGTCTCGGTGCTCGCCTCCGAGACCTTCGACGCCACCGGCCCGGCCAAGCGCCCCGCCGTCCAGGTCGGCGACCCGTTCCAGGAGAAGCTCCTCATCGAGTGCACCCTGGAGATCTTCGGCGAGAAGCTCGTCAAGGGCATCCAGGACCTCGGCGGCGCGGGCCTGTCCTGCGCCACCAGCGAGCTGGCCTCGGCCGGCTCCGGCGGGATGCGGATCGAGCTGGACACCGTACCGCTGCGCGACCACACGCTCTCGCCCGAGGAGATCCTCATGAGCGAGTCGCAGGAGCGCATGTGCGCGATCGTCGAGCCCGACAAGGTCGCCCGCTTCCTGGAGATCTGCGAGAAGTGGGACGTCATCGCCACCGTCATCGGTGAGGTGACCGACGGCGAGCGCCTGGAGATCTTCTGGCACGGCGAGCTGGTGGTCGACGTGCCGCCGCGCACCGTCGCCCACGAGGGTCCGACCTACCAGCGCCCGTACGCCCGCCCCGACTGGCAGGACGCGCTGCAGGCCGACGCCCCGACCGGCGAGCGCCTCGCCCGGCCGACCACCGGTGAGGGCCTGAAGGCCGACCTGCTGAAGGTCGCCTCCTCGCCGAACCAGGCCTCCAAGTCCTGGATCACCGACCAGTACGACCGCTACGTGCTCGGCAACACCGTGCTCTCGGTGCCCGAGGACTCCGGCATGATCCGGATCGACGAGGAGACCAACCTCGGCGTCTCGGTCGCCACCGACGGCAACGGCCGCTACACCAAGCTGGACCCGTACACCGGTGCCCAGCTGGCCCTCGCCGAGGCGTACCGCAACGTCGCGGCCGGCGGTGCCAAGCCGCTCGCCGTCTCCGACTGCCTCAACTTCGGCTCCCCCGAGGACCCGGACGTGATGTGGCAGTTCGCCGAGGCCACCCGCGGTCTGGCCGACGCCTGCCTGGTGCTCGGCACCCCGGTCACCGGCGGCAACGTCTCGCTCTACAACCAGACCGGCGAGACCGCCATCCACCCGACCCCGGTGGTCGCGGTGCTCGGCGTGATCGACGACGTGACGCGCCGGACCCCGATCGGTTTCGCGGAGGAGGGGCAGCTGCTCTACCTGCTCGGCGACACCGCGGACGAGCTGGGCGGCTCGGCCTGGTCGCAGGTGGTCCACGACCACCTCGGCGGTCTGCCGCCCAAGGTCGACCTGGAGCGCGAGCGGCTGCTCGGCGACATCCTGATCGCCGCGTCGCGCGACGGCATGATCGACGCCGCGCACGACCTCTCCGACGGCGGTCTCGGCCAGGCGCTGGTGGAGAGCTGCCTCAAGGGCGGCCACGGCGCGCGGATCATCGTGCCCGAGGGCCAGGACCCGTTCGTGTTCCTGTTCTCCGAGTCGGCGGGCCGCGCGATCGTCGCGGTGCCGCGCAGCGAGGAGCTCCGGTTCAACGACATGTGCACCGCGCGTGGCCTGCCGGCCACCCGGATCGGTGTGGTGGACGGCGATGTCCTGGACGTCCAGGGCCAGTTCACCGTCTCGCTGGCCGAGCTGAAGGACGCCCACACCGGCGTCATCGAGGCTCTGCTCGCCTGATCGCGGTCGTACCGGGGGGCGGTCCACTCAGCCGGGTGGACCGCCCCCCGGCGTACGCTGCGGGGCATGCCTCCCAAGTCCCGTACGTACCAGCCGCAGAAGGTGCGCGCCGCGCTGGTGGCGCAGACCGCCGCGCTGCGTGACGCCGTGCACGGGCTCTGCGCCCGCCCGGACGCCGTGGAACTGCTCGCCCGGCCCACCCGGCTGGGGGAGTGGACGGTGCGCGAGCTGATCGCGCACACCGCCGTCCAGCTCGACTGGGTCCCCGCCCACTTCGACGATCCGCTGGAGGGCCGCCCCCCGCTGGACCTGCTGCGCTGGGTGGCCGGGGTCGGCACGGTGGCACCGCTCCTCGACGAGCAGGCCCGGGAGAAGGCCGCGGGCGAGTTCGGCGGCGACCCGGCCTCGGTGTCGGCGGCCTTCCAGCGGGCCGCGAGCGGTCTGATCGCCACCCTCGCCAGGAACGAGGCCGCCGACCCCGAGCGGCGGTTCGAGATCCGGCTGGGCTCGATGCTGCTCTCCGACCTGCTGGTGACCCGGCTGGTCGAGGCGGTCGTGCACGCCGACGACCTGGCCGCCGCGCTCGGCCTCGCCGCCTTCCCGCACGACCGCCAGGCCGTCGCCGCCGTCACCCGGCTGCTGGCCGACGCCTTCGCCGACCGGGCCCCCGGCGGCGCCGTCGAGCTGCGGATCCCGCCGTACGCCGTGGTGCAGGCCGTCGAGGGCCCCCGGCACACCCGCGGCACCCCGCCGAACGTGGTCGAGACCGACCCGTTCACCTGGATCCGGCTGGCCACCGGGCGGACCGACTGGGCGTCCGCGGTGGACGCCGACAGGGTGTCGGCGAGCGGTGAGCGCAGCGACCTGCGGGCGTACCTGCCGGTGCTCGGCTGATCCGGGCCCGGCTCCCGGGAGTGCGGCGGCCCGGGGCGGCGGCTCGCCGGTCAGGGCGTGTTCCGGGGAGGGGGAGCCGGTGAGGGCGGCTCAGAGCCGTTCCGGCGGTGCCCGGTTCAGGGCACCGACGGGCCGCCCAGGTAGGAGCCCTCGGCCGAGTACGGCCAGGCGTTGGACTCGCAGCCCTTGAGGCCGTAGATCTGCTGCATCATCGCGGGGGCGGGCCTGCCCTTGCCGGGGCAGGTCTCGTGCCCGTGGCCGATCCGGTGGCCGACCTCGTGGTTGACGATCAGTGCCCGGTACTCGTCGATCGGGCCGCTGAACTGCGGTGAACCGGTGTTCCAGCGCTTGACGTTGACCATCACCTGGTTGCCGACGGCGCAGTTCACCTCGCCGTGGGTGTCCAGACCGGCCTGGCCGCAGATCCGGTCCACGGCGGCCGGCGAGCCGATCTTCACCGTGAAGTCGTACGAGCCGCCGGCCACCAGCTGGAAGCCGTTCTTGCGGTCGTTGGTCCAGCCGCGCTTGTCGGCGAGGATGCCCTGGATCTGCGCGGCCGCGGCCGCCGGGTCGATCCCGATGCCGTCCTCGACCTCCACCCGGTAGCGGCGGATGTTGCCGGCGCCGACCGGCGCGGCGGAGCCGGTGGCGACGGTGAAGGTGCCCGCGCCCTTGGCGGGTCCGGGGTCCGGGGTGTTCCGTTCCGGGGTCGGCGTCGCGGCCTGGGTCAGGGCCGGCGTCGGTGCGGGTGTCGTGGCGGGCGCCGCCGGCGGCGGGGCGGTGTCCGGGCTCTTGGCTGGCTCGGGGGCAGTGGGTGCCGGGGTGCTGTCGGCGGGCGGGGCGACCCGGCCCTGGGCGGTCGGACCGGCGCCGGGCAGGGCGTCGGGGCGGTTCAGCGCGTACAGCGTGCCGCCGAGCACGGTCACGGCCGCGAGCAGGGCGGCGGTCATCCCCGGGCCGAGCCGGTGACGCCGCCGGCGGTTACGGCGGCCGGCGCCCGGCTGGGTGCCGCGGGTGCGGCTGCTGCGCTGAGCGGGTCGAACTACGGGCACGTGGAGGCTTTCTGTCGGGCGGGCGGGGCCGCCCCGAACTGCCGTGCGCGCCCCCCTGATCGCCTCACCCTGGCACGCCGGATTGCCGAATGTCCACATACCGAGTATGCAGATCTGGCAACAGAACCGCCCCTGCCGCCGGGCGGGCGACAGGGGCGGTGCCGACGGGTGCGGTGCGTCGGGGAGCGGTCAGCCGAGGGTGGCGGCGGCGGTCGGCGAGCTGTCCCGGAGGAACTGCGCGCAGCGCTCCGCCTCCTCCTTCTCCTCGATCGAGGCGGCGGCCCGGCCGAGCGCGTGCAGCGCCCGCAGGAAGCCGCGGTTCGGCTCGTGCTCCCACGGCACCGGACCGTGGCCCTTCCAGCCGGCCCGCCGCAGCGCGTCCAGCCCGCGGTGGTAACCGGTACGGGCGTACGCGTAGGACTCGACGGTGCGGCCGGCGGCGAAGGCGTCGTCGGCGAGCTGGGCCCAGACCAGCGAGGAGGTCGGGTACTTCGCCGCGACCTCGGCCGGGGAGGCACCGCCGGCCAGCAGCTCCAGCGGAGCGGGCTCGGCGGGCAGGTGCGTCGGGGGAGGACCCCCGAGAAGGTTCTGGTGTGTGCTCATGCCCCCCAGTGAACCACTGGGGGGCACGAGGGAAGGACCCTGCCTCGGCGGGGACTTACTTCAGGCGGTTGCCGGCCGAGCGCAGCTGCTGGGCGGCCTCCAGCACCCGGGCGGCCATGCCCGCCTCGGCGAGCTTGCCCCAGGTGCGCGGGTCGTAGGTGTTCTTCTTGCCGACCTCGCCGTCGACCTTCAGCACACCGTCGTAGTTGCGGAACATGTGGTCCGCGACCGGGCGGGTGAAGGCGTACTGGGTGTCGGTGTCGAGGTTCATCTTCACGACGCCGTTCTCCAGCGCGACGGCGATCTCCTCGGCGGAGGAGCCCGAGCCGCCGTGGAAGACGAAGTCGAACGGGTCCTTCTTGCCGTACTGGGCGCCGATCGCGTCCTGCAGCTCGCGCAGCAGCTCCGGCTTCAGGACGACGTTGCCCGGCTTGTAGACGCCGTGCACGTTGCCGAACGAGGCGGCCAGCAGGTAACGGCCGCGCTCGCCCAGGCCCAGGGCCTCGGCGGTGCGGACGGCGTCGTTGACGGTGGTGTACAGCTCGTCGTTGATCTCGTGCGTGACACCGTCCTCCTCGCCGCCGGTCGGGGTGATCTCGACCTCAAGGATGATCTTGGCGGCGACGGCCTTGGCCAGCAGCTCCTCGGCGATGGCCAGGTTGTCGTTCAGGGTCTCGGCGGAGCCGTCCCACATGTGCGACTGGAACAGCGGGTTCAGGCCCTTGGCCACGCGCTCCGCGGAGATCGCCAGCAGCGGGCGGACGTAGCCGTCCAGCTTGTCCTTCGGGCAGTGGTCGGTGTGCAGCGCGACGGTCACGTCGTACTTGGCGGCGACCACGTGCGCGAACTCGGCGAGCGCGACGGCGCCGGTCACCATGTCCTTGTTGTGCTGGCCGCCCAGGAACTCCGCACCACCGGTCGAGATCTGGATGATGCCGTCGCTCTCGGCCTCGGCGAAGCCGCGCAGCGCGGCGTGCAGGGTCTGCGACGAGGTCACGTTGATGGCCGGGTAGGCGAACTTGCCCGCCTTGGCCCGGTCGAGCATCTCGTTGTAGACCTCGGGAGTTGCGATGGGCATGCGAATCCGCTCCTGTCGGGTTGCGGCGTACGGACGGTGCTGTCCGACGCTGTGTACGCCTTCGTTACGACTCCGGGGTACCGGCGCCGACGCGCGGCTCTGCGGGGCGGCTCGCCTGTACCAAGGTTCGAGGTGACCGCCGCGGCACGACAATGAGGGTGTTTGCGACCGCGGTCCGGACGCCTGTGCCATCTTCCCAGACTCGTGCTCCGGGTTCACCATGCGGCCCGCCAGTCGGGACGGCGGCGCCCGCGGGGCCGCTCCTCGCGTGCGACCGGAGGATGTGGCCGCCTCGACCTGTGGGCCGATGCCCGTGTTTATCCGGGACCGCTATCCTGCGGCCGTGGACTACAACCAGCTGGCCGTCAACCTCCTCGACGCCAAATCACTGATCTCGTCCGTCGGCGCCATCGGGCTGATCGCGATCATCTTCGCGGAGACCGGCCTGCTGGTCGGGTTCTTCTTCCCGGGTGACTCATTGCTGATCATCGCAGGCGTGGCCGCCTCCAGCGCCGCCTCGTCGGTGCTCGGGGACGGGGCCCGGCTGTCGATCACGGCGCTGGCCATCGGGGCCCCGCTCGCCGCGATCGCCGGCGCCCAGCTCGGGCACCAGATCGGGGTGAAGGTCGGACCGAAGATGTTCGACAAGCCCGAATCGAAGATCTTCCGCCGCGAGTACGTGCTGAAGGCGGAGGAGTACTTCAACAAGTTCGGACCCGGCAAGGCCGTGGTGCTGGCCCGCTTCATGCCGATCGTCCGGACCTTCCTCAACCCGGTCGCGGGCACCCTGGAGATGCCGGCCCGCACGTTCTTCCTGTGGAACGTGATCGGTGGCGTGCTGTGGACCGAGTCGATGCTGATGATCGGCTACTTCTTCGGTGACGCGCTGGCCCCGGTGATCGACAAGTACCTGATTCCCGCGGTGCTGCTGATCGTGCTGCTCTCGATCTCGCCGATCCTGGTGGAGGTCGTACGGGAGCGCAGGAAGAAGAAGGCGGGCGGCGCCGTCGAGGCCGCCGACGAGGACACCGTGCAGGCCGGTGGCGGGCGCCACCGCCGCGGCTGAGCACCGCTTCCGACGACGAACGGCCGGGGCCGGGGGGGGGGGGGGGGGGGAAACCCCCCCCCCCCCCCCCGGCGGCCCCCCCGGCGGGCGCCCCCGGGGGCCCGGGGGTGGGGGGGGGGGGAGGCCCGGCGGCCCCCC
>NZ_JBIVRD010000035.1:30620-62436 GCF_044755565.1 Kitasatospora sp. NPDC092286 | reverse complement strand
GCCTGTCCCCGGGCCGGCCGGGGGGGGGGGGGCCCCCCGGCCCGGGGCCCGGGGGGGGGCCGGGCCCGCGGGGGGGGGGGGGGGGGGGGGTGCGCCCCCCCCCCCCCCCCGCCCCCGGCCGTTTCCACCGGGCTCAGAGGCCCAGGTCGTCCAGGGTGTAGGCGGTGACGTACGGCAGGTCCGCCGCCTCGATCGCGGGGGCGGCGCCGCGCTCCACGATCACCGCGACGCCGACCACCTCGGCACCGGCCTCGCGCAGGGCCTCGACGGCGGTCAGCACCGAGCCGCCGGTGGTGGAGGTGTCCTCGACCGCCAGCACCCGGCGGCCCTTGACGTCCGGGCCCTCGATCCGGCGCTGCAGGCCGTGCGCCTTGCCCGCCTTGCGGACCACGAAGGCGTCCAGCTCACGGCCGCGGGCGGCGGCGGCGTGCAGCATCGCGGCGGCGACCGGGTCGGCACCGAGGGTCAGACCGCCGACGGCGTCGTACTCCAGGTGGGCGGTCGCGTCCAGCATCACCCGGCCGACCAGCGGGGCCGCCTGGGCGTCCAGCGTGATCCGGCGCAGGTCGACGTAGTAGTCGGCCTCCTTGCCGGAGGAAAGGGTGACCTTGCCGTGCACGACGGCCTTGTCCTTGATCTGTGCCAGCAGGGCGTCGCGGTCGTTGCTCATGAGCGTTCAGTCTAGGCCCTGCCCACACCGGACGGGCGCCCGGCGTGATGGGGCGGCTAGCGTCGGCGCAGGGCCCTGACCAGCACCACGGCGCCGCCGAGCAGGGCCACACCGCCGCCGATCATCCACGGGACCGCGCTGCGGCCGCCCGGGCCCGGGACCACGATGCCGCCGGCCTCGCCGCCCCAGCGGGACGCCGCCCGGGCCCGCGCGCTGCGGGCCGGCAGGGCGGGGGCGTAGCGGCCGCGCGGCGGGGCGTGGTCGACCTCCTCGGCGGAGCGGCCGACGATGCTGCGGCGGACCGGGCCGCTGAGCACCGGCTCCTCCTCGTACGCGAAGGGCAGGTCGGCGGGGAGATCGGTGGGCAGGTCCTCGGACTCGGCGGCCGGCTGCTCGGTGTCGGCCTGCTCGTCCTGGCCGTCGCGGTCGCCGGTGGGGAGGCCGAACCGCTCGGCGTCGGCGTCGGAGAAGGCGATCAGGTCGGAGAGGTCGTCCTCCAGGTCGTCGCCGGGTTCGTCCTGGCGGTCCTCGAGGAAGTGCACGGTGGCGGTGGTCTCCTCGGCCTCGTCGGCCTCCTCGGTGCCGTCCCCGGTGCTCTCGCCGTCGGCGGCGCTCGGAGCCGCGTCGGTGCCGGTGCCGGTGCCGGAGTCCGCGTCGGCATCCGTGTCGGCTTCGGCTTCGGTGTCCGTGTCGGCGTCGGTCTCCCCGTCCAGGGAGACGAGGGCGGCGGCGAAACGGTCCAGCAGCCTCCGGCCGGTCGCGGCGAGGGTCTCCTCGTCGAACTCGGTGAGCCGCCCGGTGGCGCTCAGGTCGCCGGTGAAGCGGACGACCGCGGTGCCGGCCCCGGCGCCGTCGGCGACGCTGATCCGTACGGTGGCGGTGGCCTCACCGCTGCCGCGCGCCTCCTGGCCTTCGGCGAACGCGGTCAGCACGCCCTCGCGCCCCTCGATCAGCGACAGCACGCCCTTGTACGTGATGGTGGAAGCGCCGATCCGCAGCCGCAGCCGCCCGCCGATCTCCTCGGCGGGGCCGCTGCCGACGGCGGCCGGTTCGGTGCTCAGTCCGGGCACGGAACGGGCCAGCAGCGCCGGATCCTGCAGGGCCTGCCGGACCAGCCCGGCCGGCATCGGGACGACAACCTCATGCTCCATGTCACGGAGCCTACCGACCGAAGCCCGTGTGGTCCCCGTGGTGGCCCCGGTCGGCTGCCCGGACGTCCCGCGGAGCCCGCTCCGCCCCACCCGCCGCAGGGGGGTCAGCGCGGTCCGAGCAGCGTGAGGGCGGCCGGCGGCCGGGCCGGGCGCTGGGCGGCGAGGAGGGCGGCGGAGGAGCGGAGCCCGTCCGGGGTGAGCGCGCGCGGTGGCGGCGCGTCCGGGGCGAGCGTGAGCGGGGGCTCGGCCGCGGCCGCGAGCAGGAAGTCCTGGCCGCTCTCCGGGCCGGGGCGGCAGCTCGCGGTGGCGCTGCCCTGGACGGCGTACGGGACGGTGCGCAGGCCGGCCGCGCGGAGGCCGGACTCGACCTGCCAGAGGCCGTTCTGGTCGCCGCCGGCCCGGACGGCGAGCCGCCCGCCGGGCGAGAGCAGCCGGGTGGTGAGGCCGTAGAACTCCTGCGAGTGGAACTTCACCGGGCCGCCGTCGGCCGGCGCGGGCAGGTCGGCGAGGACGACGTCGAAGGCCCGGTCCGTTCGGCCGCGGTCGCGCAGCCAGGCCAGCGGGTCGGCCGTGGCCGTCCTGACCCGGGGGTCGTCCAGCGAGCCGCCGGAGAGCGCGGTCAGGCCAGGGTCGGTCCGGGCGAGCCGGGTGAGCGCCGGGTCGGTGTCGACCACCAGCACCGAGCGGACCCCGCGGTGGCGCAGCACCTCCCGCAGGGCGAGCCCGTCGCCGCCGCCGAGCAGCAGGACCCGGGTGTCAGGACCGGCGGCCATCGCGGGGTGGACGAGCGCCTCGCTGCCCCGGTACTCGTCCGGTCCGCAGACCGCGAGCCGCCCGTCCAGGTAGAGCCGCAGCGGGCCCTCGGCGGGGCCGGTGAGCACGATCTCCTGGTACCGGCTGTGGGTGGCGAAGCGGACCTGCGGGCCGTACAGCGCGTGCCGGGCGGCCCGTTCGATCGCGTCGGACCAGGCGGCGGCCGCGCCGAGGGCGGCGAGGACGAGGGCGCAGCCGCCCCAGAGCAGCAGCCGTATCCGCGGCGCGGGCTCCTCGCGGAACAGCCAGAGCACCACGGCGCCCCCGGCGACGGCGTTGACCGCCCCGGTGACCAGCGCGCCGGTGCCCGGCCCGAAGCCGGGCAGGATCAGGAACGGGAAGGCGAGGCCGCCGATCAGCGCGCCCACGTAGTCGGCGGCGAACAGGTCGGCGGCGGCCCGCCCCGCGTCCTCCCGGCGGATCCGTTGGATGAGCGTCATCAGCAGCGGGATCTCGGCGCCGATCAGGATGCCGATCAGGCAGGTCAGGGCGACCATCGCGGCCTGGTAGCGGCCGATCCAGGCCCAGCAGGAGTACAGCGCGAGGACGGAGAGCCCGCCGGTGAGCGCGAGCGCGCACTCGATCAGTGCGAAGGAGGTGGCGGGGCGGCGGGTGAAGCGTTTGGCGAACAGGGAGCCCAGGCCCATCGCGAACACCATGACGGAGAGCACCACGGAGGTTTGGGTGACCGAGTCGCCGAGCAGATAGTCGCCGAGCGCGACGAGTTCGAGTTCGTAGACGAGTCCGCAGGCGGCGCAGATGAAGGCGGCCAGCAGGACGGTCAGCCGGGCGAGCCGGGGGTGGGCGCGCAGCCGGGACCGACGGCGGGCGGGCAGAGGGTTCAGGCTCCGCCCGGGCCGGGGTGGGCTGCCGTCGTCGAGGTCGAGTCCCGGTTGTACGGGAGGACCGGCCGGATGGTTGATCACGAACAAACGCTAGGCGACGTTCGGTGCGGATAGCTGCGTCCATTCGGCGGACAGAACGGTGCGGCAGGTTGACAGATCGTCGCTGTGTGCGAATCGGGGCGTGCGGGTGGGCGGGGGAGCGGGGGCCGTCATGGCCTGGGGACCACGAGCGAGGAGCGGGTGCAGACCAGCCGGCCCTCCTGGGGGTAGGCGTGCCAGGTGCGCCAGAGCAGCCGGTCCGCGCCGCCCTGGGTGACCAGTGCGGTGAAGGCGCTCGGATCGCCGGGGAAGACGCCGGCCAGACCGCGTGGATGGCCCTCGACCAGGGCCAGCAACTCCTGCGCGCGGGCGGCGAAGTCGTGCGGTGGCAGCGCCTCGATCCGGGCCGCGAACTCGTACTCCCAGCCGCCCACCTGCTTGGCCACCCGGGCGGGCAGCGGGGTGCGGCGGCCGGGCAGGCAGGCGACCGTCTCCAGGCACTCGCCGGGGCCGGCGGCGATCACCACCTGGTGCGAGGCGCCCAGCAGCCGCAGCTGGAGCGTGCCGGGCGGGCCCGGGTGGCCGGCACCTTCGAGTCTCAGGTCGCGGACCGCGAGAGCGGGCAGCGGGTCGCCGCCGAGACACCAGGCCAGGTCACCGGCGCGGGTGTCCGTGTAGGAGGTCTGCAGTGTGGTGAGCATGCTCGGCTCCGCGTTTCAGCTCCGTGCGCGCCCGCCGGGCAGCAGCGAGTAGGCCTAGGCATGGGGCGAGGCTGTTCGTGGCTGTACGGCCCAGGGCGCGGCCGGCCGTGGAAGGAAGGATTCCGGCTGGAGATTCAGCAGCAGAGAAGCATGAATACGCCGGGTCCGTCGGTGATTTACCCAACTTTGTCAAGCATTCACTGTTTCGAGCACACCTGCTTCCCTGCTCTGATCGACCCGGTGTGCGACTCTGCTCAGCGTGCGCCCTTTACCCCGGGTCGCGCGCCGTGCGCGCTGGCTACGAGCCTGCCGCACGACTCGCGCGCCTCCGGCCCTCACGCGCCCGGCGCACCGACCCGGCGCCGCGCCGTCGGGGCGGCGCCGATCGCCCGGCTGGCGGCGACCGGTCCGCCGGGGCATGAGAGTTGACTGATCGTCAGTGATGAACCGGAGGCCGGTCGGAAGGCCGGAGCCGAACGAGCCGGGCGACGGCCTTCCCCAGGACGTGCGCCCTTGTGCGGAACGTGAACCGGATCGCCACCACCCCGCACCGCCCGGGCCGGGACCGGCAGAACTCACCGCCGTCCTTCTCGCCCAGCGGGGTGATGCCGGCGGGTGGCGAAGCAGGTGCCCGCCGCCGCGGTTGCCTTCCTCGCCGGCCCCAGCGCGTCCTTCATCACCGGTCAGTCGTTGCACGTCGACGGAGGCCGGCTCCTCCACTGACCGGCACGTCCCACCGAACAGGAAGCAGACCACCATGCGGCACCGCGTCCGAGCCGTCCTCCTCACCCCGAACGACACCATGCTGCTGATCAAGCGCATCCGTCCCGGCGTCGACCCGTACTGGGTGATCGTCGGCGGCAAGATCGAACCCACCGACGCCGGCCCCGAGGACGCCCTGCGGCGCGAGGTCCGCGAGGAGATCTCCGGCGAAGCCCGGATCGGCAGCCTCCTCCACACCATCGAGACCGACGACGAGCGCCAGGACTTCTACCTCGCCACCATCGAGAAGTGGAGCTTCGACGACCGCACCGGCCCGGAGTTCAGCCAGGAAGGCCGAGGCGAGTACCTCCTGGAGGAGATCCCCCTGACCGCCGACGCCCTTGACGCGGTCAGCCTCCTGCCCCAGGAGTTCGCCGCGGTCCTGCGCGAGGCTGTCGAGCGCGGGGAACTCCTCGCCGCCCGGTAACCGCAAAAGGGATGGCCGGGCCAGTGGACCGGCCCGGCTACCAGAACCCACCCTCCCCACCGAGCGGGCCGACCGGCCGTCGGCCGTCGCCGACCAGGCACTCGACCCGCCCGGAGAGCGGGAGGAGAGCGGGAGGAGGGCCCAACGCCCTTGGCGGTACCGGACGATCAGGTCCGCGAGGCGGTCGCGACGCTGTTTCGGGTGATCCGGCCGGAGCCGCGCCTGCGGCTGGGCGGGACCGGGGCGATCGGGCCCGCACCGCACTCCGTGCCGCCAGGGCCGGGCTGGACGTCGGTCGGCAGGTGGCCGGCGCGGCAGGGTAGGCGCTGGTGGGACCGCGCTGGCGGCGGCCTCACCGGCATCGGTCAGAGCTGCTGGAGCCGGGCCACCGCCTCTTCCAGGACGTGCACCCTTTTGCAGAACGTGAACCGGACGAGCGAGCGCCCGGCCTCGGTGTTGTCGTAGAAGACGGCGTTGGGGATGGCGACGACGCCGCAGCGCTCGGGCAGGGACCGGCAGAACTCGATGCCGTCCTTCTCGCCGAGCGGGGTGATGTCGGTGGTGATGAAGTACGTGCCCTCGGGGTTGAAGACCCGGAAGCCGGCCGCGCTCAGCCCATCCGCGAGCAGGTCGCGCTTGCGACGCAGGTCGGCGCGGAAGTCGTCGAAGTAGCTCCCGGGCAGCCGCAGCGCCTCGGCGACGGCGTACTGGAACGGCCCGGCGCTGACGTACGTCAGGTACTGCTTCGCCGTACGGACGGCGGCCACCAGCGGCGCGCTCGCCGTCACCCAGCCGACCTTCCACCCGGTGAAGGAGAAGGTCTTGCCGGCCGAGGAGATGGAGACGGTGCGCTCCCGCATGCCGGGGAGGGCGGCGATCGGGTGGTGGGCGCCGCTGAACACCAGGTGCTCGTACACCTCGTCGGTGATCACCAACAGGTCGCGCTCGACGGCGAGGGCGGCGATCGCGGCCAGTTCCTCGGGGTTGAGCACCAGGCCGGTCGGGTTGTGCGGCGAGTTGAGCAGCAGCAGCCGGGTGCGCGGGGTGACCAGGGCGCGCAGCCGCTCCAGGTCGGGCCGGAAGTCCGGGGCCCGCAGGGTGAGCGGCACACGGGCCGCTCCGGCCATCGCGATGCAGGCGGCGTACGAGTCGTAGAACGGCTCCAGGGCGATCACCTCGTCGCCCGGCTCCAGCAGGGCCAGCAGCGCGGCGGCGATCGCCTCGGTGGCGCCGGCGGTGACCAGGACCTCGGTGTCCGGGTCGTAGGTGAGGCCACGGAAGCGCTGCTGGTGCTCGGCGATGGCGTGCCGGAGCTCGGGGATGCCCGGGCCGGGCGGGTACTGGTTGCCCTGGCCGCTCAGCACGGCCCGGGCCGCCGCCTCGGCGATCTCGCGCGGTCCGTCGGTGTCCGGGAAGCCCTGACCGAGGTTGATCGAACCGGTGGCGGTGGCGAGGGCGGACATCTCGGCGAAGATCGTCGTGCCCATACCGTCCAGCCGGCGGTTCAGCAGCGGCCTCGTACCCATTACAGCTCCTCACACCTTGGCGTCGCCCCATCCTGGGGGCAGCCGGCGGCCGGGGACAAGGACGGCCCGCCACCGGGGGTTGCCGGTGGCGGGCCGTTCGTAAGGCCGGACGCGGTGAGGGGCTCAGGCCTCGTCGGTGCCCTCGGGGGCGCCGCCCTCGCCGTCCTCGCCCTCGATGTCCTTCTGCAGGCCGAGGCGCTCGACGATCCACTGCTCGAAACCGACGGCGGCCTGGGTCCAGTTGGCGGTGGTGGTGACGAAGTAGTCCAGGTTGACGCCGGTGCCGACGATCATCTGGGCCTCGCCGATGAGGCGGACCACGCCGTCCTCGTGGGTGTGCGTGTAGACCTTGGGCCAGAGGGTCTCGCGGTTCCACTCGTCGATCAGGTCGAGGATCTCGCCCTTGTCCTCAAGCGGGTAGGCGCGGTCGTAGAACGCGCGGACCGCGAAGAGCTCCTTCTGCTCGCCGCGGAACATGTAGTAGACGCGGAAGCCCTCCCAGGGGGCGGTGAGGTCGCCCTCCTCGTCCACGACGTGCTTGAGCTGCATCTGGTCCAGGAGCTGGGTCACCAGGGCCTGGTCCGGAACGATGATGGGCGGCGGGCCGGCCGGCCGCCCCTGACCGCCGGGCTGACCGCCCTGCGGTGCGCCGAACGACGGGATGGACGACGGGTCGATGCTCATGGGGGTCCTCTTCCTCAGTGCACGTGGTGGCCGGCAATGAGAGGCCGCCCTTTCCACCTTCCATCCTGCCTCATCCGGGCGGCGCCTTACAGGGGCACCCGGCGGCGGGCCGGGGCCTGTTGGATCATGCCGGAGCCCGGGCGCCGGCGGCGGCCACCGAGGGTGAACACGGTGGTGGGCCGCCCTGCCGTGCGAGGGCGGCCCACCGTGCTCCGGGCGCTACTTCTCCAGCGGTCCGCGGGCACGGACGGTGAGGCGGTCGCCCTCCTCGTCCCGTTCGACCAGAACGGTGTCTCCGTCGTGCACCTGGCCGGAGAGGATGGACCTGGCCAGCTGGTCGCCGATCGCGGACTGCACCAGGCGCCGCAGCGGACGGGCGCCGTACGCGGGGTCGTAGCCGGTGAGGGCCAGCCAGTCCCGGGCGGCCTCGGAGACCTGGAGGGTGAGCCGGCGCTCGCGCAGCCGCTCGCCCAGCCGGGCCACCTGGAGGTCGACGATCCGGGTGAGCTCCGCGGTGCCCAGCGGTTCGAAGACCACGATGTCGTCCAGCCGGTTGAGGAACTCCGGCTTGAAGGCGGCCCGCACCGACTCCAGCACCAGGTCCTTCTTCCGCTCCTCGGGGATGGCCGGGTCCACCAGGAACTGCGAGCCCAGGTTGGAGGTGAGGATCAGGATCGCGTTGCGGAAGTCCACCGTGCGGCCCTGGCCGTCGGTGAGCCGGCCGTCGTCCAGGACCTGGAGCAGCACGTCGAAGACCTCGGGATGGGCCTTCTCCACCTCGTCCAGCAGCACCACGCTGTACGGGCGGCGGCGGACCGCCTCGGTGAGCTGGCCGCCCTCCTCGTAGCCGACGTACCCGGGCGGGGCGCCGACCAGGCGGGAGACGGAGTGCTTCTCGCCGTACTCGCTCATGTCGATGCGGACCATCGCCCGCTCGTCGTCGAAGAGGAAGTCGGCCAGGGCCTTGGCGAGTTCGGTCTTGCCGACGCCGGTCGGGCCGAGGAAGAGGAAGGAGCCGGTCGGGCGGTCCGGGTCGGCGATGCCCGAGCGGGTGCGGCGCACCGCGTCCGAGACGGCCTGGACGGCCTCCCGCTGGCCGATCAGGCGCCGGCCCAACTCATCCTCCATGCGCAGGAGTTTGGCGCTCTCACCCTCCAGCAGCCGGCCGGCCGGGATGCCCGTCCAGGACGCGACCACATCGGCCACGTCGTCCGGGCCGACCTCCTCCTTGACCATGGACGCGGAGGCGTCCTGGTCCGCCGCGCGTTCCTGAGCCTCGGTCAGCTCGTGCTCGGCGGACGGGATCTCGGCGTACATCAGCTTGGAGGCGCGCTCGAAGTCGCCGTCGCGCTGGGCGCGTTCGAGGGCGCCGCGCAGGTCGTCCAGGCGCTCCTTGAGCTCGCCGACCCGGTTGAGGCTCTTCTTCTCCTGCTCCCAGCGTGCCGTGAGCACGCTCAGCTGCTCGTTCTTGTCGGCCAGGTCGCGCCGAAGCCGGGCCAGCCGGTCCACCGAGGCGGGGTCGGACTCCTTCTCCAGGGCCAGCTCCTCCATCCGCAACCGGTCGACGGCGCGCTGGAGTTCGTCGATCTCCACCGGGGAGGAGTCGATCTCCATCCGGAGCCGGGAGGCCGCCTCGTCGACCAGGTCGATCGCCTTGTCGGGGAGGAAGCGGGAGGTGATGTAGCGGTTGGAGAGGGTGGCGGCGGCGACCAGGGCGGCGTCCGCGATCTGCACCTTGTGGTGCGCCTCGTACCGGCCCTTGAGGCCGCGCAGGATGGCGATCGAGTCCTCCACGCTGGGCTCGCCGACCAGCACCTGCTGGAAGCGCCGCTCCAGGGCCGGGTCCTTCTCGATCCGCTCGCGGTACTCGTCCAGGGTGGTGGCGCCGACCATCCGCAGCTCGCCGCGGGCCAGCATCGGCTTGAGCATGTTGCCGGCGTCCATCGCGGAGTCGCCGCCGGCGCCCGCGCCGACCATGGTGTGCAGCTCGTCGATGAAGGTGACGACCTGGCCGTCGCTCTGCTTGATGTCGTTCAGAACGGCCTTCAGCCGCTCCTCGAACTCGCCGCGGTACTTCGCGCCGGCGACCATCGCGCTGAGGTCCAGGGCGACCAGCCGCTTGCCGCGCAGCGACTCCGGCACGTCGCCGGCGACGATCCGCTGGGCCAGGCCCTCGACCACGGCCGTCTTGCCGACGCCGGGCTCGCCGATCAGCACCGGGTTGTTCTTGGTCCGGCGGGAGAGCACCTGGACGACCCGGCGGATCTCCTGGTCCCGCCCGATCACCGGGTCGAGCTTGCCGTCCCGGGCGGCCTGGGTGAGGTCGGTGCCGTACTTCTCCAGCGCCTTGTAGGTGCCCTCCGGGTCGGGCGAGGTGACCCGGCCGCTGCCGCGCACGTCCTTGAACGCGGCGAGCAGCGCCTTCGCCGTGGCGCCCTGCCGGGCCAGCAGCTCGGCGACCGCCCCGCCCTCGGCGGCCAGGCCGACCATCAGGTGTTCGGTGGAGACGTACTGGTCGTCCAGGTCGTCGGCGCGCCGGCCGGCCTCGGTGAGCACGGCCAGGGTGTCGCGGGACAGCTGCGGCGCGGCGACGGTGGAGCCGCTGGCGCTGGGCAGCGCGGTCAGCAGGCGGCGGGCCTCGGCGTCGGTCTGCGCGGCGTCCGCGCCGACCGCTTCCAGGAGCGGCCTGGCGATGCCCTCGGGCTGTTCCAGCAGGGCGATCAGGATGTGCACCGGCTTGACGTCCGGGTTCCCGGCGCCGCCGGCCTGCCGGATCGCGGCGGACAGGGCGTCCTGCGTCTTGGTGGTGAACTTGCTGGCGTCCACTGCTGGGGTGTCCTCCTCGGACTCGCTGTCGGTACTCCGGGTTCCGGTCCACGGGTTCCCGGCGCCGGTCTCGGGCGCCGGTCTCCGGGTTCCGGTCTTCGGTCTTCGGGCTTTCGGTGCTGCTGACTACAGCATGCACTAAGTTGAGTCTATTCCGCTCAACTTTCAGATGAACGTTTCCGTGGACGCGGACCGGCCCCTGCGGCGCCCGCGGCCCCCGCCCCTACCCGCACCCGCGGGTACGGTGCGCTCTGCCGGGTGAGCCCCAGCAGCTCCCTGGCCGGCCCGCTCGGCCGCCGCCCGGCCGGCCAGACCGCGCGCAGCGGGCGCCGCAGGTCCAGCCCGTCCGCCAGTGGCACCGCCACCAGCCGCCGGGTCGCCAGCTCCTCCACCACCGCCAGCTCGCTCAGGCAGACCGGCCCGGCCCCGGTCATCGCCGCCGCCTTCAGCGCCGTGGAGGAGGCCAGCTCCAGCCGCGGCTTCGCGGCGCCCCCGTACGGCGCCAGCGCCATCTCCAGCACCTCCCGGGTGCCGGAACCGGGCTCGCGCAGCACCAGCGGCGTCGCGGCCAGCTCGGCCCCGGTGAGCGGTGCCCGGCGGCGGGCCCAGGCGTGTCCGGGCGCGACCACCACCACCAGCCGGTCGGCGGCCACCACCGCGCCGGCCAGCCCCGGCGGGGTGGACGGGCCCTCGACGAAGCCGAGGTCCGCCTCCCCGGCCAGCACGTGTCCGGCGACGTCCGCCGAGTTCGCCGTCCGCAGCGTCACCGCCGTGCCGGGGCTGGCCGTGTGCAGCGCCAGCAGCCAGCCGGGCATCAGGTACTCGGCGACGGTCAGGCTGGCCACCACCACCAGACGGGCGTCCCGCCGCTCCCGCAGCGCGTCGATCCCGGCGTCCAGCGCCTGTGCGGCCTCCACCACATGCCGCGCCCACTCGACCACCAGCCGGCCCGCCTCGGTCGGCCGCGAGCCGCGCGGGGAGCGGTCCAGCAGCGGGACGCCGATCTGCCGCTCCATGCCCTTGATCCGGGCGCTGGCGGTCGGCTGGCTCACCCCCAGTTCCGCCGCGGCCCGCCCGACGCTGCCCAGCCGGGCCACTGCGAGCAGCAGCTCCAGCGCTCCGAGTTCGGGGACACGCGGGGAGAGGGCCATAGATCCAGGCTATGTCCTCATAGATCGCCCGGCGCTACCGGAGCCGGTCGGCCGAGGGCACGGTGGGTCTCATGGCCACCCTTCTCAGCGTCCGACCGCTCACCCGCACCCCCCGCCTCGACCTCGCCCAGCTCGGCCCCAACTGGTACGCCGCGATCATGGGCACCGCGATCGTCGGCAACGGGGCGGCCGTGCTTCCGGTCCGGCTGCCCGGGCTGATCGGGTTCGGCGAGCTGATGTGGGCGCTCGGGCTGGCCGGCCTGCTGCTGCTCGGCGGCGCCCGGGCGGTCCACCTGACCCGGCACCGCGCGGCCGCCCGCACCCAGCTGCTGGACAACCCGGCCACCGCGGTCTTCTACGGCTGTCCGCCGATGGCCCTGCTGGCGGTCGGCCTCGGCACCCTGCTGCTCGGCTCCCGGGTGATCGGCACCGGCCCCGCCGTCGCCCTGGACGCCGTGCTCTGGAGCGCAGGCACGCTGTACGCCCTGGCCGTCGCGGCCGGCATCCCGTATCTGATGATCACCAGGCACTCGCTCTCCGCGCTGGAGGCCAACCCGACCTGGCTGCTGCCGGTGGTCGCCCCGCTGGTCGCCGCCGCGACCGGCCCCGCGCTCGTCCCGCACCTGCCGGCCGGGACCGCGCAGCAGGCCATGCTGTACGGCTGCTACGCGCTGCTCGGCGTCGGCCTGCTGGCCACCCTCGCCCTGCTGCCGGTGGTGCTCACCGGGCTCGTCCACAGCAAGCTGCCCGCGCTGGTGCTCACCCCCTCGCTGTTCCTGGTGCTCGGGCCGCTCGGCCAGTCCACCACCGCCGTCCACCAGCTCGCCGACGCCGCCCGGCCGGTCCTGCCGCAACTCGCCCCCGCCGCGCTCGCCTTCGCGGAGCTGTACGGGGTCGCGGTGCTCGGCGTCGCGATGCTCTGGCTGGTCATCGCCGTCACCGCCAACCTGCGCGCCCGCCGGGCCGGGATGCCGTTCGCGATGACCTGGTGGGCGTACACCTTCCCGGTCGGCACCTGCGTCACCGGCGCCGCCGGCCTCGCCCGCCACACCGGGTTCGCCGGCTTCACCGGCCTGGCCGCCGGGCTCTATGTGCTGCTGATCGCGGCCTGGGCCGTCGCCGCCTGCGGCACCGCGGCAGGACTGGCGGGCGGCCGCCTGCTGGCGCGCTGAGTGCTCCGGCCGCAGGACGCGCGCCTGCTGCGGTTTCGCGAACGGCCCGGACGGCGCTCGGGGACGGCGTACGAGCTCCGCGCACGGAGACGGCGTACAAGCTCCGCGCACGGTGCGCACAGGCGGAGCGCGGTCGTCCGGAGACGAATGAACGGACGGGAGGACTCCGCCACCGCACCGCTGTGACCAGCGGTTTCGCGTGGAGCCACGTCGGGACCCGGCGCCCCGCGCCGGCCGGCCGCTGCAGGTTCCTGCAATTGCGAGAACATGCACTCGGGCTGGCCTTGTTCACCGGCCGTCACGCTGTGAGGGTGGAGTCACGTCAGGCCGTCCGGGCAACCGCAGCCCGATGGTGGCGACTTGCTCTTCAGTACTGGATGCGTGAGGTACGTCAGTACCTGCATATCGGGGGGAAGAGCGTCGGCCGGGTGCCATGTGTGGTGATGGCGCCCGGGACCGGAGTCGGCGAGGCGTTGCTGCTCCGCCTCGCCGGAAGCGCCGTGGCCTCGACGTGCACCGGCGGCCCCCGGGGAACCCGTGTGCGACGGCACCCGGGGCCCGGGGGCCCGCCGGCTCGCAGTACCGTGATCGGGTGCGCTGCACGGTGCCGAGCCCATGACCGGAAAGCATCGGCCGCGCGGGAGACGAAGACACATCCGAGATCCATCCGGCAGGGAGTGTTCGAGGTGACGGCGGATCCGACGGCCGCTCCTGGCACCACGGCGGCGGTCGGCGAGCCCGACGAGGCGGCCCGTCGGCTCTACCTGGCCGTGGTCGGCCGCGGCGGACGCATCCCCTTCGCCGAGGTCCCGGAGAGCGACCAGCCCGCCCTGCGCCGGCTGGTGGCCATCGGCCTGCTGATACCCAACCCGGTCGACGCCTGCCACACCGCCGTCAGCCCGCGCTCGGTCAGCGACCGCCTCGGCGCCGAGCTGCGCAGCGAGGCGACCCGCCTGCTGGTCCGCGCCGAGAACCTCCCCGGCACCCTCGACACCCTCACCCGCGCCTACGACGCGATGCCCCGCCGGCCCGAGCGGTCCGGCGGCGCCGTCTACATCGAGGGCCACGTCCACATCCGCCAGCGCATCTCCCAGCTGGTCTCCGACTGCCGTACCGAGGTGCTCACCGCCCAGCCCGGCCACCGTCCGGCCGACGCCCTGCAGATCGCCGTCCGCCAGGACGTCCAACTGCTCCAGCGGGGCTGTTCGCTGCGCACCGTCTACCAGCCGATCGCGTTCTCCGAGCCGGCCGCCCGGGCCTACGCCGACGAGGTCTCCCGGCACGGATCGCTGATCCGGACCCTGGACGAGCCGTTCCAGCGCCTGATCGTCTTCGACCGCACGGTCGCGGTGATCTCCGCCAACGACGACCACAGCACCGCCGCCTTCATCTCCGACCCGGCCGCGATCGCCTTCCTGGTCGGCGGCTTCGAACGCGACTGGGCCCGGGCCGACACCACCGACTGGGCCGCGCCCCTCACCCACGGCCCCACCCGCGCCGCCCCCGACCGGGTCGGCCGGCTGCTCGCCAAGGGCCTCACCCAGCGCGCCGTCGCCTCCCGCCTCGGCCTCAGCGAACGCACCGTCGCCGCCCACATCTCCCGGCTGCGCGACCGGCACGGCGCCCAGACGCTGTACCAGCTCGGCTGGCTGATGAGGGGAGAGCACGATGGCTGACACCCGTACGCCCTCGGACCTGCTGACCGCGGCGCTCCCCGACGACGACGCCCGCGCGCTCTACCGCGCGATCCTCCGCAACGGCGGCCGGCTGCGCGCCGCCGAGGTCGGCACCGGCGAGGCCGGGCCACTGCGGCGGCTGGTCGAGATCGGTCTGGTCGTGCCGCAGCTGATGGACGCCTCGTACAGCGCGGTGGACCCGCGGTCGGTCACCGACCGGATCGGCGCGGACATCCGGCTGATGAGCGCCCGGCTGCTGGCGGAGGCGGAGCAACTGCCGGACCTGCTGGGCGATCTGACCCAGGCGTACGACGCCGCCTCGCATCGCGGCAACCGCCCCACCGGGGTCCGGTACGTGTCGGGCATGGAACAGATCCGGCATCAGGTCGACCAGCTGGCCCTGGAGTTCCGGGACGAGTACCTGACCGCGACGCCCGGTGGCGCCTGCCCGGTGGCGGCGCTGCCCGACCGGCTGAACCACGCCCTCCGCTACCTCGAACACGGCGGAACCATGCGGGCGGTCTACGAGCCGGCCGCCCGGGTGGACGGACCCACGGTGGAGTTCGCGGTCGAGGTCACCCGGCTCGGGTGCACGATCCGCGTGCTGGCCGCGCCGTTCTCCCGGTTGCTGATCTTCGATCGCACGGTGGCGGTGATCCCGGCCGCCGCGGACAACACCAGTGCGGCCTTCGTGGAGGACCCGGCGACGGTCGCCTTCCTGGTGGGCGTTTTCGAGCAGCAGTGGCAGCAGGCCGAGGGGGTGAACTGGGCGGCGCTGGCCGACGGGGGCACCGAGCCGCTGGTGCACGAGCAGGTCGGCCGGCTGCTGTCCCAGGGGCTGACCCAGCGGGCGATCGCGAGCCGGCTGGGGCTGAGCGAGCGGACGGTGGCCGGTCACATCTCGCGGCTGCGCGAGCTGTACGACGCTCAGACGCTGTTCCAGCTCGGCTGGCAGATGCGGGGAGCCAGGACCGGGGAGTCCAATGGCTGAGCCGCCGCGGTGGTCAGCCGGTCGCCGCGCCGGTCGGCCAGTAGCCGGTCGGGCCGACGGCCGGGGGCTGCTGCCGGGGGACGCTGAACTGCTCGCCGGGGGCGGTCCAGAAGCCCTCGCGCAGGGAGAGCGCCATACCGGCCCAGTCGAGGGCGGTCTCCACGGTGTGGTGGAGGGCCTCCTGGGACCAGGTGTCGTCGAAGACCAGCGGCAGGACGGGGGCGACCTGCTCGATGGTGGCGATCAGCGGGTTGTGCGTGATGGCCTCGTCGACCAGCAGGACGATCGGCTTGCGCAGCGCCGAGGCCCAGCCCAGCTCCAGGCTCACTCCGGCGGAGAGCGGCGCCCCGACGTAGGCGAAGACCAGGTCCGCCGACTGCAGCGCCCGGAAGTCGGAGGGCACCCGCGGCTCCGGGGCCCGGCCGGCCACCGTCCAGGCGTCGCTGTGGTGCGCGCTGTACACGGCGGCACCGCTGCGCAGCAGGGTGGTGCGGAGCGTCGTCAGCCGCGTCCGGCTGGCAAGCGTCACGACACTGTCGGCCGGCCCGGTCAGTCGCATCAACGGCGCGGCCAGGAAGACTCGTGCACGCCGGCCCTCGGGGGCCTGGCTGTCGTGGTGGCGCAGGTAGGGCTCGGTCATTGTCGACTCCGGGGGAGTAGTCGGCGAGAGAGGGTCGGTGCCTGACTGGCCTGTGGATATGTGTGGTGCCGTGTCGCGGAAGGCCGGGCCTCGCAGTCGCTGACCTGCAATTGAATGAACACGGGCAAAAATTGCCCAGACCCGTCGACAGCGAACTGATCGTCCATCTGGCGCTGTACTTCGGTCCAGCATCACCAGATGTCATCTCCCTGCATGGCAGCGAGATGACACACTCTCCGACTATCCGTACTGACGTGCAGTAGGTCAGGATCTATTCTGTATCAGCCGTCCTGCCGAGAGTCTGCTGCGTCCTTCTGAAAGGGGTGCTGTCGTGCGCTATGCGCGTCGCCTCGTTGTCTCCGCGGTTCTTTTGGGTTTCGCGTTCTTCCTGGGCGCTTCCACGGATGCGGACAGTGGCTGGCAGAGCACGAACCCCACGACGTCGGCGCTGTCCACCATGGACAGTGGCTGGCAGTAGAAGGACCGCCAATCCTGGTCCGGTCAGTCCGTGGATTCGGAATCGCCTTCTTTTTGGGCGAGCTTCCAGCCCAACTGAAATAGCGTGTCCACGCCGTGGTCCTCGCGCATCTCCGCGATGTGGCGCGCCAGCGTCCGTTCGCTGAGTCCGAGGTTCCTGGCGATGACGCGGTGGCCGATGCCCTGGACCATCAGCCTGACGATCTGACGGCGCAGGCTGGAAAGCACCTGGGGCGGGACTTCCCGGCTTCCCGGGAACGGAATGGCCCGTTCCCAGAGTGCCTCGAAGGTGTGGACCAGATAGCTCACCACCGCGTCGTCCCGGACGAATGCCGCGACGGTCATGTCGTCGCTCGCGGGTATGATCGCGACTTTTCTGTCGATCACGATCATCACGTTGAACGGCTCGTCCAGCGTGCGGACCTGGCTGCCCTCGTGGGTCATCGTCTCGACGTACTCCAGCGTCGGGCTGGAGTACCGCGCGCTCGGCTGGTAGATCGTCCGGATCGTGCCACCGCGCTGGAGCACCCCGAGGTCCCGGTTCATCGCGGTGCGGACCGTCTCCGGCCGCCGCCCGCCGCCGGGCTGAGCGGTCAACAGTTCCTTGGAGCAGCGCTCCACCAGGGCGCCGAGGCGCTGGTTGATGGAGACCTTGCCGCTGATGTACTCGATCCGGCCGCCGGTCTCGACCTGTTTGCCGTGCTCGTTGTAGACGTCCCCGAGGTCCTGCAGCTCGCTGACGAGGTTGGTCGAGCGGGAGAGCAACTGGAGCGCCCGGCGCTGCCAGGTCGCGCTGAGCGTGGTCGACAGCCGGTTGGGGTCGGCGACCACGAGGGATTCCGGGTCGTCCAGATCCGGCACCAGGAGCCCGAGGTCGAGCAGTTCCTGGACCTCCGACTTCGCGGCCTCCTGCTTCGAGGCGGTCAGGCGCCCTTCCGAACGCACGGCGGCCAGGTACAGCGCTCGGGCCGCGTCGGACAGGATCTGCCCCCCGGGTTGGAAGTCGTCCCGGTCGTCGACTGGGTTCACTTTCAGCTCCTTTCCGGCGTCAGACCCCTGGGCCGTGCGCGCACGCCGCCTGAATTCGTACGGATGATATGCAACTCGACGCACAGATCAGGTCGGTGTCCGTTGCGGGGGCCCATCCTGCTCGCTTTGCACTCTCGCAGTAACGCGAGCCGCCGGCCACCCCCCGATCAGGAGGGAAACCGGCGGCGGTGGCCGTTCTGGCCGGTCAGCGCTTGGGACGCCAGACCACCAGGGCGCTCGACTGGGTCGGCGGCTGGTACGGCACGAGATCACGGCGGTAGGACGCGTGGACGGCGGCCTCGCGTTGCTGGAGTGCGCTGGCGGCCCCTTCGAGCGAGTCGGCGAGTTCGGCGATACGGGACTGGAGGGCGGTGACCTGGTTCTCCAGCTCGATGATCCGCTTGATCCCGGCCAGGTTGATGCCCTCGTCCTGGGAGAGCCGCTGGACGTCGCGCAACTGCTGGATGTCCCGGGCGGAGTAGCGCCGGCCGCGGCCCGCGGTGCGGTCGGGGCAGACCAGGCCGAGGCGGTCGTACTGACGCAGGGTCTGCGGGTGCAGGCCGGAGAGCTCGGCGGCGACCGAGATCACGTACACCGGGGTGTCCTCGGTGAGGACGTAGTGCGGGGCCGCGGCGGTACGGCGGGGGCGGGGGCCGCCGCCGGGGAGGCCTTCGCCGATACCGGGGCCGATCGGGCTGTCGGGGGTCATCATCTGGTCGTCACGCTCCCTTCGCCGCCCGGAACAGGGCGGCTCGTGGGTCGTCGGAGGCGGTGGCCTCGCGGTACTGCTCCAGAGCCGTCAGCGCGTCGCCGGTGACGTGCTGCGGCACCACGACCTCCACGGTGACCAGGAGGTCGCCGCGGGTGCCGTCCTTGCGGGTGGCGCCCTTGCCGCGGGCCCGCAGGGTGAGGCCGTTGGCGCTGCCCGGGGGCAGCTTGAGCTTCACCGAGGGACCACCCAGCGTCGGCACCTCGATGGTGCCGCCGAGCGCGGCCTCGGGGAAGGTGACCGGCACCGTCACGGTGAGGTTGTCGGCCTTGCGCCCGAAGACGGGGTGCGAGTCGACGTGGACGGTGACGTAGAGGTCGCCGGGCTGGCCGCCGCGCTCGCCCTGCGCGCCCTTGCCCTTGAGCCGGATGCGCTGGGCGTCCTGGACCCCGGCCGGGATCCGGACCTGCATGGTGCGGGCGGAGCTGGCCCGGCCGCTGCCGTGGCAGTCGGGGCACGGGTCGTCGACGATCATGCCCCGGCCGCGGCAGTCGCGACAGGGCTCGGAGAGGGCGAAGGCGCCCTGACCCCGGCTCACGGTGCCGGCGCCCACGCAGGTCGGGCAGACCCGCGGAGTGGTGCCGGACTTGGCCCCGGTGCCGTTGCAGCCGTGACAGGGGGCCTGACTGGTCATCCGCAGCGGGACGGTCGCGCCGTCCACCGCCTCCTCGAAGGAGAGCGTCACCTCGGTCTCGACGTCGGCGCCGCGCCGCGGCTGGGCCTGCCGGCCGCCGCGGTTGAACAGGCCGCCGAAGACGTCGCCGAGCCCGCCGCTGCCGCCGGGGCCGCCCTGGTTGCCGCTGAACAGGTCGCCGAAGTCGAAGCTGTAGTTGCCGCCGCCGGGGCCGCCGGAGCGGAAACCGCCGTTGGCGAAGAGGGTGCGCGCCTCGTCGTACTCCTTGCGGCGCTTCTCGTCCGACAGGACGTCATAGGCCTCGGAGATGTCCTTGAACCGGTCCTCGGCCTTGGTGTCACCCTTGTTGGCGTCGGGGTGGAACTCGCGCGCCAGCTTGCGGTACGTCTTCTTGATCTCGGTGGCGGAGGCGTCCTTGGGCACGCCGAGGACCTTGTAGTAGTCCTTCTCCACGTAGTCCTTGCCGCTCATGGCTGCCGCCACCTCCCGAAGTCCATAGTCACTGTGCTGTCAATGGCGGGTCTGCCGTCCGTCGACGGAGCGCCCATCGACAAGGCGCTGCGGAGCCGGCCGCCGTACTGGCCGGCGTACGACTCCGCAGCGCACAGGTTGTCAGCTGTCCGCGCCACCGTCGGCCTTGTCCGACTCCGCGGACTTCGCCGATTCGGCGTCCGGCGCGGGGGTGGTCTGGGTGCCCGGCTGGGGCTCCGCGACCGCCACCATCGCCGGGCGGATGATCCGCTCGCCGATCCGGTAGCCGGGCTGGAGGATCTGGACACAGGTGTCCTCGGTGACGTCCGAGGAGTAACTGTGCATCAGCGCCTCGTGCATGGTCGGGTCGAAGGGCTCGCCCTCCTTGCCGAACTGCTGGAGGCCCAGCTTGGCCACGACCGTCTCCAGCGACTCGGCGACGGACTTGAAGCCGCCCGTCACCTCGCCGTGCTCGCGGCCCCGGCCGATGTCGTCCAGGACCGGGATCAGGGACTCCAGGATGTTGGAGACCGCGATCTCACGGACCGTCAGACGGTCCCGCTCGACCCGCTTGCGGTAGTTCTGGTACTCGGCCTGGAGACGCTGGAGGTCGCCGGTCCGCTCGGCCAGCTCCCGCTTGGCCTTGGCCAGCTCGTCCGCGCCACCGGAGGTGTCCCCGGCCGCGGCGGCCTCCTCGGCCGCCTTGATCACGGCCTCCTCGGCGGCGGAGTCGTCGCCGGGCTCAGCACCCTGCGGCTTCTCCGTCATGCCGCACCGCCCTTGGGCTTCTCGTCGTCCACGATCTCGGCGTCGACGACGTCGTCGTCCTTGGCGCCGGCGGCGTCACCGGCCGGGCCGGAGGAGGCGGCGTCGGCGTTGGCGTACAGCGCCTGGCCGAGCTTCTGGGCGGTGGTGGAGACCTTCTCGGAGGCCTCGCGGATGGCCGCGATGTCCTCGCCCTTCAGGGCCTCCTTGAGCTCGCCGATGGCGGTCTCGACCTCGGTCTTGACGTCGGCCGGGAGCTTGTCGGTGTTGTCCGCGATGAACTTCTCGGTCGAGTAGACGAGCTGCTCGGCCTGGTTGCGGGTCTCGACCGACTCGCGGCGCTTGTGGTCCTCCTCCGCGTACTGCTCGGCCTCGCGCATCATGCGCTCGATGTCGTCCTTCGGCAGCGCGGAGCCACCGGTGACGGTCATCTTCTGCTCCTTGCCGGTGCCGAGGTCCTTCGCGCCGACGTGCATGATGCCGTTGGCGTCGATGTCGAAGGTGACCTCGATCTGGGGCAGGCCGCGGGGGGCCGGCGGCAGACCGGTCAGCTCGAACATGCCGAGCTTCTTGTTGTACGCGGCGATCTCGCGCTCGCCCTGGTAGACCTGGATCTGCACGGACGGCTGGTTGTCCTCGGCCGTGGTGAAGATCTCCGAGCGCTTGGTCGGGATCGTGGTGTTGCGCTCGATCAGCTTGGTCATGATGCCGCCCTTGGTCTCGATGCCGAGGGACAGCGGGGTGACGTCGAGCAGCAGGACGTCCTTGACCTCGCCCTTCAGGACACCGGCCTGGAGCGCGGCGCCGATGGCGACGACCTCGTCCGGGTTGACGCCCTTGTTGGCGTCCTTGCCGCCGGTCAGCTCGCGGACGAGCTCGGCGACGGCCGGCATCCGGGTGGAGCCGCCGACCAGGACCACGTGGTCGATCTCGGACAGCGCGATGCCGGCGTCCTTGATCACGTTGTGGAACGGGACCTTGCAGCGCTCCAGCAGGTCGGAGGTGAGCTGCTGGAACTGGGCGCGGGTGAGCTTCTCGTCCAGGTGCAGCGGGCCCTCGGCGGAGGCCGTGATGTAGGGCAGGTTGATCGAGGTCTCGGAGGACGAGGACAGCTCGATCTTGGCCTTCTCGGCGGCCTCGCGCAGACGCTGGAGGGCCATCTTGTCCTTGGACAGGTCGACACCGTGGCCGGCCTGGAAGACCTTCACCAGGTGGTCGACGACCTTCTGGTCCCAGTCGTCACCACCGAGGTGGTTGTCACCGTTGGTGGCCTTCACCTCGACGACCCCGTCGCCGATCTCCAGCAGGGAGACGTCGAAGGTGCCACCGCCGAGGTCGAAGACCAGAATGGTCTGGTCGTCCTTGTCCAGGCCGTAGGCCAGGGCGGCCGCGGTCGGCTCGTTGACGATGCGCAGGACGTTGAGGCCCGCGATCTCACCGGCCTCCTTGGTGGCCTGGCGCTCCGAGTCGGAGAAGTACGCCGGGACGGTGATGACCGCGTCGGTGACGGTCTCGCCCAGGTACGCCTCGGCGTCGCGCTTCAGCTTCTGCAGCACGAAGGCGCTGATCTGCTGCGGGTTGAAGTCCTTGCCGTCCAGGTTGATCTTCCACCCGGTGCCCATGTGGCGCTTGACCGAGCGGATGGTGCGGTCGACGTTGGTGACCGCCTGGCGCTTGGCCACCTCGCCGACCAGAACCTCGCCGTTCTTTGCGAAGGCGACGACGGACGGCGTGGTCCGAGCGCCCTCGGCGTTCGTGATGACGGTGGGCTCGCCACCCTCCAGAACGCTGACGACCGAGTTCGTCGTGCCGAGGTCGATGCCGACCGCGCGTGCCATCGTAAATACCTCCACGGAAGAGTTGAGCTTTACAGGCTCAAGGATGCACGACCCGAGGGGTAGCGTCAACAGCCATGAGTCCAGTTCACTCAACTTTGCTGAGTGGCATCCCGCGTTGAACGGGTTTCGCGTCCCGTGCGCGCCGGGTGCGGACTTACGTGACTGCCGCCATACCTTGAGCGTCTTCTGGGGAAGTGTTGACGAGCGGTAATGTCCGGGCCGTCGGCATGGGAAGTTACCGACCAGTACACTCGCTCGTCAGGACCGCAGCACTCGCCAGGACCGCACTAGGAAAGCCGCAGGAGACGGAGAGCCGATGCAGCTTGCAGCGATCGTCATCTCGCTGGTCACCACTGTGATCGGCACCGCGCTCGCCGCCCGGGCGGCCGCGCACATCTACCGGGTGGTGATGACCGGCCAGCCGGACGCCACCCGGACCGGACAGCCCGTACAGAGGACGAAGACGGTCGCCGTCGAGTTCCTCGGCCACACCCGGATGAACCGCTGGGGCGTCGTCGGCGTCGCCCACTGGTTCGTCGCGGTCGGCTTCTTCAGCCTGGTGCTGACCCTGGTCAACGCCTTCGGACAGCTCTTCGACGCCGAGTGGGTGCTGCCGGTCATCGGCCACTGGCTGCCGTTCGAGGTCTTCACCGAACTGATCGGCACCCTCACCACGCTGGGTATCGCGACCCTGATCGTGATCCGGCTGCTCAGCCTGCCGGGCCGGGCGGGCCGCAAGTCCCGCTTCGCCGGATCGATCGCCTGGCAGGCCTTCTACGTCGAGTACACGATCCTCGGCATCGGCCTCTGCATCATGATCCTGCGCGGCCTGGAGGGCGCCCTGGCGGGCGTCGACTCCTACGACCCGGCGTACCTCGTCTCGTACCCGCTGACCGCCGCCTTCAACGGCCTGGCGCACGGCACCCTGGTCAACCTGGTCTACCTCTTCGCGATGCTGAAGATCTGCATCTCCTTCGCCTGGGCGATCACCATCGGCATCAACCCCTCGATGGGCGTGGCCTGGCACCGCTTCCTGGCGTTCTTCAACATCTTCTTCAAGCGCGAGGAGGACGGTGACGTCGCG
Organism: Kitasatospora sp. NPDC092286; assembly: GCF_044755565.1. NCBI lineage: Bacteria > Bacillati > Actinomycetota > Actinomycetes > Kitasatosporales > Streptomycetaceae > Kitasatospora > Kitasatospora sp. NPDC092286. Next base: position 39,295 of record NZ_JBIVRD010000035.1, on the reverse strand, counting down.
CTCGGCGCGCTGCGTCCGATGACCAGCGGCGGCGTCCCGATCGACTTCGAGGACCCGGCCGACGACGCCGTCTTCGGCGTCTCCCAGGTCGAGCACTTCTCCTGGAAGGGCATCCTCGACTTCTCCACCTGCACCGAGTGCGGCCGCTGCCAGTCGCAGTGCCCGGCCTGGAACACCGGCAAGCCGCTCTCGCCCAAGCTGCTGATCATGAGCCTGCGGGAGCACGCCTTCGCCAAGGCGCCCTACCTGCTGGCCGGCGGCGGCAAGGACACCGAGGGCAATGAGACCGGCACCGCCGAGCAGCTGGCCGGCGTCCCGGCCGCCGCCCTGGCCGAGGCCGAGCGCCCGCTGATCGGCACCGCCGAGGAGAACGGCGTCATCGACCCGGACGTCCTCTGGTCCTGCACCACCTGCGGCGCCTGCGTCGAGCAGTGCCCGGTGGACATCGAGCACGTCGACCACATCGTCGACATGCGCCGCTACCAGGTGATGATCGAGTCCTCGTTCCCGACCGAGGCCGGGACGATGCTCAAGAACCTGGAGAACAAGGGCAACCCGTGGGGCATGGCCACCAAGGCCCGCCTGGACTGGGTCAAGGAGCTCAAGAAGGAGACCGGCATCGAGGTGCCGGTGATCGGCGAGGACATCGACCCCGCCGAGGTCGAGTACCTCTACTGGGTCGGCTGCGCCGGGGCCCTGGAGGACCGCGCCAAGAAGACCACCAAGACCTTCGCCGAACTGCTGCACACCGCGGGCGTGCGGTTCGCGATCCTCGGCAAGGAGGAGTCCTGCACCGGCGACTCCGCCCGCCGGCTGGGCAACGAGTTCCTGTTCCAGATGCTCGGCGCGCAGAACGTCGAGACCCTCAACGCCGCGCTGGAGGACGCTCCGAAGAAGCGGATCGTCGCCACCTGCCCGCACTGCTTCAACACCATCGCCAACGAATACCCTCAGCTGGGCGGCCACTTCGAGGTCATCCACCACACCCAGCTGCTGCAGCACCTGATCGACGAGGGCAAGCTCGTCCCGGTGAACCCGGTCGAGGGCCTGATCACCTACCACGACCCCTGCTACCTGGGCCGCCACAACAAGGTCTACAGCCCGCCGCGCGAGATCATGGACAAGGTCCCCGGTCTGCGCCAGCAGGAGATGCACCGTCACAAGGAACGCGGTTTCTGCTGCGGTGCCGGTGGCGCGCGGATGTGGATGGAGGAGCGCATCGGCAAGCGGATCAACACCGAGCGCGTGGACGAGGCGCTGTCGCTCGACCCGGACATCGTCTCCACCGCCTGCCCGTTCTGCCTGGTGATGCTCTCCGACTCGGTCAACGGGAAGAAGAACGAGGGCGCGGCGAAGGAGCACCTGAAGGTCGTGGACGTCGCCCAGCTGCTGCTCGACTCGGTGAAGGCCGCGCCGTCGGCCGAGAACGGGGCCCAGCCGGTCGACGCCTGACAGCCGGCGGGCGGGGCGCCCGTCGGCCGCCGGACACCTGACGGACCCCTGTTCGACAGTTCTGCTACAACCGCCCGGCCCGGCAGGTGCCGCAACGCACCCGCCGGGCCGGGTTTTTCGGGCGCGGGCGGCGCGGGATCCACGGGGCCCGAGCGCCAACCACCCGACCGCCGGACGGGCCCCGTGTCGGAAGCAAATACAGTAGGCGCCAGACCGGTCCCGCGCCGGTCGACCCGTTCCGGCCCTCCGGAGGGGTCCAGACCACCGACGGAGGTATCGGCCCGCCGGGCCGGGCCGAAGAGACCACAAGGGGAACAGCGCAGACCATGACCGAGGCGATCATGCTGGTCGGTGGTAAGGGCACGCGACTGCGTCCGCTGACCACCCACACCCCCAAGCCCATGCTGCCCGTGGCAGGCGTCCCGTTCATCGCGCACCAGCTGGCCCGCGCGGCCGCCGCCGGCGTCACCAGGGTGGTGCTCGCGACGTCCTACCTGGCCGAGGTCTTCGAGGACCACTTCCAGGACGGCACCCCGTACGGCATCGAGCTGGTCTACCTGACCGAGCGCGAGCCCCTCGGCACCGGCGGCGCCATCCGCAACGCCGCCTCCGGACTCACCTGCGGCCCCGACGACCCGGTCCTGGTCTTCAACGGCGACATCCTCTCCGGCGTCGACATCGCCGCCCTGCGCGACGGCCACCTGGCCGCCGGGGCCGATGTCACCCTGCACCTCACCAGGGTCGAGGACCCCCGCGCCTTCGGGCTCGTCCCGACCGACGGGAACGGGCGGGTGCTGGAGTTCCTGGAGAAGCCGGAGACGCCCGAGCAGATCGTCACCGACCAGATCAACGCCGGCTGCTACGTCTTCACCCGGTCGGTCATCGACCGCATCCCGGCCGGCCGGGAGGTGTCCGTCGAGCGCGAGACCTTCCCCGAACTGCTGGCCACCGGCGCGCTGCTGCGCGGCGTCGTGGACACCTCGTACTGGCTGGACCTCGGCACCCCGGCGGCGTTCGTCCGCGGCTCGGCGGACCTGGTGCTCGGCAAGGTCGACTCCCCGGCGGTGCCCGGCCCGACCGGCGACGCCCTGCTGCTGCCCGGCGCGACCGTCCACCCGGGCGCGGTGCTGAGCGGCGGCACGGTGGTCTCCGAGGGCTCCGTGGTCGAGGCCGGCGCGATCGTCGAGGGCAGTGTGATCCTGCCCGGCGCGGTCATCGGCCCGGACACCCTGGTCAAGGACTCCATCGTCGGCGCGTACGCCACCGTCGGCGACCGCTCGGCGCTGGACGGCGCGGTGATCGGCGACGGCGCGATCGTCGAGTCGGACAACGAGCTGCCGAACGGCGTCCGGATCGCCTGCGGCACGCTGCTGCCGGTCGGCGCCGTCCGGACCTCGGCCGGCCCCGGCGGCTGCCCGGCGGGCGCCTCGGCCGCGGCGGCGGTGCACGCGCCGGCGGTGACCGCCCAGCGGTAGGGCTCCGGCGGGCGGGTGCCGGGTGCCGGGTGCGTCCGTCGTCACAGGCTCGCTGCAAACCGGCACCGGCTCTGTGCGCGGCCTCCACGGGCGCGGCCGGGCGGGTACCGTCGGAACGTGGCTGGTAATCGATACGACAGCGGTCAGGGCGCCGACGCCCCCGGCGGGTGGTCGGCTCCTCCGCCTTCGGCGGGGGCGCCCGGGGGGTACGGGCAGACGGACGGGCCGGAGTACTTCACGGCCCCGCACGCGGCGGTGAACGGCGCGCCGGGTGACGTACCGGGTGGCATACCGGGGGGCGCGGCCGGCGGTCACGACCGCTACGCCGCCGACCGGCCCGGCAACACCCGGGCGTTCCCGGTCGGCACCGACCCGTACGCGGGCGAGCCGTACGCGGGTACGCCGTACGCCGGGGACCCGCACGCGGGCGCGCCGTACCAGGGCTACCCGCCGGAGTACGGCCAGGAATACAGCCCGGAGTACCCCCAGGCCCCCTACCAGGCGGGCTACCAGGAACAGGGCCAGGGCAACGTCGGCGTCTACCGGGCCGGCGGTCAGTCCGCCCCGCACGCGGCAGGCCCGCGCCCGCACTGGCGCGAGCTGCTGGTCGGTATCCTCCGCACCCCGACCGCGACCTTCGACCGCACCCGCGACCACCAGGTCTGGCTGCCCGCGCTCACCGTCTCACTGCTGTACGGCGTGCTCGCCGTGCTCGGCATCGGCATGACCCACGACGACGTGGTCGACTCGACCTTCACCGTCGCGATCACCGCCATGGTCGCCGCCGCGGTCGCCTTCACCCTGGCCGGCGCGACGCTCGGCGCCGTGACGTACGCGCTGGCCCGCCAGTTCGGCGGCGACGGCCCGTGGAAGTCGACGGTCGGCCTCGCGGTCCTGATCGGCTGGACGACGGACGCACCCCGGCTGCTGCTGGCCCTCTTCCTGCCGTCCGACAACCTGGTGGTCCAGGTCGTCGGCTGGGCCACCTGGCTGCTCTGCGCCGTGCTGCTGACCACCATGGTGCGCCGGGTGCACGACCTGCCCTGGGGCAAGGCGGCCGGCGCGGCCGCGCTGCAGCTGGCGGCGCTGCTGGTGCTGATCAAGCTGCCGACCCTGGGCTGACCAGGGCCGGTCCCCGACCGGCCGGGGGAGAATGGTCGACGGGCCCCGCCTCGGGGCCCGTTCCGCTTTCCCTCCCTCTGCCCCTTCCTTCCCCCACCCTCACCTTCACCGCTCGGAGCCAGGCATGACCCTCCCCACCACCCACGTCAGCTTCCCGGCCGGGGCGGTGACCGGCGAGTCACCGGTGCTCGCGGTGCATCCGCTCGCCGACGGCCGCTACGCGGTCGTCACCGCGGCGACCCCGTTCCACCCGCTCGACCACACCTGGCCCGACCAGTCCGCCGACCTCGGCACCCTCACCGTGGACGGCACCGAGCTGCCCGTCGTCGACTGCCTGACGGGCGCCGTCGGCCCGGACGGCGGCGCGCCGCTGGTCGGCGGCGACATCCCGGTCCGCCGCGGCGACGAGGAGTGGTCCTGGCTGGTGCTGCACGTGGTCGAGGGCGACCCGGGCGACCTCGTCGGCCGGCCGGCCGCCCTCACCGTCGACCCCGAGCGCCGGGCCGCCCTCTGTGCCTCGCACAGCGGCTGCCACCTGCTCGCCCTCGCCCTGAACGCCGCGCTCGCCCCGCGCTGGCGCAAGGACCCGGGCCGCTCCGACGCCTTCGGCCACCCGGACTTCGACAGCCTCGCGATGGCCACCTCCGTGATGGACACCGAGGCGAGCACCGACACCTACCGGCTCGGCAAGTCGCTGCGGAAGAAGGGCTTCACCACCGAGGCGACCGACGACCTCCCCGCCCTCGCCGACGCCCTGCCCGCCCTCACCGAGGCCGTCAACCAGCAGCTCGCCGCCTGGGTCGCCGCCGACGCCCCGGTCCGCATCGAGGTCCCCGGCCCCGAGCTGACCGCCCGCCGCCAGTGGCACTGCGAGCTGCCCGAGGGCCCGGCGCGGATCTTCTGCGGCGGCACCCACCTGCACCACCTCGGCGAGCTGGCCGAACTCCGCACCGAGCTGCGCCTGTCCGAGGACGGCAGCGAACTGGTCGCCGTCACCCGCCCCAAGCGCGCCTGAAACGACGCCGCGGGCGGTCACCCCTCACCGAGAGGGGTGACCGCCCGCTGTGCGTGCGCTCCGTGTTCCGGCGTCCTCAGACCTGCGTACGGTGGAAGTTCAGGTACGAGCGGGACGGCGTCGGGCCGCGCTGCCCCTGGTAGCGCGAGCCGTACCGCTCGGAGCCGTACGGGTGCTCGGACGGCGAGGAGAGCCGGAACAGGCAGAGCTGCCCGATCTTCATCCCCGGGTACAGCTTGATCGGCAGCGTCGCGACGTTCGACAGCTCCAGCGTGACGTGCCCGCTGAAGCCGGGGTCGATGAAGCCGGCCGTGGAGTGCGTCAGCAGGCCGAGCCGGCCGAGGCTGGACTTGCCCTCCAGCCGGGAGGCGACGTCCTCCGGCAGCGTGATGACCTCGTACGTCGACGCCAGCACGAACTCGCCCGGGTGCAGGATGAACGCGTCGTCGCCCTCCGGCTCGACCAGCCGGGTCAGGTCCGGCTGCTCCTCGGAGGGGTCGATGTGCGGGTAGCGGTGGTTCTCGAACACGCGAAAGAAGCGGTCCAGTCGCACATCGATACTGGAGGGCTGGACCATCGCGGGGTCGAACGGGTCGATCATGACCCGGCCCTTGTCGATCTCGGCCCGAATGTCCTTGTCAGAGAGCAGCACGCTTCGAGGTTACGTGCACGACGCGGCCCCGGACGAATCGCCCGGGGCCCGTTCCGTCCTCGTGCCGCCCGTCAGGCCAGGAACTCCGCGGCCTCCAGCCGCATCGCCCGGGCCAGTTGCGGCGCCGACAGCTCCCGTACATCGGCCAGCACCGAACTCCTCAGCCGTCCACACTGCGGACAGCGGATCAGCCTGCCGGGCCCCAGCCGGCCGGGCCCGAGGTTCTGCATCGGGAACGTGGTGGTGCTGAACAGGTGCCCCTCGGCACAACGAACGACGGCGCGCTGCTCCATCGGTCCCCTTCCCATCCTTACCCCAGTACTCACCCGTACTCATCGTGCCCCGAACGGCGGAGCCCCCGGGACGACGTCACATTAGGGGATGTTCCGGACATTCCACACCGCGGCTCGCCGCCCCGAAGTCCACCCACCGGAGCACTCTCACGCGGCCCACACAGTACGCCCCCCACCGCACCTCCCGCGGCTCCGCCACGTCCCCCCGCCACCTGTGCAACGGGCGTCACGGATGGGGTACAGTGATGCTGGATCGAGCGGTCTCTGACAGCTCATCAGGCGGGCGTAGTTTAATGGTAGAACATGAGCTTCCCAAGCTTATAGCGCGAGTTCGATTCTCGTCGCCCGCTCCATACCGAAAGCCCCAGGTCAACGACCTAGGGCTTTCATGTTGTCTGGACCAATCAGGGCTGCCGTGCCACCTGCGTGAGCCGACCGTTTCGGCGAGCGGATGCGTGTAAGTGCGCCCACTGTCGTGGGAGTGAGGTCTGCTTCGGCCCATGACTTCGCGTGATGGTCCCTGTGAAATCGAATGGCATTTCTTTCGGGAAAGGTTCCCGGCCCGCAGCGCGGCAGGATGGCGGAGGGTGATCGGGGCGGCACCCCGGGAGCTTCCCTTGACCGGATGCGGTTGCGGTTGTCCCGCCTTCTTGTCGGAGACGGAGCCGAACGCTGCCAGGCCTCTACCGCTCACCGGCGGGGGTCACCATGGCCGCCGGAAAGATCACGCGGCCGAACGGCGACACGGCGAGGCCTGAGGCGCTGTCCGAGTGGTTGATGGCGGCCAGCTCGTCCCATGCAGCTCGGGTGCGTTCGTGGAGAGTCGGCAGGCGGTCGGCGTGTATCGCGCCGAGGGAGCGGCTTGCTGCCAGTTCTCTGTGTCTCCACTGGCCGTCCCGTTGCCGCCGCCGGCTGTTGAGAGGTGGACGCATCAGAAGCTGTGTCTGGTGTTCGAGTACCAGACCGCAGACCCTGGGACCGAGCTCTTCCGCCTGTTCCTGTTCTCTGGGTGGCAGTTGGCCGAGCAGGTTCGGCCACTGCACGACGATCACACGTTCCCAGATCTCGGGAGGGACGGTGTTCGCAAGATGGTGGCTCTCACCCACGGGGAGATCGCGCAGGCGGCGGTCGCCCTGCTCGGTCTGGCCCACGTAGGTCGGCCCCGTTCCCGCCAGGTACACGCCGTAGAGGACAGGTCCGGTTATGGCCGGCTGTCCTGACGTTTCGGTGACGAGCAACTCGCCGATGCGATGGGCGAACCTGTAGCGCTGGTCCTGCCACTCCTCGAGCTCCGGCGCGCCGCGAGTCAGGATCTTGAGCGCCCCGTGCCAGCTTGCGTATGCATCCCCGAGCTCCGTAGCCATGGGCCCATTCTTTCGTACCCCTTGGGACGGCATCGGCGGCGCTGCTCGGTGCCGCGCTCGGTGTGGCCAGAAGGGTGGGAGAGGGAGAGTGCGGAGGCGGTCGGGGCGGCGAGGAGGTTGATCTCGGTGATGCGGTCGTTGGCGATGGCGAGGGCCATGACGGAGAAGACCTGGCCGTTGGGGGCGGTGACGAGGCGGGCCGAGCATCCGGTAGGCCGCGGACCGCGGATGGGGGCGGTGCTGCTCGAACCGCCGGGCCAGGGAGTCGTGTTCGTTCATCGGGGCGCGTCGCCTTCCGTTGTGGGGCTCCGCCTGCCGTGCGGTGGTGTCGGGGGTGGCGATAGGTCAGTGCGGGGCGGCGGCGGTGGGTCGGACGTCCCTTGAGTGGATCGGGCGGCGGGAATGTGACGGCACAGGGGGTGAATGTGGCGCAGGTCACCCGGGGTGGGCGGGCCGGAGGGGCGTGGAACTGCGGTGCCCGGCGCGTCGTCCAAGAGGTGACGGAATCCCTGCCCGGGTCGAACGCCGGGAGGACTACGGAGGGCTCTGTGCAGCCAGGTGGTGCCGAACTGAACGTCTGGCTCTCGGGTGGCCGCCCCGACCGGGTTCCGGCGGTGCCCGGCGCCCGCTCCGCGCCCGGCGTGACCGCCGACCAGGCGGCCGCCGCCGAGCGGTGCGAGGCGCTGCTGCGGGACACGCTGGACGGCGTCCGGCCGGAGCCGGCCTGGCGGCACGGGGTGGCCCGGGCGGGTGCGCGGCTGCCGATGCCCGGGGCCGGCCCGGACGACGCGGACGTCCACTGGTACGTCACCCGCAGCCGGGACATCGTCACGATCGTCTCGGCGGCCCGGCGGGGCGCGCTGGTCGGCATGGTGGAGCGGCACTGGCGGCGCTGCGGCTGGACCGTCACCTCGGTGAACGTCGGCCGGGAGCTGCCCGGGGTCGCCGCGGTCACCCCGGACGGCTACCAACTCGCGCTGGTCTTCGGCGATCTGGGCCAGGCCGGGCTGACGGCCGGTTCGCCGGGGGTGGCCCGTTCGGAGTGGGTGCCGTACCCGCACGGCGTGCCCGTGGCCCCGGGCGGGGCGCCATTGCCCGACGTGTGCTGCCCGTTCTGGAGTGCCATGGGAGCGGGATAGCGCGGGCGGGCGGGAGACGGCGCGGGGCGGGGGAGGTGGGGGGGGGGGGCCCCCCCCCCCCCCCCCCCCCCCCCCCCCCCCCCCCCCCGCCCCCCCCCCCCCGGGGCGGGTTTTTTTTACCAAGCCCGCCCCCCCCCCGCAAAGAGAGGGAGACCCCCACCCA
>NZ_JBIVRD010000035.1:0-30610 GCF_044755565.1 Kitasatospora sp. NPDC092286 | reverse complement strand
GGTGGGTTGGGGTTGGGGGGGGGGGGGGGGGTGGGGGGGGGGGGGGGGGGAGGTGCGGAGCGAGTCCCCCCGGACTCGCTCCGCACCGCCTCGTCGCACGGCCTTGGCCCGCCGCTCCCCCCGACTCCCAAGGTCTCGCCGCCCCCCTGGCAGCACCCTCCGGCGAGGGCGGTCCGCACAGGCCCCGGCGATCCCCTCCCCCGGGGTGTCGTTGATCTCCACGCTAACAAACCGCGTGGTTGGTTTGTCAATACGGGATCCACGAAATATCCACATCCCTGGAGTGGATTCGCGGGCGGGGTGTGAGTGGGTGGCCGGCCGTCATCGATCGGCCCGGCCCGGGGCCGGTGCATCAACACCCTTTCCTCACACCCAAGTTGAATCGAAGAGCGGGGTGCGGTCAGGGGGTGCGGCCGCCCGGCCGGTGGTACCCGTCCGGCCGGGCGGCGCCAGGGGCGCGCCGCCTCGGAACCCGGCATTCCACGGACCGCCCGATACCGAGCGGAAGCGCGCGGACGCTCAGCGCAGCAGTCTGCGCTCCTTGGCGACGGCCACCGCACCGGCCCGGGTGTCCACGCCCAACTTGTCGTAGATCCGGCCCAGATGCGTCTTCACCGTCGCCTCGCTGATGAACAGCGCGCGGGCGATCTCCCGGTTGCCCAGCCCCTGGGCCAGCCGGGCGAGGATCTCCCGCTCGCGCTCGGTGAGCCGGCGTACGGGCGTCCGCATCTGGGCCATCACCCGGGAGGCGACCGGGGGCGAGAGCACCGTACGGCCCCGCGCGGCCGCATGGACCGCGGCGAACAGTTCCTCCGGCCGTTCGGCCTTCAGCAGGTAGCCGGTGGCGCCCGCGTCGATCGCCCGGGTGATGTCGGCATCGGTGTCGTACGTGGTGAGCACCAGGACGTGCGGCGCGCCCGGCGTGGCGGTGATCCGGCGGGTGGCCTCCACCCCGTCGATGCCCACGCCGAGTTGCAGGTCCATCAGCACGACCTGCGGTGCCAGCCGGGCGGCCAGCAGGACCGCCTCCTCCCCGTCGCTCGCCTCGCCGACCACCTCGATGTCGCCGGCGCTGGCCAGCAGCGCCAGCAGACCGGCCCGGACCACGGCGTGGTCGTCGCAGACCAGCAGACGGACAGGGGGCGCCGCGGGTGCGGTGTTCATCGGGACTCCAGGGGGATCGCGGCCGAGACGACGGTGCCCTCGCCGGGGGTGCTCTCGACGGTCAGGCCGCCACCGAACCGACGGAGCCGGGCCCGCATCGCGGGCAGGCCGTGGCCGTGCCCGGCCTTCGTACCTCGGGCAGGGGTGGTGCCGTCGAGCGCGCCCCCGGCGCCGGTGCCGTCGGCACGAGCGGCGCCGACGTCGAAGCCCCGTCCGTTGTCGGCGATGTCCAGAACGGCCTGGTCGCCCAGGAAGGACAGGGTCAGCGCGGCGGCCGACGCCCCGGCGTGCTCCCGCACATTGGCCAGCGCGCCCTGGGCGATCCGCAGCAGCGCGGCCTGGGTGGCGGCGGGCAGCGGTACCGGGGTGCCGTCCAGGTGGAAGCGGACCGGCAGCCCGCTCTCGGCGGACTCCCGCTCGGCGAGCGACCGCAGCGCCTGGTCGAGCGGGCGGCCGTCGGCGAGTTCGGCGGGTGCGAGGTCATGGACGAAGCGGCGGGCCTCGGCCAGGTTGCGGGCCGCCACCTCGGCGGCGGTGCGGACGTGGGTGCGTGTCGTCGCCGGGTCGGTGTCCCAGATGCGGTCGGCGGCCTGGAGCAGCATCCGCTGGCTGGAGAGCCCCTGGGCGAGGGTGTCGTGGATCTCCATCGCCAGCCGCTCGCGCTCGGCGAGGGTGCCCTCCCGCCGTTCGGTGGCGGCGAGTTCGCGCCGGGTGCGGACCAGGTCGGCGATCAGCGCGCGTTGCCGGGCGGCCTGCCGCTCCATGTGCAGGAAGACGGCGGTGGCCAGCGCCGCGACGGCGGGCGGCAGCAGGATCAGGTTGGCGTCCACCCCGCCCAGCCGGACCTCGCCGACCACCACCAGCAGGGTGAGCGCCGCGACCAGCGGGATCGCCGCGGCTGCGGGCAGGGTGCGCAGGGCCGTGTAGACCAGCGGGACGGCGCACCAGGCGAAGCTCGGCGCGAGCAGGACGAGCACCACCCAGAGCACGACCACCAGGGCGAGCGACCAGAGCCCGCGCCGTCGCCCCGGTTCCGCGGGCGGGCGGTGGTGTGCGAGCCAGGAGCCGACCGGCTGGGCGACGGCCAGCGTGAGGCTCAGGCCGATCACCCAGGGGATGCGGGCGCTGCCGGGGTGGTGGGCGAGGTAGCGGCTGAGCGAGGTGGCGAGCAGCAGCAGGAAGGCGGAGTCGAGCAGCACGGCCAGCCGGCCCGCGTCCGGATCCCCGGTGTCCTGGCTGGCGACGGGGCGGGGCTGCTCCACGGGTTCGCTCCTCACTGGCACCGCTCGGACGGGCCGCTACGACTCGGGCTGCTCACCCGGCCCATCTGGCCCGGGCGGCTCGGACGGCTCGGGCCGGGTGGCCCGCCGCCCGGGCGACCTGGGTGCCGACCTGCGGCGATCCCTCGATGGTGACCCGTCCGGCCCGGTCGCGCATCGGCCGATCGGTTGACGGCCCTGTCCTCCATCATGCGCGCGGACACGCACCGGACCGTCGATGTGCCGGGCCGGCCGGCCGTCGGAGGATCGGCACCGGAGCCGCCGGGTCCGACCCGGTCCCGGCCGTGGCTCCGACCGATCCGACCGATCCGACGAGGAGCTGGACCATGAAGAAGACCTCCGCGCGTACCCGGGTGCTGACCGGCACCGTCGCCGCCGCCGCGCTGGCCGCCGCCACCGCCGGTGCGGTCTCGGCCAGCGCCCAGCCGTCCGAGACCCCGGCCGCCGCCTCCGCGGTGAAGGCCGACACCCAGAACCGGAACCTCGCCCAGACCACCGGTCTGACCATCGAGGCCGCCACCAGGGCCGCCCAGGCCACCCTGGACGCGGCCGCCAGGGCCGGCCAGCACGTCTCGGTCGCGGTCGTCGACCGGGACGGCGTCACCCGGGTGCTGCTCAAGGGCGACGGCGCTGGTCCGCAGTCGCCGGAGTCCGCCGAGCGCAAGGCCTTCACGGCGGTCTCGTGGAACGCGCCGACCTCCGAGCTGGCCAAGCGGCTCGCGCAGGCCCCGAATCTCAAGGACGTCCCGGGCACGCTGTTCCTGGCGGGCGGGGCGCCGGTGCAGTCCAAGGGCGCGCCGGTCGCGGCGATCGGCGTCGCGGGCGCGCCCAGCGGCGACCTGGACGAGCAGTTCGCGCAGGCGGGCGTCGCCGCGCTCGCCAGGTAGGCCGCCCGGTGCCGGGGCCGGGACGGGCCCCCGACCGTCCAGGCCGCTCGGCGGCGCCCCGTGCGCGGTGCGGGCCGTACTTCGCGCGCCGTATCCCGTGCGCCGCGGCACCGGCCGGGTCAGGATGAGGCCATGGCACACATGACCGAGGCCGAGTGGCGAGCGTTCCTCGCCGAAGGCACCCGTACCGCCAAGATCGCCACCACCCGCGCCGACGGCCGACCGCATGTCGCACCGGTCTGGTTCCTGCTGGACGGCGACGAGATCCTCTTCAACACCGGCGCCGACACCGTCAAGGGCCGCACCCTGGCCCGCGACGGCCGGGTGATGCTCTGCGTGGACGACGAGCGGCCGCCGTTCTCCTACGTCCTGGTCCAGGGCACCGCCACGCTCGGCGACGACCTGGCCGAGGTGCGCCACTGGGCCACCAGGATCGCCGCCCGGTACATGGGCGAGGACCTCGCCGAGCAGTACGGCGCCCGCAACGGCGTACCCGGTGAGCTGCTCGTACGGGTGAAGATCGAGAAGGTCGGCGCAGAACACGGGGTGGCCCGGTGAAAAGCCGGTGCCGCTGTCAGTGGCGCGTGGCAGGCTTCCCGGTATGACGGCGTGGACCCTCAACGACATCGAACGTGCGATCCGCTCCTCCTGGGGTGTGGACACCTGTGCGCCCGAGGACCTGGCCCACTGGCGTCCCGACAATCCCGCCCGCGGCCAGTGCGGGGTGACGGCGCTGGTGGTGCACGACCTCCTCGGCGGTGAGCTGATGATGGGCGAGGTGCACGTCGGCGGGGTCCGGACGGACCTGCACTGGTGGAACCGGTTCGCCACGGGCGTCGAGATCGACCTCACCCGTGAGCAGTTCGGCCCGGACGAACGGGTCGGCCCCGGGCGCCCGGTGGCCCGGCCGCAGCGCCCGGGCCGGCTCCAGGCCCAGTACGAGCTGCTGCGCGGCCGGGTCGTCGCCGAGCTGCAGGCCGGATCGGTCCGGCTCCCGGAGCGCGCGTGCGCCTGAACGCGCCCGCCTGAACGCGCCCGCCTGAACAGTCGTGCCTGAACGGTCGTGCCTGAGCTCAGATCCCCGACCGGCCAGAAGGCCTGACGTACAGTCGACGCATCGTGGCCGTACGGTCGGCCCGCCAGGCGACAACGGGAGAGTGTGCGATGGCCGGTGCGACGGTCGGGTTCGTGGGTCTTGGTGCGATGGGGCAGGGCATGGCGGCCAGCCTGCTGCGGGCCGGCCACCGGGTCCGGGTCTGGAACCGCTCGCCCGAGCCGGTGGCCGCGCTGGTGGCCCAGGGCGCCGAGGCGGCCGACGGGCTCGTCGGCGCGTTCGCCGCTGACACGGTGGTCTCGATGCTCGCCAACGACGAGGCCGTCGAACGGCTGTTGCTCGACCCGGCGTTGCTGGCCGGCGCCAAGGCCACCGTGCACCTCAACATGGCGACGGTCTCGGTGGCGCTCGCCGAGCGCGCCGAGGCCCTGCACGCCGAGCACGGCATCGCCTACGCCGCCGCGCCCGTTCTCGGCCGGCCCCCGGTGGCGGCCGCGGGCGAACTCAACATCCTCGCCGCCGGGGAGCCGGAGGTGCTGGCCGGGGTCGAGCCGCTGCTCGCCGCGATGGGGCAGCGCACCTGGCACTTCGGCGAGAGCCCGCACCAGGCCAACGCCGCCAAGATCAGCACCAACTTCCTGCTGGCCTGCGCGATCGAGTCGATGGCCGAGGCGTGCAGCCTGGCGGAGGCCAACGGCGTCCGCCCCACCGACCTGATCGAGATGCTCACCGGCACCCTCTTCCCCGGGCCGGTCTATGCCGGCTACGGCTCGATGGTCGCCGAACGCCGCTACGAGCCCGCCGGGTTCAAGCTGCCGCTGGGCCTCAAGGACGTCAACCTCGCCCTCACCGCCGGTGCCGCGGAGAACGTCCCGCTGCCCTTCGGCAGCGTGCTGCGGGACGCCTTCCTCGACGCGCTCGCGCACGGGGACGGCGACAAGGACTGGGCCGCCGTCGCGGCCGTCGCCCGCCGCCGGGCCGGTCTGCCGGCCTGACGGCGGCCGTCCCCCGCGCCGGCCGTCCCGAGGACCGGCGCGGGGAAAACCGCGTGCCCGGCGCGTTCCCGCGTGCCTACGATCGCGCCGTGACGTTCACGAAGGATCCCCTCCCCGGCGAGCCGAGGCTGGTCGGTACCGACCGGCTGGAGCTGCGCGCGGTCTGCGCCGACGACCTTGCGGCGCTGTTCGAGATCAACACCGACCCCCGTACCTGGAGCCATCTGCCCGAGGGCCGGCACCGGGAGGAGGGGACCACCCTGGCCTGGATCGAACGGGCCGCCCGGCGCTGGGAGTCGGACGGGCTGAGCTACTGGACGGCCCGGCTGCGCACCGACGGTACGGTGGTCGGGGTCGGCGGCGCACAGCTCCAGACCGTCACCGGTTACTGGAACCTCTACTACCGGCTCGCCCCCGCCCACTGGGGCCACGGCTACGCCACCGAGATCTCCCGTGCGGCCATCGCCGCCGCGCACCGCCACTCGCCCGGGGCGCCGCTGGTCGCCTGGATCCACGGCCACAACACCGGGTCCCGCCAGGTCGCCGAGCGGCTCGGCCTCCTCGATCACGGTCTGCGCCGCGACCCGACCCTCGGCGCCCTGCTGCACCTGTACGCGGACCGTCCGGTGCCGCCCGCCGGTCGACCGTAGCGGGCGGCGCGGCGCGGGCTGACCGGCAGTCGCGGGCTGACCGGCCACACCCGGAACCTTCGTACCAGGGACCTTCGCGCACCGTCGGTTTCAGGCCATCGGAGGGCCGCCCGGCACCGTCCTCCGGACGTGTATCGGTCATGCTGCGGCCAACTGGCCGTCGAGTGCAAAAGCCTTACGAGGTGACGGAGTTGGGCCAATCGGACATGGGTGGCGCGAGTGGTGCGCGCAGCGTGGCACCCACCTTCCGAAGTGGCTGGATCGTTCGGTAGTCTCCGTCGGACTTTCATCTTCGCGGGGGGTCCGCTGTCCGAACAGCCGTGCCCTGCCGCGCTCCCGGGCCGCGCCCGGACACTCTCGTGAGGTCTCCTTGTCCATACGTCGCAGTTTTGCCCTTGCCGGCGCCGCCGCGCTCGCGTCCTCTCTGGTGCTGGCCGGCGCCCAGGGCGCCGTGGCCGTCGGCACCACCGGTTCCCCGTCCGCCGCGGCCGCGCCGCAGGCCGACAAGGCCGGGCGTCAGAGCCTCGACCTCTCCGTGCACGGTGTGCCGGACACCTTCGTCGCGGGCGGTGACGCCCGGGAGTTCACCTTCAGGATCGAGAACTCCACCAAGCACGACTTCGTCTTCATCCCGCTGCTCAAGTTCAAGAACCGCGAGGGCTCCCTCGGCGCGGACGACCTCAAGGTCGAGTACCAGCTGCCCGGCGGCCAGTGGCTGCCCGGCTCGGTCGCGCCCGGCGGCGGGGACTCCGACGACGACGCGGTGCTGACCCTGCTCGGTGGTATCGGCCAGGAGGGGAACGTCGCGGAGGACGCCCTGCTCGGCGTGAACCGCGGCAAGAACATCGCCATCAAGGTCCGGGTCTCCTTCACCAAGGACGCCCCGCTCGGCAAGGCCGGCGTGGTGCCCGTGGTCTTCTCCGCGCAGCTCGACGACACCAGCCACAAGCCGGTCAACGAAGGCCGCTTCAGCTGCGACGGCATCAAGGGCGCGGGCTTCACCATCAAGGGAGGTGGGCCCGGCAAGCCGAGCCCGACCGCCAAGCCCAGCACCGGCAAGCCGAGCCCCACGGGGAAGCCGACCGGCAGCCCGTCGGCCAGCACCTCGCCGAGTGCCGGCACCTCGCCGAGCGCCACCACGACCGCCTCGCCGTCCGCGACCGCCACCACCTCGCCGTCGGCCAGCACCTCGCCGTCGGCCACTGCCGAGCCGACCACCCCGGCCCCGACCACCCCGGCCCCGACCACGTCGGCCCCGACCACGTCGGCTCCGACCACCACCGCGCCGAGCGCCTCCGCCACCAGCTCGGCGTCCAGCTCGGCCCCGGTCCCGTCGGCGAGCAGCACCGACGGCCAGCAGCCGATCGACTTCCCGGTGACCGTCCCGAACATCACCCCGCCGAAGCTCACCCCGGCCGCCGTCACCAAGGCGAAGGACGGGGCCGACAACGCGGACAAGGACCTGGCCCAGACCGGTGGCGGTGACAACACCACCGCGATCGCGATCGCCGGTGGTGCCGTCCTCGCGGCCGGTGTCGGCACCCTCGTGGGGCTCCGCCGTCGCAGGACCGCCCAGCACGGCTGAGCCCGGGAGCCGTAGCCACCCGCGTGCCCCTCGGAGATCCGGTGTCCGGAGCTCCGGGGGGCACGCGGCTTTTCGGGGCGCACCCGGGGAGGTCCTGAGTGCCCGCAGAGTGCCCGCAGAGCGACCGGGGCGCGCCCCGAGTGCCCGGGGAGCAGCCGGGGAGCGTCCGGGTGAGCCCGGTCCCACCGGTCCGCATGCCGCCGACGGTGACCGGCCATGGCGCCGGGGGTCCGCTGCGGTCACATAGGATGTCCGGCCGGAGGGGGCGGCACGGCGGGGAAGAGGGACAAGTGCGGGGAGTTCGCACGGCACGTGGCACCACCGACTACGAGGCCGCCACCGGGCGGATCGCAGGTCTGCCGATCCGTAGACACCACGTCCTCCTGGTCGCCTGGACGGTGCTCTGGTTCCTCCTGGTCGAGCCCAGCGGCGGCTTCTCCTGGCACTACCTGCGCCAGGGCGAGGAACTGCTCTTCAGCGGACAGGCCGACGGCGGGCTCTCGCTCTACGCGCACCACCCCGAGCTCCAGATCGGCCCGGTCAGCCTGGCCGTCGCCCGGCTCTTCGACCCCTTCCCCGCGCACACCGGCGAGCTGCTGGCCGAGGCGACCATGTCCGGGCTCGGCCTGGTGATGCTGGTCCTGGTCGGCCGGACCGCCGCCTGCTACTACCGGGGCACCGGCACCAACCATCGCCGGCTCCAGCAGCGGCTGCTGATCGCCGGGCTGGCGTTCATCCCGATGTGGGTCGAGGTCTCGGTCCGCTTCGCACACCTGGACGACGTGCTGGCCCTCTTCTTCACCACTCTCGCCGCGCACGCGCTCAGCCGCGGCCGGGCCACCATGGTCGGCGTCTACCTGGCGCTGGCGGTGGACTCCAAGCCGTGGGCGCTGGCCTTCGCCCCGCTGATCCTCGCGCTGCCCCGGCCGGCGTGGCTACGGACCGCGCTCTGGTTCGCCGGGCTGGTCGCGATCGCCTGGCTGCCGTTCTACCTGGGCAACCTGGACACGGTGGCGGCCGCCAAGTTCACCATTCCCAACCAGCCGGCCTCCGCGCTGCGCTGGTTCGGGGTGACCGACCCGGCCACCCCGTGGTGGGACCGGCCCGCGCAGTTCGCCCTGGGGCTGGGCCTGGGCACGATCGCGGTCTGGCGCGGCCGCTGGCCGGCCGTCGTCCTGCTGGGGGCCGACGCCCGGATCCTGCTCGATCCCAGCGTCTACACGTACTACACCGCCTCGATCCTGCTCGGCACGCTGCTCTGGGACGCCGTCGGCCAGAAGCGCCTCGTCCCGTGGTGGAGCTGGATCGCGCTGGCCGCGCTGTACGGCGGGACGCTGCTGGTCCCGTCCGACTCGGCGCGCGGGTTCGTCCGGCTCGCGTTCGTGGTGGTCTCGGCCGCGTATGTGCTGCTCTGGCCCACCCGGCAGAGCCGCCGCCCGCGGACGGGGGCCGGCGGCGGCCACGGCCGGTCGGCCCGCCGCCGTGAGCGCGCCCTGGCCGGAGCGGCGTCCTAGGGCGCCGGCCCTCCGCCACGGCCGCCTCCGCCGGCAGCCCTCCGCCACGGCCGCCTCCGTCGAATACGGGGTTGACCCTCACGCGACGTGAGGACGGAGGGTTGTGGTCAGCAAGAAGGGAGCGACCCGCATGGACGGCGGTGGCTACTCGGTCGGCGAGGTGGCGAAGATCGCCAAGGTGACCGTACGGACCCTGCACCACTATGACGAGATCGGACTGCTCGCCCCCCGGGGCCGCACCCGGGCCGGCTACCGCCGGTACCACGACACCGACCTCGACCGGTTGCAGCGGATCCTGTTCTACCGCGAACTCGGGTTCCCCCTGGAAGAGATCGCGTCCATCCTGGACGACGACTCGGTGAGCCCGAGCGAGCATCTGCGGCGCCAGCACCAGCTGCTGACCGACCGCATCAGCCACCTCCAGGAGCTGGCCGCGGCCGTCGAACACGCCATGGAGGCACAGAAGATGGGTATTCAGCTGACCCCGGAGGAGAAGTTCGAGGTCTTCGGCGAGGCCTACCAGGAGGACTGGGAGACCGAGGCCGAGCAGCGGTGGGGCGGCACCGCCGCCTGGGCACAGTCCCAGCGCCGCACCGGCGGCTACGTCAAGGCCGACTGGCAGCGGATCAAGGCGGAGACGGACGCGCTCAACGCCCGTCTCGTCGAGGCCTTCACCGCGGGCGAGCCCGCCGACGGCGGCGCCGCCATGGACCTCGCGGAGGTGCACCGGCAGCACATCCGCGACAACTTCTACGACTGCACCTTCGAGATCCACCGCGGCCTCGCCGCGATGTACCTCGCCGACCCCCGCTTCACCGCCACCTACGAGCAGCTCGCCCCGGGCCTCGCCCAGTGGCTGCACGACGCCGTGCTCGCCAACGCGGCCCTGCGCACCGGCGAGTGGCCCGCCGGACCGGCCGCCAAGCGCTAAGCCGCCCCGCTGCCGAAGCCGCGGCGGTAGGCGGTCGGGGAGGTGCGCATCACCCGGCCGAAGTGGTGGCGGAAGGTCGCGGCACTCTCGAAGCCGACGGCGGCGGCGATCTCCTCCACGGTGCCGTCCGGGGATTCGAGCAACGGCAGACTGGCCGCGATGCGCTGGGTGATCACCCAGCGCATCGGGCTGGTGCCGTTGCGGGCGGTGAAGTGGCGCAGGTAGGAGCGGTCGGACATCCGGGCGGCCCGGGCCAGCAGCGTGATGGTCAGCGGGGCGGCGAGGTGGTCCAGTGCCCACCGCATGCTGCGGGCGACGCCGTCGTCGTCCGCCTCGACGGGCTGGACGGCGGCCTCGATGAACTGGGCCTGCCCGCCGTCCCGGTGCGGCGGCACCACGAAGCGGCGGGCCACGCTGTTGGCCACCCTGGCGCCGTGGTCGCGGCGGACCAGATGGAGACAGAGGTCGATCCCGGCGGCGCTGCCCGCGCTGGTCAGGACGGAGCCGCCGTCCACGTACAGCACGTCCGGGTTGACCTTCACCAACGGGTGGCGCTGCTGGAGGAGTTCGGCGTAGCGCCAGTGGGTGGTGGCCTCGCGGCCGTCCAGCAGGCCGGCGGCGGCCAGCGCGAAGGCGCCGGAGCAGATCGAGACGATCCGGGCGCCGCGCTCGTGCGCCGTGCGCAGGGCGGTGACCAGGCCGGGGGAGACCTCGCCGCCGAAGGCGTTCGGCACCCCGGGGACCACCACGGTGTCGGCGGCGGCGAGTTCGTCCAGACCGTGCCGGGCGGTCAGCGAGAAGCCGCCGACCGAGGCGAGCGCGCTGCCCGGGCGGTCGGCGCAGACCTTGAGCCCGTACCAGGGCGCGGCCAGCAGTCCGCTCAGCTCGGGCCGGGCCAGCCCGAACACCTCGACCACCACGCCGAGTTCGAACGGCGTCATGCCGTCGAAGGCGTACACCGCGACATCGTGTACCGGTTCCGGCCGCCGCCCGATCACGACGTCCACCGGCCCGGGGGTGCCGGCCGGCGGCCCGGCCGAGTCGGCCGACGGCCCCGAGGCGTACTGCTCGGCCACGGAATACCCCCTGCAGGTAGGTGGCGGGATGTGGCCGAGTGTAGCCGTCACGGCCAGGCCGAACTTTCCTCGAACCCACGTGCAACCCCGAGCCGGGCCGCACGTCCATTGGTATGGGGGCGGACGGAGCCGGTTCGGCGGCGATGACACGGTCCCCGCTGATCACAACCTTGATCACGTGTCCTGACGGCCCGGTCCGCACCGGGCGCCGTCCCGGGGGAAAGCAGAACGTAGATGTCCATGGCTATCGGGCCGATCGTCGGACCCGAGAAGGGGCGGGGATTCTCCCTCACCGGAGTGGTCGGGCTGCTGTTCGGTGCGCAGGAGGCCGACGAGGTGACCGCCGCCCCGAGCGTCCAGCCGGAGGCGGCACAGCGCCGTTCGGGCTTCCGGCTGCTGCGCGGCGGGCGCCGGCCGGCCGAGGACCGGCCCACCCTGACCGACCTCTACCACGCTCACCGGCTGAGCCTGGTCCGGATGGCGGTCCTCCTGGTCGACCACCAGGACCTGGCCGAGGACGTCGTGCAGGAGGCCTTCACCCAGCTCTACCAGCGGCACGGCGAGCAGCTGGACGACCTGGACAACGCGCTCGGCTACCTGCGGACCTCGGTGGTCAACGGCGCCCGGTCGATGCTGCGCCGTCGCAAGACGGCCCGCGAGTACGTGCCGCCGCACGAGGCCGACGCGCCGTCCGCCGAGGACCACGCCGTCCTCAACGACGAGCACCGGCGGGTGCTGGTGGCCCTGCAGGAGCTGACGTCCCGCCAGCGCGAGGTGCTGGTACTGCGCTACTGGTCCGATCTGTCGGAGGCACAGATCGCCGAGACCCTGGGGCTGTCCCGGGGTGCCGTGAAGTCCACCGCAAGCCGGGCCCTGGACGCCTTGGAAAAGCACCTGGAGAAGGTTCGATGACCGACAAACTTCCCCGCCCGCGCGGCGGCGACGGCACCGGGCCGGACGAGACCCCGACGGAACGGCTGCTCCGCGAGGCGATGAACGCCCGTACGGCCCGGATCACCGCGCACGACCTGCGCCCGGCCGCCCCGCCGAACCGCCGGACGCGCCGGCTGCGGCCGGTGTACGTCACCGCCGTGCCGCTGTTCGGACTGGCCGCCGCCCTGGCGTTCGGCGTGCTCGGTTTCCGGGGCGACACCGTGGCCCGGCAGGACGAGGTGCCGCCGCCGGCCGCCACCCTGACGGCCGGCCCGAGCCCCAGCCCGAGTGTCGAGCCGACCACCGAGCCGAGCCCGACGGCCACCCCGGTCGAGACCCCCTCGGCCACGGAGACGATCACCGACGACGTCAGGACCGAGGCCCCGCTCGGTGCCCCTGCTCCGTCCGGCACCGCCAGCAGCGCCCCACCGGCACCGTCCAACTACACGTTCCACGGCGTGAAGTTCAAGGTCCCGGCGGGCTGGCGGGTCGTGCCGCCGGACCCCGCCGACCGACGGCTCTGCGTGCTGAGCCCCGGGGCGCCGAAGTCGGCGACGGCCAGTGACTGCGCCCCGTACGGGGTACAGCTGGCGGTGTTCGACGAGGAACCGCAGACCTGGCCGGCCATGTCGTTCCTCTACTCGCCGGACGGCTGGACCTCCCAGCCCTACTGCCCGGTCTGGGGCAATCCGCACGTGCCCACCGAGGGCGAACCGATGACCAGCGGGAACCCGGTGCAGACCAGGGACATCGTGGCCGGGCGAGCCGCCCGCAAGTCGCAGTGGCAGGTCACCTGCAATGCCAAGGAGTCCTTCACGGCCCAGATGTGGGCCCTGCCGGACGACCAGGTGTTCCTTTCGGCCATCGGGCTCAAGCCGGAGTACCAGACCGCCCTGGTGTCGATCCTCGACACCCTGGACGTCGGCGGCCACCCGGTACCGGCGCTGCGGCCGAACCAGAATGACGTGAGCATCGGCTTCGAGGGACTCGGCGTGGGTCAGCAGGTGCCGAACGACGGCAGCGCGGTGACGTTCTCGGTCACCTACCGGAACACCAGCCGGACCGGCTATTCCGCGCTGGTGCCCGTCGTGGCGGCCGAGTCGTACGCCGGGGCCTCGCCGGTTGTCTCCGGCACTCTGGAACGGCAGGACGGCGATACCTGGACGGCCATGGACCTCCGCTCCACCGACAAGCCGGCAAGGGACGGGAACGGTGCGTTCACGCTCGCTCCCGGGCAGAGCAGGACGGTGAAGTACCGGCTGAAGCTGACCGGACAGGACGGGGCCGGGGTGATGCCGGTGACGGCGAGGGTGGCGGTGGTGCCGTTGGAGGGGCCGGCCATCGTCGTCGGCAGTCGCACCGTCCCGGTCCGGGTGGTCGCCAAGTAGGACGTACGCGGGCCCGGCTCCCCCTGCCCGAGGGGGAGCCGGGCCCGTTGCGTACGTCGGCTCAGACGAGCGAGGCCATCCAGGCCTCGACCTCGTCGGCGCGGCGGGGCAGGCCCGCGGAGAGGTTCTCGTTGCCGTCGGCGGTGACCAGGATGTCGTCCTCGATGCGGACGCCGATGCCGCGGTACTCCTCGGGCACGGTCAGGTCGTCCTGCTGGAAGTACAGACCGGGCTCGACGGTGAGCACCATGCCGGGCACCAGCAGCGCGTCCACGTGCTCCTCACGGCGGGAGTGGGCGCAGTCGTGGACGTCCAGGCCGAGCATGTGGCCGGTGCCGTGCAGGGTCCAGCGGCGCTGGAGGCCCAGCTCCAGGACCTTCTCCACGTCGTACGCCGAGGCGTCCAGCAGGCCCCAGGCGAGCAGGCGCTCGGCGAGGACGCGCTGCGAGGCGGTGTGGAAGTCGCGGAAGCCCGCGCCGGGCTTCACCGCGGCGATGCCGGCCTCCTGGGCGTCGTAGACCGCCTGGTAGATCTTGCGCTGGAGGTCGTTGAACCGGCCGTTGATCGGCAGGGTGCGGGTGACATCGGCGGTGTAGAGGGTGTTGGTCTCCACGCCGGCGTCCAGCAGCAGCAGCTCGCCGGGGCGGACGGCGCCGTCGTTGCGCACCCAGTGCAGGGTGGTCGCGTGCGGGCCGGCGGCGCAGATCGAGCCGTAGCCGACGTCGTTGCCCTCGACCCGGGCGCGGCGCCAGAAGGTGCCCTCGATCCAGCGCTCGGAGGTGGCGACGGCCTGGCCCAGCTCGCGCACCACGTCGGTGAAGCCGTTGACGGTGGCGGTGCAGGCGGCGCGCAGCTCGCCGATCTCCCACTCGTCCTTGACCAGCCGCAGGCCGCTCAGGAACTCCTTGAACGCCGCGTCCCGCTCCGGGTCGAGCACACCGGCCAGGGCCTCCTCCAGACCGGCGTCGTAGTCGCGCACGATCCGGGTCGGCACGGGGGAGGCGGCGGCGCGGGCGGCCAGCTCCGCGCCGGCCTCGCGGACGTCGCGGACCGGAAGCCCGAGCAGCTGCTCCTGCTCGGTGAGGCTGTGCCGGCGGCCGACCCACAGCTCGCCGTAGCCGTCCAGCCAGAACTCGCCGTTCTCGCGGTTGGAGCGGGGCAGCAGGTAGAGGCCGAACTCGTGGCCGGCGTCGCCGGTGGGCTCGGCGACCAGCACCGCGTCCTCGGTCTGGTCGCCGGTGAGGTGCACGTACTCGCTGGAGGCGCGGAAGGCGTAGTCGGTGTCGTTGGAGCGGACCCGCAGGGTGCCGGCCGGGACCACCAGGCGTTCGCCGGGGTAGGCGGCGGACAGCCGGGCGCGGCGCTCGGCCGCGTACGGGGCCTGCGCGACCGGGGTGAGGCCGTGCAGCTCGGTGTCGGCCCAGCCGGACTTCATCGAGGCGGCGAGTTCGTCGGAGACCTCGGAGTAGAGGCCGTTCTTGCGGCCCTTGAACTGCTGCGGTTCCTCGTCGCCGCCGGTGGCCTCAGGGTTCTCGGCCACCGCCGGGGTGCGGTCCTCGGTCACGTACGTCGCCTCCTTGCGGGGTGGTGTGCCGCCCCGGGAGCGTCGGATCGCGACACGCGGGGGCGGCCGTGCGTCCATGGTACGGACGCCCGGCCGCTCACCTGTTCGGGGTCGGGGTGGCGGGGGCGCGGGTTCACCGGGCGCGCGCGGGCGTACCCCGCGCGCCCGGGCTCACTCGCTCGGGCTTACTCGAAGCGCGCGGCGAGCAGCATCAGGTCGTCGGTGGCGGGCCCGGTGTCCCGGCCCGCGCAGACGGCCAGCAGGTGGGCGCAGAGCCGGTCCGGGTCGATCCGCACGTCGCGCGGGGCGTCGGCGGCGGCCCGGCGCAGGTTGGCCTGTCCGGCGTGCAGGGTGGGGCCGCAGCGGCGGGCCAGGCCGTCGGTGTAGAGCACCAGGGTGTCGCCGGGCTCGGCGGTCAGCTCGACCCCGGGCGCCTCCCAGCAGGCCAGCATGCCGAGCGGGGCGGAGAGCGAGGTCTCCACGAACTCGGCGCCGTGCCGGCCGACCAGCACCGGCGGGCAGTGCCCGGCGCCGGCCAGGGTGATCCGGCGCTCCTCCGGCTCCACCCAGGCGTAGACGGCGGTGGCGGTCCGGGCCGGCTCGGTGGTCTTGAGCAGCAGTTCCAGGTCGCCGAGGACGGAGACCGGGTCCTCGCCCTCCAGCACGGCGTACGCCCGCAGCGCGGCCCGGATCCGGCCCATCGCGGCGGCCGCGCCCGGGGCGGAGCCGGGGCCGGCGCCCAGGCCGTCGCCGGAGACGCTGCCGACGGTGAGGCCGACGGTTCCGTCCGGCAGCGGGATGGCGTCGTACCAGTCGCTGCCGGCCGAGCGGTCCAGCCCGGCCGGGACGAGCCGGGCGGCCAGCCGCAGTCCGGCGGGCCGGGGGAGGTGGTCCGGCAGCAGACCCCGGCGCAGCGCCTCGGTGGTGCGCCGGGCCCGGTCCGTGTCCAGTTGCTTGGCCAGCAGCGGCGCGGCGACCTCGCAGTACCGGCGGGCCAGCTCGCACTGCCGCTCGGTCGGGCCGGCGGGCTCGTCGTAGAACCAGAGGGCGGAGGCCAGCGGGCCGTCCTCCTCGGTGGCCAGCGGCAGGCCGTAACAACCGCCGAGGCCGAGGTGGACGGCGACCTCGCGCAGCCGGGTGCCGATGGCGGGGTCGCCGGCGAGGTCGTGGGACCGCACCCGGGCGGGCCGGTCGTGCTCGCGCAGCAGCCGCCCGAGCAGGCTCTGCTCGGGCGGCACGGTCTCCAGCGCGCCGAGGCTGGCGCGGTCCAGGCCGAGGCCGACCGGCTGGCTGGGCCCGCCGCCGGGCATGGCGGTGACCAGCAGCGCGCGCCGGGCGCCGAGCAGCGCGCCGACGGACTCCAGGACGGCGGTCAGGGTGGCGTCGAGGCCCCGGGCACGGGCGAGCCGCTCGGTGTGCTCGTGCAGGCTGGTGAAATCGGACAGCCGTCCGGCCAAACGGTCCTGCACCGCCGTCGGGGGTGCGGTTCGGCTCTCGGGTGTGGGGCACTGCTGCTCGGCGGGGCCGAGCACCGGGCGGTGGCGGCCCGGCGGGTCGAGCACCGAGAGCCCGCTGACGCAGCCGGGCTCGCCCGGCTCGGAGGGAGTCGACGATGGGTGGGACTCGTTCATGCCGCCACTCCTGACGCGGTGGTACGTGTCATGCGGAACCCCCAGGTACGGCCGATTGGAGCGAGGACGGCCAAAGGGCGCGTTTCGCCTCGATTCGCTACTACTCGTCATTGATCGACAGCAATGCCACCACTTCTACACAGGCCATTCGGGGCATGTCCAGATCCAGGACGACGCGGTGGCCGGTTCCACATGCTTCGGAGCCCGTACGGCGGGCGCGTCCGGTTCGTACGCGCGCCGGTCGGCCTCGGACGGCATGGAGCTCCGGGAGAACGGGCAGAACCGTCCTGACGGCTCCGGCGGCCGTCCGGATCGTATGCTTTCGCCGTCCGTCGGCCGGGCTGGCCGGAAGACACTCACTCGTACGGTGGAACCAACCGCCCCCGGGCGGCGTCCATCCGGTCGCGTACGGGATTCTCGTTCCAAGGGCTGTTCTATTCCGCGGTCCTTCAGGTCGTGCTCCACACCGTGCTTCACGCCCGTCACGCCGTTCGTCCGTCCTGCCGCCCGGCCCCGCCAGCATCGCGCCTTCGCGGGGCCCGCACGGCGCTTCCCGACGTACGCCGGCGGGCTTTGAGCGAACCGAGCGGTCACGGAAAGGAACGAGCGCCATGCGTGAGAATCCGAGGGGCCGGTCATCGGCCCGTTCCGCCCGGCTGGCCGCCGCGCTGGCCGCCGCCGTGGACCATCGCTGGCCCGTGGTGCCGGGCGCGCTGCTGACTGCCGGGCAGTGCTCCTGCGGGGATCCGGGCTGCGCCGTCCCCGGTGCCCACCCGCACGACCCGCCGCTGCTCGCGGCCACCACCGACGCCCGGATGGTGCGCTGGTGGTGGGAGCGGCAGAGCCCGGACGCGCCGGTGCTGGCCGCCACCGGCGGGGTGGTCTCGGCGGTCAGCCTGCCCGCGGCGGCCGGTGCCAGGGCGCTCGCCTACCTCGGCGCGCTGCGGCTGCCGCTCGGCCCGGTGCTGGCGATGCCCGGCCGGTACGCGATGCTGGTCGCCCCGTACTCGCTCGACGTGCTCGGCGAGATGCTCGCCCAACTGCCATGGGTGCCGGGCTCGTTGCGCTATCACGGGTCGGGTGGGTTCCTGCCGCTGCCGCCCGGTGGCGGGTCCGGCGGGCGGGTGCGCTGGGTGCT
Source organism: Kitasatospora sp. NPDC092286 (assembly GCF_044755565.1). Classification (NCBI taxonomy): domain Bacteria; kingdom Bacillati; phylum Actinomycetota; class Actinomycetes; order Kitasatosporales; family Streptomycetaceae; genus Kitasatospora; species Kitasatospora sp. NPDC092286. Next base: position 12,820 of record NZ_JBIVRD010000035.1, on the reverse strand, counting down.
GCCGCCGCGGCCGGCGGCCGGCGGCGGGGTCTGGCTGCCCCAGGTCGGTCCGCTGCTGGGGGAGTTGGTCGAGGCGACGGTCCGGCTGGACACCGGCCGCTCGGCGTACTGACCGGGTGCGGCGGGGTCGTGCGCGAGTGATCGTGTACGGCGGGATCGTGCGGGCGGACCAGCCGCTCGTGCGCCGTCCCGTGCGCCGGCCGCACGCGGGCGGCCGTTCCGGAAAACAAAAGATCCGGTCGCTGGCGACGGGGGATGCACCAGCGACCGGACTCTTTAGACAGTAACAAGGATCCGCGCCCGCGCCAATTTCCAAGGACCCTTCCCCGCCCGGAAATTGCGGTCGGCGAGGGGTGATGTGACGCGTATCACCCGATCCTGGTCGCCTTTAGTTCAAGGTGACCTGACGGTTCACCAGGTTTGCCCGGGCGCGCCGCTCCTCGGCCGTCAGCGGGGTGTTGTCGGCCAGCGTGGCGGCGAGCCGCTCGGCGAACTCGGCGGCCGGCTTCTCGCAGTCGGCCGCCGTCATGGCCACCGGCAGGTCCCAGACCGGGACGGTCAGCCCGTGCGCGCGGAACGAGCCGACCAGGCGGGTGTCCGGGCCGACCGAGGACTGGTCGGCGGCGGTCAGCCGGGCCAGCGCGTCCAGCAACTGCTCCTCCGGCACCGTCATCACCCAGCGCAGGTGGTTCTTGTCCGGAGTGCCGCACCAGTAGGCGGAGTCGACGCTGCCGAGCTTCTCGGTGGGGATCGCCGAGGCGTTGGCGCGCTCCAGCGAGGCGGCCACCTCGCCGGTGGCGGCCTCGGCGTCCTCCAGCCAGAACTCGAAGCCGGTGTGCACGGCCGGCGTGAACCCGGCGTCGAGGTCCAGCAGATCCTGCAGACGGCGGCCGCCCGGGACGGTCCGGCGGGCGGGTACCGGGGTGCCCGGCTCGGTGGCCAGGGCCAGCTCCAGGGCGTCCGCGAGGTCGCGGCTCAGGTCGCCGGAGGCGGACTGGGTCTGCAGGCCGAGCAGGATCGAGCCGTCCGGGCGGCGCAGCGCGGGCCAGGCCAGCGGCAGGACGGTCGCCAGCGTCACCGACGGGACCTCGCCGTTGGCGGCCTCGGCCACCCCGGCGGCCAGCGTCAGCGGCACCGTCGCGGCCGGCACCAGCTCGCGCAGCGCGACCCAGTCGGCCTCGCCCGGCAGCCCCTCGAACGGGCGGTGCACCAGCTCCTGCACGGCGTGCGAGGCATCCCGGCCGTGACACGCCTTGTACCGGCGGCCGGAACCGCAGGGGCAGTTCTCGCGGGCCCCGACCACGGGGATCTCGCCCGTGGCGGCGGTGGTGGACTGGCTGCGCTGCGGCGCCTTCTTGGCGGCCTTCTTGCCCATGGTGCGGCTCTCCCGGGGACGGTTGTGTTGTGCTCCGGGCAGCCTACTGACGTTCCCCCGGCGCGTGGACACACGTCGGGGCGGGGCGTGGGTGGCGGCGCGCGCGGACGGGGCGCGGACGGGGCGCGGGGGCGCGCGGACGGGCGGGTCCGGCCCGCTCAGGCGCTGCGGGCATCACCGCCGGTCCGTCGGGCGTGGCGGGCCCGGGCGGGCAGTGCCGCCCACACCGTCACTTCGCCGGGAGCGTCGCGCACACCCCAGTCGCTGGCCAGCTGGCCGACGATGCTCAGGCCGCGGCCGCCGCGCGAGGTCAGGGACGGGCCGGCGGGCGTCGGGCGGGTCTGCGCCCCGCCGTCGGTGACCTCCAGCGTGAGGATCCCGTCCGCGTGCATCTGCCAGCGCACCAGGACCCCGCCGTCGCCGCCGTCCGGCTGTGGGTGCGCGGCCGTCCTGGCGCCCTGGCCCGCGGTGGGGACCCCGACGAGCACCTGGTCCACGACCTCCGCCCGGGCGCTGCGGCCGAGCGCGGGCAATGGCCCGAGCGGCCGCGCATAGCGACAGGCATTACTCAGCAGTTCGGAAAGGATCAGAACAGCATCATCAATGACCGGTTCGGGTATCTCCCGGTCGCCCAGATCTCGACGCAGTCGGCGCCGTGCGACCCCGACACTCGCTGGGCCGTGCGGCACTGCCATGGTCGATGAAGTCGGCACTTCACGCGCCACCATCAACGCCACCCCCGGACCTCCTTCAGCGTATGCCGAGGGATGGATGCCCCTTGGTAATGCGTCGGAAACGACTGCAGGGCGATCCCGCGCGGACATTTCAAACCGCGCGACCCAGGGTGGGCGGCAGGTGATTCCGTGCTCACCCTCCGTCGTGAAAACGCATAATTTCCGGCAAAAATTGTCGGCAGCAGGTTTGGTTCACCGGCCGAGCTGGGCGAGGACCTCGGCCGGGCGGTTGGTGATGATCGCCGACACCCCGAGCTCCAGGCACAGCTCCACGTCGGCCGGCTCGTCCACGGTCCAGACGTGCACCTGGTGGCCCAGCTCGCGCAGTCGCGTCACCAGCCGCGGCCTGGCCCGCACCAGCTCGATGCCGGGCCCGGCGATCCCGGCCCCGCCCGGCAGCGTCGCGCCCGGGCGCAGCCGGCCCCGCAGCGGCAGGCCGCGCTCGAACAGGAACACCCTCGGGTACTGCGGCGCGGTGGCGGCCACCCGGGCGAGCGCCAGCGCGGAGAAGCTCATGATCCGGGCCTGCGGGCGGCCGTCCGCGGGGTCTCCGGTGATCTTGAACCGGTCCAGCATCCGCAGGAGCTCGGCCTCCACCCGGCCCCGGAAACGGACCGGGTGCTTGGTCTCGATCGCCAGGTCCACCGGGCGTCCGCAGTCCGCGACCAGCTCCAGCAGGCTCTCCAGCCGCAGAACGCCCCGCAGCTCCGGGTCCGCGCTCGGTGCGCCCGTCTTCCAGGCGCCGAAGTCGTGCGCCTCCAGCTCGGCCAGCGTCATCGCGGACACCGTGCCGCGGCCGTCCGAGACCCGGCCGATCCTGCGGTCGTGCACACAGACCAGATGCCCGTCGGCCGTGACCCGGACATCGCACTCGACCGCGTCGGCGCCCTCGGTGAGCGCCCGCCGGTAGGCGGCGAGCGTGTGCTCGGGCAGTGCGTACGAGGATCCGCGGTGGGCGATCACCTGGACGGACGGCGCGGTGCGCGCCGCCGCCGGGGGGAGGTCGGGGCTGGTCACACGTCCCACGATAGGCGGCGGAAGTGACGCGAAAACGAAGACGGCCCCAACCTGAGGGGCCGTCTTCGCGTGGGGGGGCGGATCAGTCCCGCGCGTCCCGGCGGGTCAGCGGGGTGAGCGCCCAGGTGGCCAGGGCCGGCACCAGGAAGCCGAACAGCGAGGCCGAGGTCCACTCCTGCGGGGTGAAGTGCAGCGCCTCCTGGACGGAGGTCCAGAAGTCCGTCCACCAGCCGGCGATCGCGGTCGGCGCGATCAGCTGGTAGACGACGAAGCCCAGCGCCCACGGCAGCAGCATCAGCCGGCGGGACGGCGCGTCGGCGGAGAGGTTCCAGCCGCGCCGGCCGGCGCCGAGGAAGTAGTCGACCGCCAGCACCGCGAACATCGGCACGAACACCGAGCCGATCAGGCCCAGGAAGGCGTAGTAGGAGTCGGTGAACTCGGTGATCTGCAGAGCCAGCACCGTGATCAGCAGCCCGGTCCCGCCGGTCAGCACCCGGCGGTCCACCCTGGGCAGCAGGTTGTGGACGGACATCGCGGTCGAGTACACGTTGGCGAAGGACTGGTCCGTCTCGCGCAGGACCAGCACCAGCAGGAACGCCCAGCCGGCCCAGACGCCCAGGAAGGAGTCGAAGATCCGGTCCGGGTCGCCGCCGGACTGCAGCAGCGCGATCAGGCCCAGCACGTAGCACCAGACCTGGGCGACGGTGTAGCCGGAGAAGCTGCCCCAGAACGCGGCGCGCGGGGTGCGCGAGTGCCGGGTGTAGTCGGCGGCCAGCGGCACGAAGGAGATCGACACCGCGATCATCGCGTCGGTGGCCTTCAGGAAGCCGTGCCAGTTGCCCGCGCCCGGGTCCGGCACGCCGTGCCGGCCCAGCTGGACGGTGAAGTACACCATCGCGACCGCGACCGCCCCGGCGACGAACCGCCGCAGCACCGCGATCGAGCCCAGCGGCCAGATGGTCAGCGCGGTGGTCAGCGCGCCCGCCAGCAGGACGAAGGCCCAGCGGTAGCCCTCGGTGTGGACGACGGTCTGCGCGCCCATCGCGATCACCAGCAGCTCGTACACGCCCCAGCCGATGCACTGGACGATGTTCAGCACCGTCGGCACGTACGAGAGCTTCGTCCCGAACAGCCCGCGCAGGTTCGCCATCGCCGGTGCGCCGGTACGGGCCCCGATCAGGGCGGCCACACCGAGCATCGCGGTGCCGACCACGGTCCCGGCCGCGATCGCGGTCACGGCGGCGGCCAGGGAGAGCTCGCTGCCCCGCGCGCCCAGCACGGTGGCGGCGGTGGTGAAGCCGATCAGGCTGACGCCGAGGTTCATCCAGAGCGCGAAGTGGTCGCGGAAGCGGAGCGTGCGCGGCGGCTCGGTGTCCAGGACGAGCGGCGCCTCGACCCGCTCGGACCGGTCCGGCCGGTCCAGGACGGCGGTGGCCGCGGCGGCGCCGGTCGCGGTGGGGGAGCCGGGCACGGCGGCGGAACCGGGCACGGGGGGACCGGCGTCGGAGTGAACGGTCGTGGACGGTTCGGAGAAACCCTTGGACGCGGGCGCGCCCGAAGAAGAGGATGGCGAAGCAGGCGGCATGGCCGATACTCCCTACGCCGGCATTACCCGGACAGGTTCCGGCGGTCAGCGCCCCCTCGACGGTCCGCCCACGGACGTCGTGGCGTACGGTCGACCAGCGCACTCTCAGCCTGGGAAGGTCCAAGCTCCCGCGTGTCAGTTGTGAGCGACAGGCTAACCGGCACGGGGGTGAACGCCAAGGCCAGGCGCTGGGCGCCCCGGCCGCGAGGGACATCCGGCGGCGGTGGGCGAGCGGCCGGTGGGGGTGGTGGTTCGGGGGCGTTCGGCCGGGTTTCCGGACGGGGCCGTCGGGCCTGGCTAAGGATTCTTATGACTTCTTCAGAAGGGTCCTTACGGCAATCGAATCGAGTGTGCGAAAAACTATGCTTCTTGGTCCTGTCAGCTATGGAGGTCGTCCGTGAGCACCGAGCGCGAGGTTGGGTCCACCGGGCCGCAGGGGGAACAGCCCTCCGGCGGCCAGGGGGTGGTGGGTCCCGCTCATGACGGTCCGGCGCAGCAGTCCGCGTCCGCCGCTGCCACCCCCGCACAGGCGCCCGCCGACCGGACCACCACCGACGTGGCACCGGCGGTGCCCGCCGCGCCCGCCGCTCCGGCGGCCGGCGGATCCACGCCGACGCTGGCGTTCAGCAAGATCAGCGCCCCGGCGCCGGCCGAGGCACCCGCCGCGGCCGCGGCTGCCGACGCTCCCGTGTCCGCGCCCGCCCCGGTCGAGGCCGGCCACCCCGGCCCGGGGTACATCGACGCCCCGCCGCCGGTCGTGCCGCCCGCCCCGGCGGGGCCGCCGGCCGCGCCCGCCCCGGCGCTCGCCGAGGCCCTGGCCCTGCCGACGGCGCCCGTCGTCAACCCGTACGCCACCACGGGCGCCTCGGCCGCCGCGGCGCACGACCCGTACGGTGCCCCGCCCGCCGCGGCCCATGACCCGTACGGCGCCCCGGCGGGCCCGCCCGCGCAGCAGCACCCCTTCGGCGCGGGCCAGCCGCTCGGCGGCTGGGGCCCGCACGACTCCTCGGCCGGCGGCGCCGGCGGTCCCGGCCACCCCGGCGGCCCGCTCGGCTACCCGCCCGAGTACCCCGGTACGTCCGGCCCCGGCGGTCCGCGCAAGAAGCGCGGCGGCCTGGTCGCCCTGATCGCCGCCGTCGCCCTGGTCGCCGGTGTGGCCGGCGGCGCGCTCGGCGTGACCATCGCCGACCGCAACGACAACAGCGCCAGCTCCGCGAACGACCGCCGCAGCACCACCGTGCAGGCCAACAGCCCGGAGAAGAACGAGCCCGCCCCCGGCTCCGTCGCCGGCATCGCGCAGAAGGCGCTGCCCAGCGTCGTCACCATCAAGGCGCAGGGCAACGGCGAGTCCGGCACCGGCACCGGCTTCGTCTTCGACACCGAGGGCCACATCCTCACCAACAACCACGTGGTGGCGCCCGCCTCCAACGGCGGCAAACTGACCGTCAAGTTCGCCGACGGCAGCTCCTACAACGCCTCCGTGCTCGGCCGCGCCGAGGGCTACGACGTGGCCGTGGTCAAGCTGGACAACCCCCCGAAGGGGGACAAGCTGACCCCGCTTCCGCTGGCCGACTCCGACAAGGTCAACGTCGGCGACTCCACCATCGCCATCGGTGCCCCGTACGGCCTGGAGTCCACCGTCACCACCGGCATCATCAGCGCGAAGGACCGCCCGGTCGCCTCCGGCGACGAGACCGGCGCCCAGTCCTCGTACATGAACGCCCTGCAGACCGACGCCTCGATCAACCCCGGCAACTCCGGCGGCCCGCTGCTCGACTCCAGCGGCGCGGTGGTCGGCATCAACTCGGCGATCCAGTCCAACGCCTCCAGCACCGGCCGGGCCGGCAGCATCGGCCTCGGCTTCGCCATCCCGATCAACCAGGCCAAGTGGGTCGCCGAGACCCTGATCAAGACCGGCAAGCCCGTCTACGCCAAGCTCGACGTCCTCCGCAACGACGACTACAAGGGCGACGGCGCACAGATCCAGACCCGCGACATCCAGGGCACCCCGGCCGTCACCCCCGGCGGCGCGGCCGACAAGGCGGGCCTCAAGCCCGGCGACGTCATCACCAAGCTCGGCGGCAGCCCGATCGAGAACGGCCCCGCCCTGGTCAGCAAGATCTGGACGCACAAGCCCGGCGAGACCGTCGACGTCGAGTACACCCGCAACGGCCAGACCTTCAACACCAAGGTCACCCTCACCGAGCGCGTCGGCGACTGACCCCGTCCCCGAAACCCTGTGCACCGAACCCCGCCGGACCCGTTAGGCTGACCTCCGCCTGGAGAGCTGCCCGAGCGGCCTAAGGGAACAGTCTTGAAAACTGTCGTGGCGTGACCCGTCACCGTGGGTTCGAATCCCACGCTCTCCGCTGGTAGGAGAAACCGCCTGCTCAGGGCGGGTGTTGGCCCCAGGCCGACACCCGCCCTTCGCGTTTTCCACCGGGGTGGAGGCGGTGGGCCGACCGTGGGCCGGGGGCGGCGGGTTCACCTGAACGGGGGGTTTGGGGTGGGGGCGTCCTTGTGGGTGCGGCGAGGGGGCGTGTGCCGGGGGTAAGGGGCGGACTGCCCTGGGAGTGGGCCCGGCGAGGAGACACGGATGGCCTGGTACCCCGGCGCTGAGAAGATGGAGCTTCAGCCCGAGTCGGACGCGCAGCCGGCGATCGTGCCGACGCAGGTGATCTTTCACAGCATGGCGGCGCCCTGGACGCCGCGCCGCATCTACGAGTACTGGCGGGACTCGACCAACCTGGAGTCGCACTTCGGGGTCGGCTACGACGGCGGCATCGCCCAGTACATCGGCACCCAGACCCGGGCCGACGCCAACATGGCCGCGAACCACCGGCCGGACGGCACCGGCGCGGTGAGCATCGAGTCGGCCAGCAACGACCAGCACACCGATCCGTGGACGGCCGCGCAGATCGGGACGTTCATCGCGGTCGGGGTCTGGCTGCACCAGCGGCACGGCATCCCGCTGCGGGTCTGCCGCACCGCCGACGACCCCGGTTACGGCTTTCACCGGCTCTTCCCGGAGTGGTCGGACGGTGGCACCGCCTGCCCCGGCGACGCCCGGGTGCAGCAGTTCCACGGTCTCGTCCTGCCGGGCATCGTGGCCGGCGCGGGCGGTGCTCCGCCGCCCCCGTCCCGGTCGACGCCGGGGCCGGCCCGTTACCGGGTGACCATCAACGGCCTGGAGTACGGGTACGGCGCGCACGGCCCGCAGGTCCGGCAGGTGGGCGACGCGCTGGTGGCGTCCGGGCACGGCTCGCACTACACGGCCGGTCCGGACGAGGACTGGCGGGACGCCGACACCCTCAACTACCAGGACTACCAGCTCAGTCTGGGCTACGCGGGGGCCGCCGCGGACGGCGTGCCGGGCGAGGATTCGCTGCGCCGGCTGCTCGGCACGCTGCCCTCGCCCCGGCGCGTCTCGGTGGCGCACATCGTCGCGGCCGCCCGGACCGACCCCGGCGCCGAACAGGGCCACCGGACGTACGGACCCGAGGTGCGGATCGTCGAACAGGCGCTGGCCGACGAGGGGTACCTGGAGCAGCGCTGGGTGGACGGCTCGCTCGGCACCAGGACGGTGCAGGCGTACGCGGCCTTCCAGCGCAGTCTCGGCTACTCGGGCGCGGACGCGAACGGGATCCCCGGTCAACGCAGCCTCCAAGTGCTCGGCCGGCGGCGCGGGTTCGACGTCACGGACTGAGGCGGCATGGACCGAGGTGGTGAGGACGGCGGCCCGGCCGTGGGTGCCGGTGCTTGACCATGACACGGTGTGAGGGTCTGCACTGGGAGCCATCATGTTCAACATCGGAGACTTCGCCAAGCACGGCCGGGTGTCGGTCCGCATGCTGCGCCACTACGACGCGATCGGCCTGCTGCGTCCGGCCCGGGTCGACCGGGCCAGCGGCTACCGCTTCTACGAGGCCGCCCAACTCGCCCGGCTCAACCGGGTGATCGCGCTCAAGGACCTCGGCTTCACGCTGCAGCAGGTGCGGGACGTCCTGGACGAGCGGGTGGACGCGGCCGAGCTGCGCGGGATGCTGCGGCTGCGGCGGGCCGAACTCGCCGCGGCGATGGCGGCGGACGCCCAGCGGCTGACCCGGGTCGAGGCGAGGCTCCGGACGATCGAGAGCGAGGGAACCATGTCCGCGCACGATGTCGTGGTGAAGCGGGTGCCGTCGGTGCGGGTGGCCGAACTGACGGCGGTCGCCGCGAGCTATGAGCCGGAGGACGTCGGACCGGTGATCGGCCCGCTGTTCACGGAGCTCTGCCGGCGGATGGCGGAGGCCGGGGTGGAGGGGGCCGGCCCGGCGGTGGCCCGCTACGAGGACGCCCCGGACGGGGACGGCGCGGTGCTGGTCCGGGCGGCGGTCCCGGTCGGCGCGGCCCCGGCACCCGCCGGGGAGTGCGGCTTCGAGGTGGTCGACCTGCCGGTGATCGAGGAGGCGGCGACCATCGTGCACCGCGGTTCGATGGACGACAGCATGGGCTCCGTCCAGGCGCTGGCCCGCTTCGTCGACGAGAACGGCTACCGCTCCGCCGGATACGCCCGGGAGCTGTACCTGGAGTGCCCGGACGACCAGGCGGCGTGGGTGACGGAGTTCCAGGAGCCGGTAAGCCGCCCGTAGGACAGTGCCCCGGGGCGCGTACCCGCTCCGGCCGGCCGGGGTCCAGGCCGGCCCTGCTCGGGGCCCCGGGGGCCGCACCGCCGGTCCGGCTCTGAAACGTCCGAGCGGCGCACTTGCCCGACCACCGGTCGGCGGGCAGAGTGCGGACAGAGCGGGAAGCACGCGGGAAGAGCGCGTGCCGCGCGTGCGGCGGTGGCGCGACCGGGCGGCGATCGGAGACGGCGATGAGTGATCTGACGGACCGGCTGGCGCAGGGGCTCCCGCCCGGCGCCCTGGCGGTGGACCCGGATGTGATGGCCGCCTACAGCCATGACATGGCGGGCTTCTGTGTGGCCGGAACCCCCGCCGTGGTGGCCTTCCCGGAGACGGTCGAGCAGGTGCGGCACATCCTGCGGACCGCCACCGAACTGCGTGTCCCCGTGGTGCCGCAGGGTGCCCGCACCGGGCTCTCCGGCGCGGCCAACGCCGTGGACGGCTGCATCGTGCTGTCGATGGTGAAGATGAACCGGATCCTGGAGATCGACCCGGTCAACCGGATCGCGGTGGTCGAACCGGGCGTGGTGAACGCCGAACTCTCCCGGGCGGCATCCGAGTCGGGGCTGTCCTACCCGCCGGACCCGTCCAGCTGGGAGACCTGCACCATCGGCGGCAACATCGGGACCGGCGCGGGCGGGCTCTGCTGCGTCAAGTACGGCGTCACCGGCGAGTATGTGCTCGGGCTGGACGTGGTGCTGGCGGACGGGCGGCTGCTGTCCACCGGCCGCCGTACCGCCAAGGGGGTCGCGGGCTACGACCTGACCCGGTTGCTGGTCGGCTCGGAGGGCACGCTGGGTGTGGTGGTCAGGGCGGTGGTCGCCCTGCGGCCCGCGCCAGCACCGCAGTTGGCGCTGGCGGCGGAGTTCCCGAGCGCGGACACGGCGGGTGCGGCGGTCTGCGAGGTGATGGCGCGCGGCCTCACCCCGTCGCTGATGGAGCTGATGGACGCGGTCACCGTGCGGGCCGTCAACGAGCTGGGGCAGATGGGGCTGCCGGAGTCGACCCAGGCGCTGCTGCTGGTGGCCTTCGACGGGCCGGACCAGGTGGCCGAGCTGGCGGCGGTGGGGGAGATCTGCCGGGCGGCAGGCGCGACCGAGGTGGTGCCGGCCGACGACCAGGCGGAGTCCGAGCTGCTGCTGGAGGCCCGGCGGCTGGCGCTGCCCGCGCTGGACCGGCTGGGCACCACGATGATCGACGACGTGGCGGTGCCCCGTTCCCGGCTGGCCGAGATGCTGAACGGCGTCGCCGCGATCGCCGAGCGGCACGCGCTGACGATCGGCGTGGTGAGTCACGCCGGGGACGGCAACACACATCCGATCGTCATCTTCGACGGCGCCGATCCCGAGGAGTCGGCGCGGGCGCAGCGGTCCTTCGACGAGATCATGGCGCTGGGGCTGGAGCTGGGCGGCACGATCACCGGGGAGCACGGGGTGGGGCTGCTCAAGCGGGACTGGCTGGCGCGTGAGCTGGGGCCGGTGGCGCTGGAACTGCAGCGGCAGTTGAAGGCGGTCTTCGATCCGCTGGGGATTCTCAACCCGGGTAAGGCGGTCTGATTTTCACCTCTCCCCATTTCCTTCTCTCTTCTGCCTGTGATGCCTCCAGTAATACTTTGGGATGGTCGCAGAATGGCTTGACATGTCGACATGGAAGGTCGACCGCACCCGTGTGCGGCGGGTGAATCGACGCCCGGCGTCCAGGCGCTGCGCCGGTTCACCCGGAAGGAGGCTACCGTCCGGGCAAAGCCCCAGGTGAGCGGCGCTGTATCGATGCGTTGTCCAGAGGGTGCGCCCGTTATTCATCAGAGGTTGGGATATCACGCAAACGGGCGAAAATTCCGGCTTGAGGTGGTGCTTTGTCGATTTGTTGCGGAAGTCTGTTCCTCGACGTCGCAGCCCGCAGGAGTTCGTCTGGGCGACGAACTCCGACACAACGCACGAAGTACAGCTTTTGGGAGGCTCTCAATGGCTCGCATCCGCGATGACGGTTCCAACGGTGGCCAGAACACCACCGTCGTCTTCGCTCCGGTCTCCAACCGAATCCACTGATCCGAGCGAGGTCACGTCCGGCGGGGGCGCCGGACGTGGGCGGCCACAGGTGAGCTGAGCACCCGTGGCCGGGCTCGCAGCGGAGAAGCGGAGAAGCGAAGAAGCGAAGAAGACCGGAGCAGGATTCCAACCAGGGCCCGACGCGGAGTAACTCGACCAGAGGACTCGACGGAGAGCCCGCCGCACAGAAGTCGGAGAAGACAACTCGGACCAGGGAAGACCAGGGAACTCGACGCGCGGCTGTCACCGCGCGGAACCGGGTAGCGGAAAGGGTCACCGCGACCGGCCTGGTGGGCGGTGCCGATCATCGGCACCGCCCACCAGCACGTCCGGGGCCGCCTGTCGCCAAGAACCCGGGCGCACGGGCGCACGGGCAACGGGGCGCACAGGGCGCACAGCGAGGGCCCGCGCCCGAGCGGTCAGCCCACGGCGGTACGGTTGCGCTCCGACAGCGCACCCCGCGCCCGGGCCCCGACGGCCCGGCTGGCCGGGGCTGCGACCGAGGCGACCGGAGGGAAGGCACGATGGCAGCGGAGGAGGAGGGCCTGACCGGCCCGGGCGAGACCAGGCCCGCAGCCGGGGCGAACCCGGGAACCGACCCGGGGTCCGCGCCCCGGTCCGAGACCAGGCCCGAGCCCAGGTCCGTACCCGAGCTGCTGCTCGGCCGTCCGCCGATGGCCCGCCCGTTGCCGTCCTTCGACGCGGAGGCGGCCCCGGCGGAGCCCGGCCCGCTGTTCGTCGACTGGCTCGCCACCGCTCTCGCGGCCGGTGTGCTCGACCCGCAGGTGGTCACGCTCTCCACGGTCGACGCCGACGGCCTGCCGGACGCCCGGGTGCTGGTCCTGCGGGACGTCGACGCCTCCGGCACCGGCTGGGTCTTCTCGGCCGCCGCCGACAGTCCGAAGGGCCGCCAGCTCGCCGACCACCCGGCCGCCGCGCTCACCCTGTACTGGCCGCCGCTGGGCCGTCAGATCCGGGTCCGCGGCACCGTCGAGCGGGCCGCCGACCAGGTCGCCGCGGCCGAGTTCGCCACCCGCTCGCCCGCCGCCCGGGTCGGGGCGCTGGTCGGCCGGCAGAGCGAGCCGCTGGCCTCCCCGGCCGAGTACGACGAGGCGGTCGCGGTCGCCCGCCGCCGGCTGGAGGCCACCCCGGACACCGTCGCGGCCGGCCACGCCGTCTACACGCTCTGGGCGCACGAAGTGGAGTTCTGGCAGGGCGACAACGACCGCCGTCACGTCCGGCTGCGCTACACGCGGACCGGCCCGGTCCGCACCCCGGAGTGGTCGCGGACCCTGCTCTGGCCTTAGCTTGTCGTTTGACCTCCATTGATCATCTTCTGTGGCGTTCGGGTTATCGCCTGTCTGTTCGCTATTGGTTGGTGACCAGGGCGAGTCCGA
>NZ_JBIVRD010000034.1:0-94647 GCF_044755565.1 Kitasatospora sp. NPDC092286 | reverse complement strand
ATCTCGCCCAGCATGAAGGACCAGTGGTCCGGGAAGATCTTGCGGAGGTTGGCCCTGGCCAGGGAGTAGATCCCCAGCCGGCCGTCCGTCCAGTCAGCGGCCTGCTCCCACTTGTTGGCGGGCTTGGCACGCGTACTGGCGGGCTTGGCGGCACCGGACGTGGTGCTGCTCGCGCTACTCATCGAGCACGCTCCCAGTAGCTCGGGCCGACGGGCTCGTCGAAGTCGCCGGTGGCGACCAGGAAGCCCTTCTCGTCAGTGGTGATCTTCAGCTGCGGCAGCGGGTGGCCGGCCGGGCCGAAGATGACGCGTGCGCCGTCCGCCAGGTCGAAGGTCGACTGGTGGCAGGGGCAGAGCGCGTGGTGGGTCTGCTGCTCGTAGAGGCTGATCGGGCAGCCGACGTGGGTGCAGATCTTCGAGTAGGCGAGGATGCCCTCGAAGCCCTGCTCCCGGGAGCGGTCGTCCTTGATGTCCTCCGGCGCGATGCGCACCAGCATCAGGGCGTCCTTGGCGATCTGCTGCTGGAAGTCCTCGTCGTGGACGTGCAGACCCTCCGGCATGGCGAAGGTCAGCGAGCCGACGATGATGTCCTCGGCCTTCATCGGCGTGTTGGTGTTCATGTTGATGAGCTGCAGCGGCTTGGCCTCGGTGGCCTCGCGCCAGCCGGTGTGCGCCAGCTTGTCCTCGGGCAGCGGGCCCAGGTCGCGGAGCAGGACCACGCCGGAGAGCGGGACCAGCGCCATCGAACCGATGAGGGTGTTGCGGATCATCTTGCGGCGGCCGAAGCCGGACTCGGCGGCACCGGTCTTGAACTGGTCGATGACGTCCGCGCGGACCTCGTCGTCAGCCTCGATCGGGTGACGCTCGGCCGGCACCTCGTGGTCGGACATCAGGGTGCGGGCCCAGTGGACCGCGCCCGCGCCGATGCAGAACAGCGCCACGCCCAGGGTCAGGCCCAGCGCGAAGTTCAGCGCGCTGATGTGACCCAGCGGGAAGACGTAGACGATCTTGTCCGGGTCGATGGCCACGTAGGAGGCGATGAAGCCCACGGTGGCGAGCATCGAGACCACGAACATCAGCGAGACCTGGCGCTCGGCGCGCTTGGCGGCCCGCTCGTCGATGTCGGTCCGGCGGGGTTCGTGGGCCGGCAGGCCCGGGTCGGCGAACGGGTCGCCGTGGGCGGCCACCTCGTGGTGCCCGGCGGAGCCGTGCGGCTCCGGCAGCTTCTCTTCTGACATGTCGTGGCTCATGACTTCTTGGCCTTGGTGGTGTGGGCGGCGACCCAGATCGCGACCGCGATGAGCGCGCCGAGACCGAAGATCCAGCCGAACAGGCCCTCGGTCACCGGACCGAGGCTGCCGAGCGTGAGACCGCCGGGGTTGGGCTCATCGTTGGTGGCGTGGCGAACGAAGGCCACGATCTGCTTCTTCTGCTCCTCGGGCATGGTGGTGTCCGGGAACGACGGCATGTTCTGCGGGCCGGTCTGCATGGCCTCGTAGATGTGCTTGGCGTCCACGCCCTCCAGCGACGGGGCGTACTTGCCCTGGGTCAGGGCACCGCCCTGACCGGCGAAGTTGTGGCACTGGGCGCAGTTGGTGCGGAACAGCTCGCCACCCTTGGACACGTCGTCCGGGTTGGTCGAGGTGTACTGCTCCGGGTCCGGCCGCACCGGGCCGGGGCCGAGCGAGGCCACGAAGGCGGCCAGCTGGTCGATCTCCGACTGCGAGTAGATGTTCTTCTTGCGCGGCACCTGGGCGCCGGGCTGCTGGGCCGGCATGCGGCCGGTGCCGACCTGGAAGTCGACCGCGGCGGAGCCGACGCCGACCAGGCTGGGACCGTCGCTGCTGCCCTGACCGTTCAGGCCGTGGCAGGAGGAGCAGCCCACGGCGAAGAGCTTCTTGCCCTCATCGATCGCGAGCGACTGCGCGGCGACGTCGGCCTGCGCCTTGTCGGCGGGCGCGAACGCGGCGTACAGCCCCCCGGTTGCCGCCAGGGCGAGAAGTAGGACGACCAGCGCCGCCAATGGGTGGCGCCGTCGTGCGGAGAGCTTTTTCACGGAATAACCCCGGTGTCAGGATCTGGTCGACTGGTGGGTGCACCCGGCGGCCGGTCTGGCCGGCACGAGGCTGCCTGTTCTAGGGCTGCGCGCGCGGTCGGTCGGTGGGAGCGTCGGCACCGGCAAAGAGGCCCGTCGCCGGTGAGGGCGGGGACCGGAGCCGGTGGCCAGTGACCTGATCAGCTGGTTACTTGATCAGGTAGATGGTCGCGAACAGGCCGATCCACACGACATCGACGAAGTGCCAGTAGTACGACACCACGATGGCTGCGGTGGCCTGCTCGTGCGTGAAGCGCTTGGCTGCGTACGTCCGTCCCAGGACCAGCAGGAAGGCGATCAGACCACCCGTCACGTGCAGACCGTGGAAGCCGGTGGTCAGGTAGAACACCGTGCCGTACGGGTCCGAGGACAGCGAGAGGCCGTCCTTCTTGACCAGCTCGGTGTACTCGAAGATCTGGCCGCCGATGAAGATCGCGCCCATCACGAAGGTGATGACGAACCACGAGCGGAGCTTCTTCACGTCCCCGCGCTCGGCGGCGAACACGCCGAGCTGGCAGGTCAGCGAGGAGAGCACCAGGATCGTGGTGTTGACCGAGGAGAAGGGCACGTTGAGGGCGTGCGCCTTCTCGCTCCAGAACTCGGCTCCCTTGACGGAGCGGAGCGTGAAGTACATCGCGAAGAGGGCCGCGAAGAACATCAACTCGGAACTGAGCCAGACGATCGTTCCGACGCTGACCATGTTCGGCCGGTTGACCGATCCGTGCGCGTGCCCGGTTTCTACTGCTGTTGCTGTCGCCACGACGGACATTATGTCGGTCCCTTATTCCGTCTTCACGCCGGGGGGTGTCCCTCGGAGTGTCCGGTGCGTGCGGTATGCCCCCCCGGGGGCCGACGGGGCGTCCGGATGGCGGCTGAGCAGCGGCGTGTCCCTTTTCTGACGGTTCTTCGAAGGCCCCTTCGACCCTGTTGCCCTGCGTGTCGCTGCATGGTTCGGGGGTGGGTGGGGAGTAAAGGAGGGGCCGCCGTGTCGACCGTACGGGTGACTGCGAGGTCTGGGGTGACGGGCCGTCCTCCGACTGGGTGAGTCGTGGGCGCGGCGGCTTGAGAAGGGATCGCGCGGCAGGGACCGGCGGCAGGTGATCGGGAGTAGCATCCGGATCAGGCGAACGTGGTCCGGATCACACTTGAGGGAGCAGGGCCCATGGCGTACAAGACCGACGAGACGCTCACCGTTCTCGTCTACAGCCACGACCGCAACACCCGCGAGCAGGTGCTGACGGCGCTCGGCCGCCGGCCCGCCGAGGATCTGCCGGAGCTGTCCTACCTGGAGTGCGCGACGACCCCTGCCGTGCTCAAGGCGCTGGAGAAGGGCGGGGTGGACCTCTGCGTCCTGGACGGCGAGGCGGTGCCGGTCGGCGGGCTCGGCCTCGGGCGGCAGCTGAAGGACGAGATCTACGGCTGCCCGCCGGTGCTGGTGCTGATCGGACGGCCGCAGGACTCCTGGCTCGCCGCCTGGAGCCGGGCGGACGCGGCGATCTCCCGCCCGGTGGACCCGGTGGCGCTGGCGGAGTCCGCCGCCACCCTGCTCCGCGCCCGGCTGGAGAAGCGGGCGCCGGTCGCCCGCTGAGCGGTGCCGTCTCACTCCTAGAGAAGGCGGGTGCCGGGGCGGACCGGGGGACCTCGCCGCTCGATAGGCTGATTCCATTCCTACGGATGTCCCCGACCCCGGGGAACCGACAAGAGCTGGAGTCAGCCATGGTGAACGTGCACCCTGCGAACGGCGGCAACGACCCCGCGCAGGTGGTCCGCACCTGGCCGGACATCCTGTCGGCGCTGCTGAGGGGCGAGCACCTGAGCCGGTCGGCCACCGCCTGGGCGATGGACCGGATCATGAGCGGCGAGGCCTCCCCGGTCCAGGTGGCCGGCTTCATGGTGGCGCTGCGGGCCAAGGGCGAGACGGTCGACGAGATCTCCGGCCTGGTGGACTCGATGTACGCGCACGCCGAGCCGCTGGACATCCCCGGCCCGGCCGTCGACATCGTCGGCACCGGCGGCGACCGCGCCAAGACCGTCAACATCTCCACCATGTCGGCGATCGTCGCGGCCGCGGCCGGCGCCAAGGTGGTGAAGCACGGCAACCGGGCCTCCTCCTCGGCCAGCGGCTCCTCCGACGTGCTGGAGAAGCTCGGCATCGGCCTCGACCTCTCCGCGCGCCGGGTCGCCGAGGTGGCGGAGGAGGTCGGGCTCACCTTCTGTTTCGCCGCCAAGTTCCACCCGGCGATGCGGCACGCCGCCCCGGCGCGGCGCGACCTCGGGGTGCCGACGGCGTTCAACATCCTCGGCCCGCTGACCAACCCGGCCAGGGTGACCTCGCACGCGATCGGCTGCTTCGACACCCGGCTGGCCGGGCTGATCGCCGGGGTGCTGGCGCAGCGCGGCTCGAACGCCCTGGTCTTCCGGGGCGACGACGGTCTGGACGAGCTGACCATCTCCACCACCTCGCAGGTCTGGATCGTGCGCGACGGTGTCGTCACCGAGGAGTCCTTCGACCCGCGCCAGGTCGGCATCGAACTGGTCGGCATCGAGGCGCTGCGCGGGGCGGACGCGGCGTACAACGCGGAGGTCGCCCGTCGGCTGCTGGCGGGGGAGCGCGGGCCGGTGCGGGACGCCGTCCTGCTCAACACGGCGGCCGCGCTGGTGGCGCTGGAGCTGACCGGTGCCCCGCTCGCCGAGCAGCTGGCGGCCGGGATCGAGCGGGCCGCCGAGGCCATCGACTCGGGCGCGGCGCAGGACGTCCTGAAGCGCTGGTCGGAGGCCACCGCCCGGGCGTGAGAAGGAAGTTGGGGCCGGTGGCGGCGGGTCGCCACCGGCCCTTCGGCGTCTTCGCGGGGTGTCCGGATGGTGAAACCGTGTTTGACCGCCCGGCGGGCGCGACCTAGAGTCTTCGCCAGGTCATGAGTGACAGCGCAAAGCCCCAGCTGGCTGTCCGGCAACCCTCCGTCCGTGGCGGGGTGCCCTGGGTGAGGACCGGGTCACGCGGCAAACCGTCCGGGTGGCAAGCGCGGACACCCGGACGACACGCACTCCCGGGGTCCTGGACCCAGAAGGAGTGCATTCCCATGTCCCTCTCCACCGAAATCTGCGCCCCGCTCGCCGTCCTCGGTCAGGACGTTCAGGTCCCGCTGGTCAGTGGCGAGAAGGTCACCTACGCGGCGCTCGACTACGCGGCCAGCTCCCCGGCGCTCCAGCGGGTCTGGGACGACGTCGCCGCCTACGCCCCCTACTACGGTAGCGTGCACCGCGGCGCCGGCTACCTCTCCCAGCTCTCCACCGACCTGTTCGAGCAGAGCCGCCGCACCGTCGGCGAGTTCCTCGACCTGCGCGAGGGTGACCAGGTGGTCTTCACCCGGGCCACCACCGACTCGCTCAACCTGCTCGCCGGGGCCGTCCCGGTCGGCACCCGGGTGTTCGCCTTCGAGACCGAGCACCACGCCTCGCTGCTGCCCTGGCGCCACGCCGGCCTGGCGGTCAGCTACCTGCGCGCCCCGCGCTCGCACGCCGAGGCGGTCGCCGCCCTGGACGCCGCGCTGGCCGAGGCGCCCGAGGGCCCCAAGCTGCTCTGTGTCACCGGCGCCTCCAACGTCACCGGTGAGCTGTGGCCGGTCGCCGAGCTCACCGCGACCGCCCACCGGCACGGCGCCCGGGTGGTGCTGGACGCCGCCCAGCTCGCCCCGCACCACCGGGTCTCGGTGCGCGAGCTGGGCGTGGACTGGATCGCCTTCTCCGGCCACAAGCTGTACGCGCCGTTCGGCGCCGGGGTGCTGGCCGGCCGAGCCGACTGGCTGGACGCGGCAGAGCCGTACCTGGCCGGCGGCGGTGCCACCCGGACCGTGGCCCGGGAGGCCGACGGCTCGGTGGCCGTCCAGTGGCACACCGGCCCGGCCCGCCACGAGGCCGGTTCGCCGAACGTGATCGGTGTCTACTCCATCGCCTCGGCCTGCCGGGCGCTGACCGAGGCCGGTTTCGACGCGCTGGAGGCCCGGGAGCAGCAGCTGATCGCCCGGCTGAAGGCGGGCCTGGCGGACGTCCCGCAGGTGAAGGTGCTGAACCTGTTCGGCGCCGACTCGGCCCGGGTGGGCGTGCTCTCCTTCGTGGTCCAGGGCTGGAACAGCTCGCACTTCTCGGCCGCGCTCTCCGCCGAGTACGGCATCGGCGTGCGGGACGGCCTGTTCTGCGCGCACCCGCTGGTCCGCACCCTGCTCGGCGACGAGGACGTCGCGCCGTCCGAGTGCGGTGCGCCCGAGCCGTCGCTGCCGGGCGAGCGAAGCCTCAACGCGATCCGGGTCAGCTTCGGCGCCGGCACCCCGGACGAGCACATCGACCGCTTTCTGACCGCCGTCCGCGAGCTGGTCACGGACGGGGCGGCCTGGAACTACCGCAACGAGGGCGGCCGCTGCGTCGCGGACACGCGCCGCGCGGGCTGATCGTCCCGCTATTCGTCCAGGCCGAGGGCGAAGGCGGCTTCCAGGTCGTGCTGGGAGTAGGTGCGGAAGGCGATCTGGGTCTCGGTGTGGGCCACCCCCGGGACCTTGTTCAGCCGGCCGGGGATGACCTCGGCCAGGTCGTCGTGCCGCCGCACCCGCACCATCGCCACCAGGTCGTAGCCGCCGGTGACCGAGTAGACCTCGCTGACGCCTTCGATGGCCGCGATCGCCTCGGCGATCTCCGGGATGCGGTCGACGCTGGTCTTGATCAGGACGATGGCGGTGATCACTGTTCGGGCTCCTTTGTGGGGTGCCGCCAGGGTATCGGGCGTCAGACGGGCCGTCGCGGGGGGCGGCCGGCCGGTGTGCAGGCGTACAGGAAGCCGGCCGAGAACCCGATGACATGGACCAGGTAGGCGACGCCGGGGCCGGCCGAGTGGACCGACCACCACTGCAGGGCGAACCAGAGCCCGAGCACCAGCCAGGCCGGGAACCGCAGCGGCAGGAAGAGCAGCAGCGGGACGAGCGTGGTCACCCGGGCCCGCGGGTGGAGCCGCAGATAGCAGCCCAGCGCCGCCGAGATCGCCCCCGAGGCGCCGATCAGCACCGTGGTCGAGCCGGGCGAGTGCGCCTGGGCCAGTGCGAAGCCGTAGGTGGCCAGGCTGCCGGCCGCCAGATAGAAGACGGCGAAGCGGGCCCGGCCCATCCGCTTCTCCACGGTGGGGCCGAAGACGTAGAGGAAGAGCAGGTTGCCCAGCAGGTGCAGCCAGCCGGCGTGCAGGAAGAGCGCGCTGAGCACGGACAGGGCCGGGTGTTTGCCCGGGGTCGGGGCGGCCGGGCAGCCGGGCGCCGGGTCGGGGGCCTCGGCCAGCTGTCCGGCGGTCAGCGGGCGGCCGGCCAGCAGCTCGGCCGGTACCGCGCCCCAGCGCTGCTCGTACCGCTGCTCCGCGCAGACCCTGGCCTGGCCGCGGCCGTAGAGCGGGTTGAGCCCGGCGGCCGGGCCGAGCAGGAAGACCACCGTGTTGAGCGCGATCAGGGCGTAGGTGACGGCCGGGGCGGGCGCGGCCGGGGGCCCGCCGCGTGCGCCGGTGTGGTCGAGGACCGTGATCGCCATGCGGCCAAGCATCCCTCCGCCCGGCGCGGGCGACACCGCGCTGTACGGCAGGTGGGCTACCGTCCCGATCGCCGCGACCGGTGGTCGGGACGGTTGCCTCAGGCAATAGGCTTGGGGCGGGCATTCCCGCCTCCCGCCGCCGACGCCGGGGCTCCGGGGGGAGCGCCTGAGCCCACCCAGGGACCACCCGAGAGGACCCCCGATGACCGTCCCCGCCCTGACCGCTGAGACGCGCTGGCGCTGCACCCTGTGCGGCAACCTGACCCGCTTCGACGTGACCCGCTCCGCCCGGGTGACCGAGTACCTGCACTTCGACCTGGCCGGCGAGTCCAAGGTGGAGGAGACCGAGGTGCTCAGCGAGACCATCGAGTCGGTGCGCTGCCGCTGGTGCAACGCGGTGGACCAGGTCGAACTGGTGGCCCGTCCCGGGGCCGAGGCCGGAGAGGCCGCCGCTGAGCAGGGCTGACGCCCGGTCCGTGGGGTGGACGGTGCGCGGCCGTTCACCGCACGGGGACAATACAGACAGAACGCACGGAGCGTGACGACGAGGGCGACGGCCGCGGGCCGTACCCCGCTGGACGAGGATCGGAGCCGAGGACGTGGTGGACGCAGCGAAGGAGCCCGCCGGGCCGCAGGGGCGGCAGCCCGCTGTGGACGGGCAGGCGCCGGACGCGGCCGAGGCCGCCCCGTCCGGTACCGGGGCCCCCGCCGAGGAGTCGGGCGGTGACGAGCCGGCGGCAGACCGGGCCGTCGAGACGCTCGACCGGCCGCTGCCCGAGGGTGTGCGCCGCCGGGTGGTGGGCCTCGCCGCCGACGCGCTCGGGGGGCTGCCGCCCGCCGAACTGCCGCAGAGCCTGCGGCAGTACGCCAAGTTCACGCCGGCCCGGCGGGCCAAGTACGCGGCCACCGCGCTGGCCGCCGCACTGGAGTCGGAGCCGGCCTTCCGGCTCCGGATAGCGGAGCGGCTGCGGCTGGGCCAGCCGGACCTGGTGAAGGCGCTGGAGGCGGGCCATGTGCCCGGCGCCGCCGACCCGATGGACGTGGCGGCCGCCGCCTATCTGGTGCGGTCGGCGGGCTGGAGCCGGCTGGTCGCCGAGGCGGGGGAGCAGGCCGAGCGGGCCGGCGCCGAGGGCGCCGCCGCCGAGGCGGCCCGGCTGGCGGAGAAGCTGCAGGCGGAGCTGGCGGAGGTACGGGCCTCCGCCCGGGCGGACCTGGAGCGGCAGCGGGCCGAGTCGGAGGACGTCCGCAAGGAGGCCGAGTCGCTGCGCAAGAAGGTGCGGTCGCTGGAGAGCGACACCCGCCGGGCGCAGGCGGAGACCCGCCGGGTCACCGCCGAGCTGGAGGCGCTGAGGACGCAGGCGGCCGCCGAGCGCAGCGCGGGTGAGAGCGAGGCCCGGCGGCTGCGGCACCGGATCTCCGAACTGGAGACCGCCGCCGAGCAGGGCCGCCGTTCGGCCCGCGAGGGGCGCAGCGTCGAGGACATGCGGCTGCGGCTGCTGCTGGACACCGTGCTGCAGTCGGCGCAGGGCCTGCAGCGGGAGCTGGCGCTGCCGGTCTCCCAGATCCGCCCGGCGGACCTGGTGGAGGCGGTGGTGCCGGGCTCGGCCTCGCCGCACGACGTGGCCCGGCGCGGGCTGGCGGAGGACGATCCGGCGCTGCTGGACCAGCTGCTGGCGATCCCGCAGGTGCATCTGGTGGTGGACGGCTACAACGTGACCAAGACCGGTTATCCGGCGCTGCCGCTGGAGCAGCAGCGGATCCGGTTGCTGGGCGGGCTGGCGATGCTGGCCCAGCGCACCCAGGCGGAGGTCACCTGTGTGTTCGACGGGCAGGACCTGGACGTGCCGGTGATCATGGCGCCGCCGCGCGGGGTGCGGGTGCGCTTCAGCCGGACCGGGGAGACGGCGGACGAGCTGATCCGCCGTCTGGTGCGGGCCGAGCCGCAGGGCCGTCCGGTGGTGGTGGTCTCCACCGACCGGGAGGTCGCGGAGGGCGTGCGCAAGGCGGGCGCGCGCCCCGTCGCCTCCGTCCTGCTGCTGAACCGGCTGGCCCGGCCCTGATGCCGGAGGGACCGGAGTGACCGCTGGTCAGCGCCCGGTTTGCGGCAGTGTGTGGATCCCGTGAAGTCAGGCCGCCGGTGGAGGTTCACGCCATCGGGGGAGTGGCGGAAAGCGTGGATCTTCACTAGGGTCTGGCGTCAAACCTATTTTCCGGATCCTCACTCAAACGGGTGAGTCCGTTGGAAGAAGGAACCGATCACTTTGGCCTCCCACCGCCGTCCCAAGCAGCCGAGCCGCGCGCGGGTCTCCGTGCTCACCGCTGCCGCTGCGACCGCGGTCGCCCTCTCCGCCCAGGTCGGCGCCCACGCCGCGCCCTCCCCCAAGAAGGAGGACGTGAAGGCGCAGATCGACCAGCTGAACGAGGAGCAGGAGCAGGCGGCCGAGAAGTACAACGGCGCCAAGGAGCGGGCCGACCAGCTGCGCAAGCAGGCGGACCAGCTCCAGGACCAGGTGGCCCGCGGCCAGGACCAGATGACGCAGCTTCAGGCCGGGCTGGCCGAGGTGGCGGGCGAGCAGTACCGCACCGGCGGCATCGACCCGTCCGTGCAGCTGATGCTCTCCTCCGACCCGTCGGGTTACCTGGACAAGGCCTCCAGCGTCCAGCAGGCCAGCTCCAGCCAGTCCGAGGCGCTCAAGGGCCTGCAGGACCAGCAGCGCCGCCTGGACCAGCAGAAGGCCGAGGCGGCCGCCGTCCTCGCCTCCCTGGACAGCACCACCAAGGATCTGAACCAGGCCAAGGCGGACGTCAACCAGAAGCTCAAGGAGGCCCAGACGCTGCTGAACTCGCTCAGCGCGGCCGACCGGGCCGCCCTGAAGGCGCAGCAGCAGCAGGACGACCGGGCCTCGCGCGGCAGCGAGCGCACCGACCTGAGCAGCCTGCCGCAGGCCGGCGGGTACGCCGGGGTGGCCGTCGCCAAGGCGATGAGCAAGCAGGGCTCGCCGTACGTCTGGGGTGCCATCGGGCCGAGCACCTTCGACTGCTCCGGTCTGATGGTCTGGGCGTACAAGCAGGCCAATGTCTCGTTGCCGCGCACCTCGCAGGCGCAGGCCGGCGTCGGCACCCGGGTCCCCTCGCTGGACCAGGCGCAGCCCGGTGACCTGATCATCTACCGCGACGACCGCAGCCATGTCGCGATGTACATCGGCAACGGCATGGTGGTGCACGCGCCGCACACCGGTGACGTGGTGAAGGTGATGAAGGCCGACGCGATGAAGATCAACGCCATCCGCCGGGTCTGACGGTTCGTCGATTGGGGGCAGAAGCCCCCGATCCGGACATTCCCTGATAGGTCGACACGCCCGGCCGGGCCGGCCCACTGCTGTGATGTGGGACACGCCCCGGTCGGGCGCTCTCGACCCGCATTGTGAGTAATGATCAGCCCCGCGTGCGGTTGTGATCACATTCGGTCATATTCACAAATGAACTTGGGTATTCTTCCGTCTTTTTTCTGACAAGGATTTGAACGGATCACGGTTCTGTTACTAGGGTCATGCCTCGAACCACCGTGCAGTCGATCACCCATCCCGGGTGACGGCGGGGGTTACCGTCGAGTTCGTGAAGCAGCGGGGCAGGTGACTGCCCGACGGGGAGTCCAGCAGTCGGGGACGCTGTGGAGCGGAGCCGGGGAACCAAGTTCCTCCGGGGTGAATCGGCGCCAGGTCGACCGGTGGAACGGTCGGTGAGGCGCCGTAGGGCACGCTTCCGGCCCGAACCCGTCAGCTCACCCGGTAGGCGGACGTAGGAAGAAGGAGTCCGCCTTCGTGGCGTCCCATCGTCGTCCCAAGCCCGCCGGCCGTGCCCGCGTCTCCATCCTGACCGCGGCCGCCGCAGCGGCCGTGGCCCTCTCCGCGCAGTCGGGCGCGCACGCCGACCCGACGCCGACCAAGGATCAGGTCAAGGAGCAGGTCGACAAGCTCAACGAGCAGGCCGAGGTCGCCACCGAGCAGTACAACGGCGCCCAGGCCAAGCAGCAGGAGCTGCAGAAGCAGGTCGGCGAGCTCCAGGACAAGGTGGCCCGCCAGCAGTCGCAGGTGACCGATCTGCAGGGCGGCCTCGCCGAGATCGCCGGCGAGCAGTACCGCAACGGCGGCATATCGCCGACCGTTCAGCTGATGCTCTCCTCCAGCCCGGACAACTTCCTCACCCAGGCCGGCACCCTGACACAGGCCGGCAGCTCGCAGTCGGGCCAGCTGAAGGAGCTCCAGGAGCAGCAGCGCAGGCTCGACCAGGACCGCACCGAGGCCCAGAACAAGCTCGGCGAGCTGGAGGCCACCACCCAGCAGCTGAAGGCCTCCAAGGAGGAGATCCAGGGCAAGCTGGCCAAGGCCCAGGAACTGCTCAACACGCTGACCGAGCAGGAGCGCGAGGCGCTGCGCGCGGCCGAGGAGAAGGCCGCCGCCGAGGCCAAGGCCAAGGCGGACGCCGCCAAGGCGACCGCGAAGGCCGAGGCCGACCGGGCATCCCGCGACAACGGCCGCGGCGACCTGGGCACCCCGTCATCCTCGCCCGTCACCAAGCCGTCGGCGTCGTCCACGCCGTCCACGCCGTCCACGTCGTCCGCGCCCAGCGCCCCGGCCGCCAACGGCTCGCGGGCCGCCGCCGCGATCGCGGCCGCCGAGAGCAAGCTCGGCGCGCCGTACGTCTACGGCGCCACCGGCCCGAACTCCTTCGACTGCTCCGGCCTCACCAGCTGGGCGTACGCCCAGGCGAACGTGTCGCTGCCGCGCACCTCGCAGGCCCAGGCCAACGCCGGCACCCGGATCGGCTCGAACATCGCCAACGCCCAGCCCGGCGACCTGGTGATCTTCTACGGCGACAACCACCACGTGGGCATCTACGTCGGTGGCGGCCAGGTCATCCACGCGCCCAAGCCCGGCGCCTCGGTCCGCTACGAGTCGGCCTCCAACATGCCGGTCTCCACCATCGTGCGGCTCTGACCCCGAGTCAGGCTTTCGCAGGCCCGGTCTCCCTCGCGGGAGGCCGGGCCTGCGGCTTTTCCGGCCGGCCGGACGCCTGTCCGATTCAGGGTCAAATATTCGGGTTGGTAGGGGTTTGGACTCGCTCGCCCGGACTCGCTAACGTCTGCCACCGGACACCCGCTTCCAGAGCCGCCCGCACCGGAGCGGCCACAGGCCGGGACGCAGAATTGGAGCCGCAGTCGGATGGCCGTGCACCGCCGTTCCCCACAGTCGGGTGCGCACACCCTCGCCCGCGCGCTGGTGCTGACCGCGGCGGCCACCACCGTCCTGGGCGTGGCCGTGGGCGGCAGCGCCCATGCCGCCCCGGGCTCACCGGACGGGCCGCAGAACCGCAAGGACGTCAAGGTGCGGATCGACCAGCTGTACGACGAGGCCGAACAGGCGTCGGAGAAGTACAACGCGGCGCTGGACGCGCAGCAGCGGCTGCAGAGCGAGGCCGGCACGCTCCAGCAGCAGATCGCCGTCGGCCAGGACGAGCTCAACCGGCTGCGCGGCGACCTCGCCACCGTCGCCGGCGCCGAGTACCGGGCCGGCGGCCTGGCGCAGACCGTCCAGCTGATGCTCTCCACCGACCCCGAGGGCTATCTGTCCCGGGCGCGCTCCCTCGACCAGGCCGCCGAGCGGCAGAACGACACGCTGCACGAGGTGGTGTCGCGCCAGCGCCGGCTCGACCAGCGCCGGGCCGAGACCTCCGCCAAGCTCTCCGAACTGGAGCAGATCCGCCGTGCCCTCGCCGACAGCAAGCAACAGATCCAGCAGCGGCTGGCCGGGGCGCAGAAGCTGCTCAACGGTCTGAGCGCCACCGAGCGGGCCAGGATGGCGGCCCAGGACGCCCGGGAGGCCGAGCAGCGTGCCACCCGCGGTACCGACCGGCTCGACCTCGGGAGCGTCCCGCCCGCCTCGGAGCGCGGTGCCGCCGCGCTGGCCGCCGCCGTGAAGATGATCGGCTCGCCCTATGTGTACGGATCCGCCGGACCGCGAGCGTTCGACTGCTCCGGTCTGATGTACTGGAGCTGGCAGCAGGCCGGAGTGACCCTGCCGCGGACCTCGCAGGCCCAGGCGTTCGCCGGCCGGCGGGTCAGCCTCTCAGACGCGCGACCGGGAGACCTGGTGATCTTCTACCGGGACATGCACCACGTCGGCATGTACGCCGGCGGCGGGGTGATCGTGCACGCCCCCTACCCGGGTGCCAAGGTCCGCTTCGAGAGCGTCAGCGCGATGCCCGTCGCGGGGGTGGTCCGGCTCTGAGGCGGACCGGCCGGACCTCTGCCACCGACGCCGGAGCCCGCTGTGGCGTGCTGTCCCGGCGCGGTGCGCTGCTGCTCGCGGTGGGCGGACTGGCCCAGCTCTCGCTGCCCAGGGCCGCCCCGGCGGCGCCGGTCGCGGGCCGGGTGGCGGATGACGGGGCCGCGGTGGCGGCCCTGCTGACCGAGCGGGCCCAGGCGCTGGCGGGGTCGACGGGCCTGTCGTTGGTCGACCCGGGCTACCGGAACCTGGTGCTCGGCGCCGGTGCCGGGCCGGGCCGGCTCACCGCCGGGGCCGAACTGGCCGTCCGGGTGGCCGGCTACGACGACCAGCCGGTGGTGTACCCGCGCCGGCTCACCCTGCTGCGGACCGCGGCCGGCTGGCAGGTCGAGCGGGAGGAGAGCGCCGGCGGCCCGCCGCCGCTGTGGGACCTCGGCACCCTCCGGGCCGTACGGGGCGACCACTGCCTGGTGCTCGGTCTGGCCGACGGCCCCGATCCGGCGGAGCTCGCGGCCGTGGCGGACCGGGCCGTACCGGCGGTCAGCGCGGTCTGGGGCACCGGGTGGGCGGGCCGCCTGCTACTGGAACTGCCCGCCACCGAGGCCCAGTTCGTCCGGCTGCTGGAGGGCGAGCCGGCCGACTGGACGGGGATGGCGGCCGTCACCACCGCGGCGCCCGGGGCGCCCTGGCACACCCCGGCGGACCGGGTGCTGGTCAACCCCGGGGCGTACCAGCGGCTCAGCGACTTCGGCCGCCAGGTGGTCACCACCCATGAGGCGACGCATGTCGCGACCCGGGCGGAAACCCGGGCCTGGACGCCGCTCTGGCTCTCCGAGGGCGTCGCCGACTGGACCGGCTACCAGGGCTCCGGGCGCCTCCCGCGGCAGATCGCCCCCGAGCTGGCCCGTGACGTCGCCGCCGGGAAGGTGCCGGCCGCGCTGCCCGCCGACAGGGACTTCACCGCCGGCGCCACCGGCATCGCCCAGGCCTACGAACAGTCCTGGCTGGCCTGTGACCTGATCGCCCGCCGGTACGGGCCCGAGCGGCTGGTCGCGTTCTACCGGGCGGTCGGCGCGGCGGGCCCGGGCGCCGACCGGGACCAGCGGCTGGACCGGGTGCTCCGGGATCAACTGGGCCTCGGCCTGGCCGAGTTCACCGGGCTCTGGACGGCCGAGACGGTCCGGCTGCTGGAGCCCTAGCACTCGGGGCGTCCCGAGCCCCGCTAGCGCCGTTCGGCCCGTGCGCCGGGCCGGTCGATGCCGTCCAGCAGGTCCTGCTCGTACGCGATGCCGGGCCGCACCGGGTAGGAGGCGGTCGTCGGAAGGGGCACCGAGGAGGCCAGCACGACGGTGGGCGGCAGCTGCGCCGGACCGCGGGTGGAGCGCCAGAGCCGGACGCAGGAGAGCACCGTGGCGACCAGCAGCAGCAGGTTGCGCAGGGTCAGGACGGTGACCGCCAGCGGGTCGCTGCCGACCACCTCGGTGAACATCAGCGGGAACTCCAGCAGGGTCAGCGGAGTGGCGGCCAGGACCAGCAGCACCACCGGCCGCTGGCTGCTGCCGCGCACGGTCAGGCAGACCGCCGCCACGCCGACCAGCCAGACCAGGTACTGCGGGCTGATCACCCGGCTGGTCACGGTGAAGATCAGCAGCGCGGTCAGCGCGGCGTCGTACATGGTGGCCGCGTTGCGGCGCTTGGCGGTGAAACGCCAGAGCAGCAGCCAGGCGAAGCCCAGCACGGTACCGGCCATCATGACCTTGCCGACCACGTCCACCCACGGCCCGAGCATCTCGACCGAGCCGTAGTTCATCATCACCCGGCCGTCCCAGGCCCCCGCGATCCGGGCGAAGTGCAGCGGCAGCGCGCCGACCGACTCGACCTCGACGCCGCGGTCCTTCTGGAACGTCAGGAACTCGAACGCGCCGTTCATCCCGGCCGCGAGCAGGAAGCCCACCGCGACGGCGGTGGCCGCCGCGGTCGTCCAGGCCCGCCGGGTGCGCCGGCCGGACGGTGTGCCGATCAGGGCGAGCAGCGGCCAGATCTTGATGATCCCGCCCAGGCCCAGCAGCAGTCCGCCGATCGCCGGGCGGCGGATCAGCGCCAGCAGGCCGGCCACCGCGATCGCGGTCACCACCACGTCGTACCGGTTGTAGATCATCGGGCCGAGCAGCGGCACGCCGGCCATCCAGACCCAGGCGCCGGTCAGCGCCCGTCCCTTGCGCAGACCGGTCCGCACCAGCAGCGCCATCGCGACCGCGTCGGCGACCCCGCAGATCACCCAGAACGAGACCAGGTAGGACCAGGGCAGCAGCCCGGGCAGCAGGATGACCAGGGCGGCGCCGGGCGGGTACTGCCAGGTCACGTCGTCCAGCGGGAAGGTGCCGGTCTGCAGCACGCCGTACCAGCCGTGGTAGATCAGCCAGACGTCGGTGGTGATGTCCCCGCCGGCCATCTTCAGGACGCCGGTCATCAGCAGCACCAGCAGCGCCCGGGTGGCCAGCCAGCTCGCGCCGAGCGCGCAGAGCGCCCCGGCGCGCCCGGAGGGGCGCGCGGGTGCCTGCGGGGGCTCCTGGCGGACGGCCAGCGCCGTGCCGGGGCCTTCGGCGCCGCTGGGTGTACCGGACTCGGTGGCCGGGGCCAACTCCACTGCGCTCCCTCGTTCGTCTCGGACGTCCTACCGGAGGCGTCTCGCGACGGACGCCCGGGCCGTCGGTGGTGGGCACGGCGCGTTCGGCCGGGCCCCACCGGCTGCCTAGGTACTAGGACAGGCCCTGGGGTGAAACGGTTGCCGTGCGCGGATCCGTTCCCGGTGGGCCATGGTGTTGACCTATCGTACGGATCACCCAGCGGTACACCGAGCACCCCCCGACCGAGCGAGCCGTGGCCTGATGCACAGAACCTTGATCGTCACCAATGACTTCCCGCCGCGCCCCGGCGGCATCCAGGCCTTTGTGCACAACATGGCTGTGCGTCAGCCCGCCGGGAGCATCGTGGTGTACGCCTCGACCTGGCGCGACGGCACCGAGGTGGCCCGCTTCGACGCCGAGCAGCCGTTCCCGGTGATCCGCGACCGGACGAAGGTGATGGTTCCCACACCCCGGGTCACCCGGCGGGCGGCCGAGATCCTGAAGGCCGAGAAGTGCGACTCGGTCTGGTTCGGCGCCGCCGCGCCGCTCGGGCTGATGGCGCCGGCGCTGCGCCGCGCCGGGGCCGGCCGGCTGCTCGGCATGACCCACGGGCACGAGGCCGCCTGGGCCCAGCTGCCGGTGGCCCGGCAGCTGCTGCGCCGGATCGGCGCGGGCACCGACACCCTCACCTACCTCGGCGAGTACACCCGCTCCCGGATCGCCGACGCGGTCGGGCCCGAGGCGGCCGCGCGGATGGTCCAGCTGCCGCCGGGCGTCGACGAGCGGACCTTCCACCCCGACTCCGGCGGCGCCGAGCTGCGCCGGCGGCTGGGTCTGGCGAACCGTCCGGTGGTGGTCTGCGTCTCCCGGCTGGTGCCGCGCAAGGGCCAGGACACCCTGATCGAGGCGATGCCGCAGATCCTCGCCGACGTGCCGGACACCGTGCTGCTGATCGTCGGCGGCGGCCCGTACCAGGCGGACCTGGAGAAGCTCGCCGACGCCCGGGGGGTGCGGGCCGCGGTGCGCTTCACCGGCGCGGTGCCGTGGTCGGAGCTGCCCGCGCACTACGGCGCCGGGGACGTCTTCGCGATGCCCTGCCGGACCAGGCGGGGCGGGCTGGACGTGGAGGGCCTGGGCATCGTCTACCTGGAGGCCTCGGCGACCGGCCTGCCGGTGGTGGCGGGGGACTCCGGCGGCGCGCCGGACGCCGTGCTGGAGGGTGAGACCGGCTACGTGGTGCCCGGCGGATCGGCGCAGGCCGCGGCCGAGCGGATCGTCCGGCTGCTGAACGACGAGGAGCTGCGCCGCCGCCTCGGCGAGGCCGGACGGCGCTGGGTGGACCGCTCCTGGCGCTGGGACCTGCTGGCCGGGCGGCTGACCGCGCTGCTGGCGGGCTGACGGCGCGCGCGGGCCCCCGCCGGGGCGGGGGCCCGGAGACAGCGGGAGGTCAACGCTGGTAGAGCGCCTCGATGTCGGCCGCGAAGTCCTTCAGCACGAGGGTGCGCTTCAGCTTGAGCGAGGGCGTGAGGTGCCCGCTCTCCTCGGAGAACACGGTGTCCAGCAGCCGGAACTTCTTGACCGCCTCGGCGTGCGAGACGGCCGCGTTGCCGTCGTCCACGGCGGCCTGGACGGCGGCCAGCAGGTCCGGGTCCTCGCTCAGTTCGGCCAGCGTGGCGGTGGCCGGCTTGCCGTTCAGCTCCTTCCACTTGGGGAAGAAGTCCTCGTCCACGGTGACCAGACAGGCGACGAACGGCTTGCGGTCGCCGACCACCATGACCTCGCCGATCAGGGCGTGCGCCCGGATCCGGTCCTCGATCACCGCCGGGGCGACGTTCTTGCCGCCCGCGGTGACGATGATCTCCTTCTTGCGGCCGGTGATCGTCAGATAGCCGTCGGAGTCGAGCGAGCCGAGGTCACCGGTGGAGATCCAGCCGTCCTTCAGCGCCTCGGCGGTGGCCTCCGGGTTGTTCCAGTAGCCGGTGAACACCTGCGGGCCCTTGAAGAGGACCTCGCCGTCCTCGGCGATCCGGACGGCCGAGCCGGGCAGCGGCTGGCCGACCGTGCCGATCTTCGGCTTGTCCCACGGGTTGAAGGCGGTGGCCGCGCAGGTCTCGGTCAGGCCGTAGCCCTCCAGCACGGTGAAGCCGATGCCCCGGTAGAAGTGGCCGAGCCGCTCGCCGAGCGGCGCGCCCCCGGAGATCGCGTGGGTGGCCCGGCCGCCGAGCGCGGCGCGCAGCTTGCTGTAGACCAGCTTGTCGAAGATCTTGTGCTTGATCCGCAGCACCGGGCCCGCGCCGGCGCCGTCCAGCGCCCGGCTGTAGGCGACGGCGGTGTCGGCGGCCTTGTCGAAGATCTTGCCCTTGCCGTCGGCCTGGGCCTTGGCGCGGGCGGTGTTGTAGACCTTCTCGAAGACCCGGGGCACCCCCAGGATCAGGGTCGGCCGGAAGGCCGCCAGCTCCGCGGTGACGTCCTTGATGTCCGAGACGTGGCCGAGCTTGATCGGGGCCATCGCGGGGGCGATCTCGGCGATCCGGCCGAGCACGTGGGCCAGCGGCAGGAACAGCAGTACGGAGCTCTCACCGGTGCGGAAGAGCGGCGCCAGACGCTCCACCACGTTGCCGCACTCGGCCAGGAAGTTGCCGTGGGTCAGCTGGCAGCCCTTGGGGCGGCCGGTGGTGCCCGAGGTGTAGACGATGGTGGCGATCGAGTCGGCGGTGGCGACCGAGCGGCGCTCGGCGACGGTGGTGTCGGCGACCTTCCGTCCCGCCTCGGCCAGCGTGGCCAGCGCGCCGGCCTCGATCTGCCAGACGTGCCGCAGCTCCGGCAGCCGGTCCCGGACCTCGCCGACCACCGCGACGTGCCGGTCGGTCTCGGCGAGCACGGCGACCGCGCCGGAGTCACCGAGGATCCACTCGACCTGCTCGGCGGAGGAGGTCTCGTACACCGGCACGGTGATCGCGCCGGCCGACCAGATCGCGAAGTCCAGCAGCGTCCACTCGTACCGGGTACGGGACATGATGCCCACTCGGTCGCCGGGCCGGATGCCCGAGGCGATCAGGCCCTTGGCCGCGGCGTGCACCTCGACCAGGAACTGGGCGGCGGTCAACTCCTGCCAGCGGCCGTCCACCTTGCGGCTGAGCACCACGACGTCCGGGTGCCGCTCGGCGTTCTGGTGCACGAGGTCGGAGAGGTTACCGCCGCTCGGTACCTGGTAGAGGGCCGGAAGGCTGAAGTCGAGCAAGACTGCTCCTCGTTCGCGACGCTGCGGGACGGCAGGACGTTACTGCTCGGTAGGCAGCTTCGACCAGGGGGGTCGGCTCCGGTGTTCGAAGTGTCACACCTTTACCGGGTCCGACCAGGCCGTGACCGGGTCGTTCGAATGGCACCCTACGGCAGCACCGACGTGACCGGCCGGTAGCCCGCACCGCCGCCGGTCGCCCGGGGAGCCGAGCGGATCGCCGGTCGCGATAGCCTGCTCCGGGCGCACCCGACCGAGCACCCTCGGCCGGACCAGCAGGTTAGGGACGACGCGGAGGGCCATTCCATGGCGGAGCACACCAGGTCGAGCATCACCATCGACGCGACCCCGGCCACGGTCATGGCCGTGATCGCGGACTTCGCCGCCTACCCGGCCTGGACCGGCGAGGTCAAGGAGATCGAGGTGCTGGGCACCGCGGAGGACGGCCGCGCCGCCGAGGTGCGCCTGCTCCTCGACGCCGGCGCCATCCGCGACGAGCACGTCCTCGCCTACACCTGGGACGGTGACCGCGAGGTCTCCTGGACGCTGGTCCGCAGCCAGATGCTCCGCTCGCTGGACGGCTCCTACACGCTCGCCCCGCTCGACGGCGGCCGCACCGAGGTCACCTACCAGCTCGCCGTGGACGTCAAGATCCCGATGCTCGGGATGATCAAGCGCAAGGCCGAGAAGGTCATCATCGACCGGGCCCTGGCCGGCCTGAAGAAGCGCGTCGAGGGCTGACGCCGAGGAAACGGGGGGCTGTTCGGTATGACGGCACAGCGCACCATCCTGGTCAGCGGCGACGCGGCGGCCCCCACGGTGGCCGCCGCCACCGCCCTGCACGCCGCCGGACAGGGCCGGCGCACCCTTCTGCTGGCCGCCGACGACCCGCACCGCACCCTGGACACCGTCCTCGGCACCCGGCTGGAACCGGAAGGGACCCCGTACGCGCCCGGGCTCACCGTCGCCCGGATCGACGAGCAGGCCGCCTTCCGGCACGCCCTCGGCGAGATCGGCGGCCGGCTGAAGCCCGCCCTGGACCTGCTCGGTGCCGAACCGCTCGACCCCGAGGAGCTCACCGCCCTCCCCGGCACCGCCCGGCTCGCCCTGCTGCGCGCCCTGTCCGCCGTCGACGCGGACGTCCTGGTGGTGCTCGCCCCGCCGCCCGCCGAACTCGTCGCCACCCTCGCCCTGCCCGAGCAGCTGGAGCGCTACCTCGCCCGGCTCGCTCCCGAGCAGCGCCAGGCCGCCCGGGCGCTGCGCCCGCTGCTGGCCGGCCTCGCCGGGGTGCCGATGCCGGCCGACTGGCTGTACGAGGCCCGGGCCAAGGCGGTCGCCGCGCTGGCCGAGGCCCGCGCGGCGATCACCGCGCCGGGCACCAGCGTCCGCCTGGTCACCGCCGCCGACGGCCACCCGTACGAGGAGCTGCGCCGGGTGCGCGCGGGGCTCGCCCTGCACGGGCACCGGCCGGACGCCGTGGTGGTGCACGGCGCGCTGCCGGACGGCGCGGCCGACTCGCCCGACCCCTGGCTGGCCGGGCTGGCCCGGCGGCGGCGGGAGGAGCTGGCCGCCCTCGTCGCCGCGAGCGACGTCCCGGTGCTGGTCACCGGCCTTGCCGAGGTCACCCTGGAGGCCGTCGCCGACCGGCTCTACGGGGCCGGCCCCGGCCCCGCGCGGCTCGCCCCCGAGCCGTGGACGGTCGAGGACCGGCTCGCCGAGGACGGCCTGCTGGTCTGGCACCTCGTTCTGCCCGGCGCCGAGCGGGCCGACCTGGACCTGGTCCGGCGCGGCGACGAACTCGTGGTCGGTCTCGGCGCCCACCGCAGGGTCCTCACCCTGCCCTCGGCGCTGCGCCGCTGCACCGTCGCGGGCGCCGGTCTGTACGACGGGGTGCTCGCGGTGCGCTTCGCCCCCGACCCGGCGCTCTGGCCCCGGGGCTGAGGTCCGCCCGGCCGGTCCGAGAGCCCGTCCGAGCCGGTCCTGAGCCGTGCCCGCGCGGGTTCCGCGCCCGGCTCCGCGCCCGCACGGGGCCGCCCGGCCGGTCCGGTAGCGTCGGGGCAGGTGGCCGCGGGTGCGGCCACAGCTGAGGAGGCGCCCGCGATGACCACCACCGACCGGACCGAGCCGACCGCCGAGCAGGGCGGCCAGGAGGGGCACCCGTTCGGGCCGGAGCTGGGCCCGCTGGTGGACGAGGTGCGCCGGCTCGCCACCGCGGTCGGGCAGAAGGCCCAGGAGGCGGGCGCCGAGACCCTGATCTCGCTGGCCGGCCTCGCGGACCAGCTGCGTGAGAAGCAGCCCGAGGTCTACGGCCATCTGGCTGCCGCCGGGGGTGAGCTGCTGGCCGCCTACCGGGCCGCCGTCGCCGGCCACGAGCACCGCTGGACCGCCGGCCGGAGCGCCGGCAGCGAGCGGATCGACCTCGACACGCCTGACGGGCCGTCCGACAAGGAGTGAAGTCGCGAGTGTCCTGTGGTGACACTGTGCTTCAGGTGTCTGACGGAACGGATGCGACTGTACGACTTTTGAAGAATTCGGCCGGGTTGGCGAATGATTGTCTTCGGTTAATGTATGCGACGGTGTGTACGGGGGGCAGGGTTGGGCGGTACCGTTCCGTCCAGCGGGAACGAGTGAATAGCTGAGGGACACATGGCTCTGACCATTGGCGTCGATGTCGGCGGGACCAAGATCGCGGCAGGCGTGGTGAACGAGGCCGGCGAGATCCTGGCCCGGACCAGGGTGCCCACCCCGGCCGACCCGCAGTGGGCGGTCGACGCCATCGCGCAGGCCGTGCGCGAGCTCAAGGAGGAGTACCCCGACGTGGCGGCGGCCGGTGTCGGCGCGCCCGGCTTCGTCGACCGCGACCGCTCCACGGTGATCTTCGCCCCCAACATCGACTGGGAGGACGAGCCGCTGCGCTCCCGGATCGAGGAGCTCACCGGCCTCGGCACCGTCGTCGAGAACGACGCCAACTGCGCAGCCTGGGCCGAGTTCCGCTTCGGCGCGGGCGCCGCGTACGAGGACATGGTGCTGATCACCGTCGGCACCGGCATCGGCGGCGGCATCGTCCTGGACGGGCGGCTGCACCGCGGCCGGTTCGGGGTGGCCGGCGAGATCGGCCACCTCAACATGGTCCCCGACGGCCTGACCTGCGGCTGCGGCGGCAAGGGCTGCTGGGAGCAGTACGGCTCGGGCCGGGCGCTGCGCCGCTACGGCCGGGAGAAGTCCGCCGCCGACCAGATCCGCGGCAAGCGGATGCTGGAGCTCAACGACGGCGTCGCCGAGACCATCCGCGGCATCCACATCACCCAGGCCGCCGAGGAGGGCGACCCGCTCGCCCTGGAGTGCTACGCGGAGCTGGCCGACTGGCTGGGCCGGGGCATGGCCGACCTCGCCGCGCTCTTCGACCCGGGCGTCTTCGTCCTCGGCGGCGGCGTCTCCGACTCCGGCCGGCTGCTGCTGGACCCGGTCGCCAAGGCCTTCGAGCACTATCTGACGGGTGGGGTGCACCGCCCGCGCGCCGAGGTCGTGCTCGCCTCGATGGGCTCCGCCGCGGGCATCGCCGGGGCGGCCGACCTGGCCCGCACCCGCTGACCCGACCTTCTCCGCCGGTGGCGGCGCGGACCGGGGCCGAAGGGCTCCCGGCCGTGCCGCCACCGGCGTGTTCCCCTGCTGCCGTACGGTCGTCACCGGACGAAAGGGGAGGACCATGACCACCGGCTCGACCGGACTGCCGCCCTCCGGCCCTGGGCCGGACGGCTCCCGCCGGGTGCGGCTGCTCAGCTACAACATCCGCTCGCTGCGCGACGACCGGCAGGCCCTGGTGCGGGTGATCCGGGCCTGCGAGCCCGATCTGGTCTGCGTCCAGGAGTCGCCGCGCTACTGGCGGCCGCAGGGCCAGGCCGCCTGGCTCGCCCGGCGTACCGGCCTGGTGATCCTGGCGGGCGGCGGCCGGATCGCGGCCGGCCCGCTGCTGCTCGGCCGGCCCGGCACGGACGTCCTCGCCGTCCATGACCGGCTGTTGCCCAAGACCCGCGGTCTGCATGCGCGCGGCTTCGCCTCCGCCCTGGTCCGGGTGGCCGGGTCGGCGCCGTTCACCGTCACGAGCTGTCATCTGAGCCTGGACGCCGATGAGCGCCTGGCCCAGTTCGAGCTGCTGCTCGACCAGGCCGGTATCGCCGAACTCGGCGTCGTGGCAGGAGACTTCAACGAACACCCGGACGGTCGGGGCTGGCGGCTGCTGGCCGCCCGGCTGCGGGACGGCCACCTCGCCGCGCCCTGGGGCGGCACCTTCACCTCGGTACCGGAGAACCCCTACCAGCGGATCGACGCGGTCTTCACCACCCCCGGCATCCAGGTCCTCGCCTGCGGCGTCCCGCACGGCCTGCCCGGCGTCGGCGAGGCCGACCTGCGGGCCGCCACCGACCATCTGCCGGTGCTCGCCGTGCTGGAGCTCCCGGCCGGCTGAGCCGCCGTCGGGGGCGGGAGGCCCGCTCCCGCCCCCGACGGGCGGAACTCAGACGGGTGGAACTCAGACGACCGCGCCGCCGTGCGGGTCCTCGGGCTCGTCGTCGTCCCGGTCCTTCATCCGGACCACCAGGGTGGCGAAACCGCCCAGGAAGGCCGTGACGCCGACCCAGGCGGGCCAGCCGGAGACCTCGCGCCAGACCACCGCGTCGAACAGCAGCAGCGCCGGGCCGCCGAGCACCGCGAGCCAGGCGAACTTGGCGGTGACGTCGGCGGGCGGCAGCGGTGGCGGCTCCGGCGGGACGAAGTGCCCCTCGTCCGTCTCCTCGGCCAGCTCGAAGTCGCGCGGGCCGGAGCCGGCCGCCGGCATCACCGGCCGGGTCGAGCGGGGGCGGGGCTGCGGCGCCAGGTCCGCGAGGTCGCCCGGGCCGGTGCGGTTCTCGGTGCCGTCCTTGAAACCGCCCTTGAGCTCGCCGCGCGCCCGAAGGTCCTCGATTTCCGGCCAGTTCGGGTTGTTGAGGTCGACGGGATCGTCGAACTGGGCGACCAGCGCGGCGAAGATCTCGTCCTGCTCGGCCTGGCTGCGCTCGGGCGCACGCCGCGCCCGGGGCTCCTCGGGCGTCGCCGGGCCGGCGCCGTCCGCCGCGGGAAGCGCCTTCGCGCCGTCCGCCGTCCCCCCGCCCGCCGTGCCGCCGTCCTTTGCCACGCCGTCCTCGCGGGGTGCCTCGTCCTCGCCGCCCGCCGTGCTGCTCTCGTGCACTTCCGGCCCTTCAGCCTTGGTGATCGTCGGATTCGACCCGGGTGACGCCCGCCGCGTGCGCGGGAGCCAGCCGCCGGATGAAGGCCAGGCAGGCCGCGAATATTTCCGCCGCGTCGTGGTCCAGCGTCGCGACGTGGTAGCTGCGCTGGCACAGCCGTTCCGTCACATCGGTCGAGGATATCCGGGCCAGCACCAGTTCCGAGTTGGCCGGCGAGACGACATGGTCCTGCGGGCTGTGGAACAGCAGCACCGGCTGGGTCACCTCCGGCAGCCGCCGCTGGACGTCCTTCCAGAGCAGGGACAGCGACCAGGCCGCGTGCAGCGGCGTCCGGTCGTAGCCGAGCTCGACCGCGCCGGGGCGGGCGATGTCGTTGGCGATCCCGGGCAGGCTCGGCACCACGTGCCGCAGCGCAGGGAGCAGCACACTCGCGGGGTTGTCGGAGCGCACCGACGGGTTGACCAGCACCAGCCCGGAGACCACCGGCCCGTGCAGCGCGGCCAGCCGCAGCGCCAGCGAGCCGCCCATCGACAGCGCGCAGACGAAGACCTGCTCGCACTCGGCGGCCAGCGCCAGCAGCTCCCGCTCGACCTCGGCGTACCAGTCCTCCCAGCGGGTGACCTGCATGTCCTGCCAGCGGGTGCCGTGCCCGGGCAGCAGCGGCAAGGAGACCGTGAACCCCGCCGCGGCCAGCTCCTCGGCCCACGGGCGCAGCGACTGAGGCGAACCGGTGAAGCCGTGGCAGAGCAGTACGCCGACCGGCCCACCCCGGTGGCGGTACGGTTCGGCACCGGGCAGCGGCGGCATGGCGGGCTCCTTCGCGGGCAGGGACTGCGGGGAAGCGGAAGCTGGGCGGAGCTGGCTGGCAACGGAGAGGCTGCGGAAACCGCATCGTCCCACGGGCCCGCCCGTGCCGTACAGCCCTGTCCGGCACGCCGCCGGAGACCCGGCCGACGGCCCGGCGGGGCGGGGCGGGGCGCGGGCGGTGGCCGCGGGGCATTAGGATCGACCGGTCCGCATAACAGGAGGCCCGGGTTGTTCTACCGACTGATGAAGATGATCGTCGCGCCACTGCTACGGATCTTCTTCCGGCCGTGGATCGAGGGCGAGGAGAACATCCCCGCCGAGGGTGCCGCGATCATCGCGAGCAACCACCTCTCCTTTTCGGACTCCTTCTTCTTCCCCGCGCTGATCAAGCGACGGGTGACCTTCATCGCCAAGGCGGAGTACTTCAACACCCCGGGCGTGAAGGGCAAGCTGACGGCCGCCTTCTTCAAGGGCGTCGGCCAGCTGCCGGTGGACCGCTCGGGTGTGCGTGGCGCCGGCGAGGCGGCGATCCGCAGCGCGATCGCGGTGCTGGATCGCGGCGAGCTGTTCGGGGTCTACCCGGAGGGCACCCGTTCGCCCGACGGCAAGCTCTACCGCGGCAAGGTCGGCGGCCTGGCCCGCGTCGCGCTGGCCACCGGCGCGCCGGTCATCCCGGTCGCCATGATCGACACCGAGAAGGTGCAGCCGCCAGGCCAGGTGGTCCCCAACTTCGGTATCCGCCCGGGCATCCGGATCGGCCGCCCGCTGGACTTCTCCCGCTACCACGGCATGGAGAACGACCGTTTCATCCTCCGTTCGGTGACGGACGAGGTGATGTACGAGATCATGCGGCTCTCCGGCCAGGAGTACGTGGACATCTACGCGACCGCCGCCAAGCGGCAGATCGCCGACGACAAGAAGCGCGCCGACGCCGAGCGCAAGGCCGTCCAGAAGGCCGAGCAGGCCGCCGCCAAGGCCGAGAAGGCCGAAGCCGAGCAGGCCGAGCAGGCCGAGAAGGCCGCCGAGGCAGAGCAGGCCGGGTCCGCGAAGACCGAGGCCGCCAAGGCGGAGCGGGACGAGAAGGAGACCGGGTCGGCCTGATCCGGCCGCCCGGGGGAGGGGCAGCGCAGATGACGGACGGCGGCAGAACCGGGGCGGTCGGGGGGACTCTCACGGCCGGCGGCATGTCGGTCGAACTGCCCCTCTGGCGCGCCATCTCCTTGTTCCGGGTGCTCGCGCTCTGCTACGCCGTCCTGCGCTACTTCAACGCGTACCTGGGGTTCCTGCACCCCGTCGCCGGCTGGATCTACCTCGGCGCGCTCACCCTCTGGACGCTGGCCAGCACCCGCGCCTTCGCCGGCCCGCAGCGCTGCACCTGGTACGTGCTCGGCACCGACCTCACCCTGGCCGTCACCGGCATCGTGATGAGCGGGATGACCGACGACCCGGTCCGGATCGGCCACGGCGCGCCCACCCTCCCCACCATCTGGGCGGCCGGCACGGTGCTCGGTTTCGCCGGCAAGGGCGGCTGGCGCTGGGCGGCGGCGGCCGGTTCGGTGATCGGCCTGGCCAACATCCTCGGCCACGGCGGCCCCACCGGCGACAACATCCACAACATCGTGCTGCTGATGGTGGCCGGCTGCGCCATCGGCTACGTCATCGAGCTGGCCCGCGCCAGCGAGGCGACGCTCACCCGGGCGCTCCAGGTGGAGGCGGCCACCCGGGAGCGCGAGCGGCTCTCCCGGGACATCCACGACGGGGTGCTGCAGGTGCTCGCCCTGGTCCAGCGCCGTGGCGGCGAGGCCGGCGGGCCCGGCGGCGCGGACTTCGCCGAACTCGGCCGGCTGGCCGGGGAGCAGGAGCGCGCGCTGCGTGCGCTGATGAGCGGCGGCCCGCTGCCGGCCCAGCGCGAGCCGCTGGCCCCGCAGGACCTGCGCACCCTGCTCGGCCCGTACGCGGACGAGCGGATCACGCTCTCCGCCCCCGGCACCCCGGTGCTGCTGCCCGCCCCGGCCGCCGCCGAGCTGGCCGCCGCCGTCGGCGCGGCGGTGGACAACGTCCGCAAGCACGCGGGGGACGGGGCCCGGGCCTGGATCCTGGTGGAGGACGAGCCGGAGGCCGTCACGGTCAGCATCCGCGACGACGGCCCGGGTTTCGCCCCCGGGCGGCTCGGCGAGGCGGAGCGGGCCGGGCGGCTCGGCGTCTCCCAGTCGATCCGCGGCCGGCTGCTGGACCTCGGCGGCACGGCCGAGCTGTACTCGGCGCCCGGCGACGGCGTCGAGGTCGAACTGCGCTTCCCGAGGAGGGGTTCCGATGACCGACCAGCCGATGACCGACCGGCCGGGCACCGACCGGCCGCCGGTCCGGCCAGCTGACCGTCCGGTCGACCAACTGGCCGACCAGCCGGTGCGGGTCATGGTCGTGGACGACCACCCGATGTGGCGCGACGCCGTCTCGCGGGACCTCGCCGAGGCCGGGCTGGACGTGGTGGCCACGGCGGGCGACGGCGAGGAGGCCGTCCGCCGGGCCCGCGCCTGCGGCCCGCAGGTGGTGGTGCTGGACCTCAACCTGCCGGGCCTGCCCGGCGCCGAGGTCTGCCGCCAGGTGGTCGCCCAGGACCCGTCGGTGCGGGTCCTGGTGCTCTCCGCGAGCGGCGAGCACCAGGACGTGCTGGAGGCGGTGAAGTCCGGCGCGACCGGCTACCTGGTCAAGTCGGCCGGCCGGGAGGAACTGCTGGACGCGGTGCGCCGCACCGCCGTCGGCGACGCCGTCTTCACCCCGGGCCTGGCCGGCCTGGTGCTCGGCGAGTTCCGCCGGCTGGCCGCCGAGCCCGCCCGGGCCTCCGCGCCGGCCGCCCCGCAGCTGACCGCCCGGGAGACGGAGGTGCTGCGGCTGGTGGCCAAGGGACTGTCGTACCGGCAGATCGCGGACCGGCTGGTGCTCTCCCACCGCACGGTGCAGAACCACGTCCAGAACACCCTCGGCAAGCTTCAGCTGCACAACCGGGTCGAGCTGGTCAGGTACGCGATCGAGCAGGGCCTGGACGACGGGATCTGAGCGGGCGCGCCGGACGGCACGCCCGCTCGCGGACGCGGTTCAGCCGCGCAGCGCCGCCGCCTCGCGCAGCAGCCCGGCGACGATGTCCACGCCGTCGCGGGTGAGCACCGACTCCGGGTGGAACTGGAGCCCGGCGAAGCCGGCGCCGCGCAGCGCGTGCACGTCGCCGGTCAGCGCGTCGCGGGAGACCTCGATGCCCTCGGCGGCCAGCCGGGCCGCGTCCTCGTCGGAGCAGCGCGCGGTGAAGGTGTTGTAGAAGCCCACCGTGCGCCGGGTGCCGAAGAGGTCCACCGTCTCCTGCGCGCCCTGGTACGGGACGTTCTTGCGGGCCAGCGGCAGGCCGAGCGCGTCCGCGAGCAGCTGGTGGCTGAGGCAGACGGCGAGCAGCGGCGCGGTCCGGGCGCCGGAGCGGACGGCGGCCAGCGCGTCGGCGACGACCGGGCGCAGGACGGCCATCTTGGGGTCGTCGGCCACGGCCGGGTCGCCCGGGCCGGGGCCGAGCACCAACGGGCCCCGGTGGGCGGCGACCCGCTCGCGCAGGCCCGGCTCGTCGTAGCGGACCACGGAGACCTGGTGGCCGAGCGAGGTCAGCAGGTGGGCGAGCATCGCGGTGAAGGTGTCCTCGCCGTCCACCACCAGGGTCGGCTCGACCTCGGTGATCTCGGCCGGCGCCTGCATCCGCAGCCAGAACGGGGCGAGGCCGGCGCGCCGGTCGTCCAGCGCGGCCTGGACCCGGTGGTCGTCGGCCAGCCGGGGGCCGGTCGGGTTCGGCACCCGGCCGGAGGCGGGGCGGGCGCCGATCGCGGTGAGCACCCCGGCGGCCTTGGCGTGGGTCTCGGCGACCTCGGAGTCCGGGTCGGAGTGGCGGACCAGGGTCGCGCCGACGCGGACCACCAGGCGCCCGGTGGCCGGGTCGATGTCGGCGGTGCGGATGCAGATCGGGGAGTCCATCAGCTGTCCGCCGCTGGCCGAGCGGCCGATCAGGGCGAGCGCGCCGGAGTAGTAGCCGCGTCCGCCGGGCTCGTAGCGCTTGATCACCCGGGTGGCGTTCTGGACCGGGCTGCCGGTGACGGTGGCGGCGAACATCGTCTCCTTGAGCACCTCGCGGACGTCCAGCGAGGTGCGCCCGCGCAGCTCGTACTCGGTGTGGGCGAGGTGGGCCATCTCCTTGAGCCGCGGGCCGAGCACCTGGCCGCCGAGGTCGCCGACGGTGCACATCATCTTGAGTTCCTCGTCGACCACCATGGTGAGCTCCTCCAGCTCCTTGGGGTCGTGCAGGAAGGAGAGCAGCGAGTCGATGTCCGCGCCGCCGGCCGGGTAGCGGTAGGTGCCGGAGATCGGGTTCATCACGACCGTCCCGCCGCTCTGCCGGACGTGCACCTCGGGCGAGGCGCCGACCAGTACGCGGTCCCCGGTGTGCACCAGGAACGTCCAGTAGGCGCCGCGCTCCTGCTCCAGCAGCCGGCGGAACAGCGAGAGCGCGAGCGCGGGGGAGAAGTCGTCCAGGGTGGCGCGGAAGTCGCGCCGGATCACGAAGTTGGCGCCCTCGCCGCGCCCGATCTCGTCCTCGATGACCCGGCGGACGATCCCGGCGTACTGCCGGTCGTCGATGTCGAACGAGCCGCCGGACAGCGAGACCGGCAATCGCGGCAGCACGGGGGCCACGTCGGCCAGCGGAAGGGCGTACTGCTCGGTGACCGAGAGCGCCTGCAACGGGGTCGCGTCGTCGTGCGCCTCGAAGCCGCGTTCGCGGATCTGCCGGTACGGGACGAGCGCGAGCAGGTCGTGCACCGGCCCGCCGGACGGCACCCCGTCGCGGACCGGCAGGTCGGCCAGGTGCTCGTAGCTGCCGACGGTGCCCAGCAGCACCTCGACGGTGTCCGGGGCGAGCCGGGGGGTGCGGCGGTGCAGCAGCGCGAACGCGGGGGCGTCGGGGCCGGTGAGTCGGGCGATCAGGTCGGCGGCGGTGGTCACGGTGGCGGCTTCCTTCCGGGGGAACTGCGGGGTGCGGTGCTGGGTTCCGCTCCCGGGAAGGCCGTCTGTCCAGACGTCGACGGCCGCCCCGAGGGGCGGCCGTCGTGTTCGTCTAGGAACGCGTGATCGGTGGGCCACCCTTGGGGTTGGCCCACCACCAGGAGTGGCTGTGCGGCGCGTTCATGCTTTGAGAGTAGCGGATGGCCCGACGGGGTGAGGCGGATCACGTGATTGTCCGAGATGTGTCTCACCCACCG
The DNA here is from genome assembly GCF_044755565.1 of Kitasatospora sp. NPDC092286. NCBI lineage: Bacteria > Bacillati > Actinomycetota > Actinomycetes > Kitasatosporales > Streptomycetaceae > Kitasatospora > Kitasatospora sp. NPDC092286. Next base: position 63,528 of record NZ_JBIVRD010000034.1, on the reverse strand, counting down.
GGCAGCGGTCACGAATTGGCTGCCGCACCCCGTAGCCTTGCGGTGTGACCGTGACGAATCCCCACTCCTGGCAGTCCCTGCCCGCGGCGCAGCAGCCTGAATGGCCGGACCAAGAGGCTCTGCGCAAGACCCTTGCGGAGCTTGCCTCCTATCCGCCGCTCGTCTTCGCGGGCGAGTGCGACCAGCTGCGCGCCCGGCTCGCTGCCGTCGCGCGTGGTGAGGCGTTCCTCCTGCAGGGCGGCGACTGCGCCGAGGCCTTCGACGGCGTCTCGGCCGAGCACATCCGCAACAAGCTGAAGACCCTGCTCCAGATGGCGGCCGTGCTGACGTACGCCGCCTCGGTGCCCGTGGTGAAGGTCGGCCGGATCGCCGGTCAGTACTCCAAGCCGCGGTCCAAGTCGACCGAGACCCGCGACGGGGTGACCCTGCCGGTCTACCGGGGCGACTCGGTGAACGGCTTCGACTTCACCCCCGAGTCCCGGATCCCGGACCCGGAGCGCCTGAAGCGGATGTACAACGCCTCCGCCGCGACGCTGAACCTGGTGCGCGCCTTCACCACCGGTGGCTACGCCGACCTGCGCCAGGTGCACGCCTGGAACCAGGACTTCGTGCGCAACTCGCCGGCCGGCCAGCGCTACGAGCAGCTCGCCCGCGAGATCGACAACGCGCTGGCGTTCATGAACGCCTGTGGCGTGGCGCCGGAGGAGTTCAGGACGGTCGAGTTCTACTCCTCGCACGAGGCGCTGATCCTCGACTACGAGACCGCGCTGACCCGCGTGGACTCGCGCACCGGCGAGCTGTACGACGTCTCCGGCCACATGGTCTGGATCGGCGAGCGCACCCGCCAGCTGGACCACGCGCACATCGAGTTCGCGTCGAAGGTCCGCAACCCGATCGGGGTGAAGCTCGGCCCGACCACCTCGGTCGACGAGGCGCTCACCCTGATCGAGAAGCTCGACCCGGAGCGCGAGCCCGGCCGGCTCACCTTCATCACCCGGATGGGCGCGGGCAAGATCCGCGAGCACCTGCCCACCCTGGTGGAGAAGGTCACCGCGTCCGGCGCCCAGCCGGTCTGGATCTGCGACCCGATGCACGGCAACACCTTCGAGGCGTCCAGCGGTCACAAGACCCGCAGCTTCGACGACGTGCTCGACGAGGTCAAGGGCTTCTTCGAGGTGCACCGCGCGCTCGGCACCCACCCGGGCGGTATCCACGTGGAGCTGACCGGCGACGACGTCACCGAGTGCGTCGGCGGTGGCGACGAGGTGCTGGTCGACGACCTGCACCAGCGCTACGAGACGGCCTGCGACCCGCGCCTCAACCGCAGCCAGTCGCTGGACCTGGCGTTCCTGGTGGCGGAGATGTACCGCGGCGGCCAGTGACCGGTCCCGCCGTAACGGCCTGATGTGACGAAGGCCCCTCCGGATTCGGTTCTTCCGAGCCCGGAGGGGCTTTTTCGCACCCGGATCGCCAGGTAAGGTGAGGCTTAGTGAACTAAGGCAACCCTTAGTCAAGATCGTTCCGCACCACCCCGGGAGAGTCCTCGATGTACGTGTGCATGTGCCATGCGGTCACCGAGGACCAGGTGAAGAAGGCGATCGACGCCGGTGCCGACACCCCGCGCCGGATCGCCAAGGGCTGCAAGGCCGGCACCGACTGCGGCTCCTGCGTCCGCCGGATCCAGGCGCTGCTCGGCGAGTACGGCGCCCGGCCCTGTCCGACCGCCCGGCTGGCGGCGAAGCTGGGGCTGGCGGACCCGGAGACCGTCGATCGGGCCCCGGCCGCGGTGCCGGACCGGCCGGCTCCGCTGCGCGCGGCCTGAGCCGCCGCCTTCCCGCTCCGCCGTGGCTCAGGAGTCCGGCTGCTCGATCAGCTGGGCGATGTAGAGCGCCTCGCCGAGCTTCTCCACCAGTTCCAGCTGGGTGTCGAGGTAGTCGATGTGGTGCTCCTCGTCCGCCAGGATCGACTCGAAGATGTTCGCCGAGGTCACGTCGTTCTTGGCCCGCATCACCACGATCCCGCGCTTGAGCCGGTCGATCGCCTCGACCTCGACCTGGCGGTCCGCCTCGAACATCTCCTTGACGGTCTGGCCGATCCGGACGTGGAAGAGCCGCTGGTAGTTCGGGAGCCCGTCCAGGAAGAGGATGCGGTCGGTGAGCACCTCGGCGTGCTTCATCTCGTCGAAGGACTCGTGGCGGGTGTACTTGGCGAGCTTCGTCCAGCCGAAGTTCTCCTGCATCTTGGCGTGCAGGAAGTACTGGTTGATCGCGGTCAGCTCGGCGGTGAGCTGCTCGTTGAGGAATTCGATGACCTCTGCGTCGCCCTTCATGGCGGCTGCCTTCCTGCTCTGCGTCCGGGAACCACGGCCGTACCGTCCGGCTGCACGCATCCTGGCACCGCTATGGGAGGAAATTCCAGTAAGTTCACACTCACTAGGACATGTGTCGGAATATCCCATTTAGGCACCTATTGGCCTGTGTGGGCGGGCGCGCGACCTCGGAAAGGGGCGCGCGCAGATGGTTGTCCGCCGTCTGTCACCATGGACTCATGGGTCAGTCCGAATACGAAAAGCTCCCGCCGTCTGACCCGAGACTCCCCCCGGGGCAGCGCCCGCAGCGTGGCTGGCCCGCCCTGCACTACGGACCCGTGCCCCGCTTCAAGCCGCTGACCTGGGACTTCCAGGTGTTCGGGGCGACCGCCTCGGCGGAGAAGCACAGGTGGGACTTCGCCGGCTTCAACGCGCTGCCGCGCACCACCGTGCGGGCCGACTTCCACTGCGTCACCAAGTTCTCGGTGCTCGACAGCGACTGGACGGGCGTGTCGGCCTCGGTCGTCCTCGACGAGGTGCCCCCGGCACCCGGCGTCACCCATGTCATGGTCTGGGCCGAGTACGGCTACAGCGCCAACCTCCGGCTCGCCGACTTCGCCGACCCCCGGACGGTCTTCGCCACCCACCGCAACGGCGAGTCGCTCACCGCCGAGCACGGCTTCCCGGTCCGTCTGGTCGTCCCGCAGCTGTACGCCTGGAAGGGGCCCAAATGGGTCAGGGCGGTGGAGTACATGCGGGCCGACCGCCGCGGTTTCTGGGAGGAACGCGGCTACCACAACCTCGCCGACCCCTGGCGGCAGCAGCGCTACTCCCACCAGGAGGAGCCGGGCGACGGCCCGCTGCGCTGACGGACATCCTCTAGAGGAACGGGAAGCTGACCGTCACCACCGTGTGCTGCGGGCGGCGCTCGCCGGCGGCGGGGGACTGGCTGGAGACCTTGCCGGTGCCGAACAGGTTGACGCCGCTGCTCTGCATGGCGAACCCGGCGGCCTGGAGCGCCTTGGCGGCGTCGTCCTTGGACATCCCGGTCACGTCCGGAACGGGCACCATGCCCTTGCTCACCACCAGCGAGACCGGGGTGTTCTCCGGCAGCCGCTGCCCGGCCGCCGGCGAACTGCTGATCACCGAGCCCTCCGGCACGGTGTCGTCGTACGTCTCGGTCACGCCGCCCCGGGCCAGCTGGACGCCGGAGAGGGCGGCCGCGGCCTGCTCGGCGGACTTCCCGGTGACGTCCGGCACGGCGATCCGCTTGGGACCCCGGGAGACGGAGACGGCGACGGCGTCGCTCTTGCGGGCCCGCGCCCCCACCCCCGGATCGGAGGAGATGATCTGCCCGGCCGGGACGGTCTCGCTGTACACCTCGGTGAAGCGCCCGTGCATGCCGACGCCGTCCAGGATGCGCTGCGCCTCCGCGCGGTCCTTGCCGAGCACGCTCGGCACCGTCCCGTACAGCGCCCCGGAGAGCGCGTACGTGGTGCCGCCGACCAGCAGCGCCAGGACCGCCAGCACGGAGGCCCAGATCAGCGGGGTGCGCGGCAGCCGGCGCAGCGGGCCCGGGCGCCGGGTGCGCACCGGCGCCGGCTCGTCGTACGGGCGGGGCTCGGTGAGCAACTGGTCCATCAGCTCCGGCGGGACGTCCAGCACGCTGGTGCGCTCGGTCTCCGGGGCGGCGGGACCGGCCGCGGGGCGGATCACCGAGGTCGGCTCGCTGGTCGGGTACTGCGGGCTGGGCCGGGTGGAGGCGGGCGGTTCGGCGTCCAGCCGGGCCGGGGTGAGCGTGCGGCGTACCCGCTGGAGGGCGGCCAGCAGCTCGACCGCGTCGTACGGGCGGGCCTTCGGGTCGCGCGCGCAGGCGCCGGCCACTATGGCGTCGAGCTCGGGGCCGACCCCGGGGACGGCCAGGGACGGCGCGGGGACGTCCTCGTGCAGGTGGCGGTACATGACCTGGACGGGGTTCTCGCCGGTGTGCGGTCGGTGGCCGGTGAGCATCTCGTACAGCAGGATGCCGGCCGCGTAGACGTCCACCCGCTGGTCGGTCCCGGCGCCGGGGCGGATCTGTTCGGGGGCCAGGTAGGAGACGGTGCCCAGGACGGTGCCGGCGGTCGCGGTGGTGGAGGTCGCGGTGGTGGAGGTCGCGGTGGTGGAGGTGGCCGCGCCGTCGGCGGTGTTCAGCACCCGGACCAGGCCGAAGTCGGCGACCTTGACCAGGCCGTCGTCGGTGATCAGCACGTTCTCCGGCTTGACGTCCCGGTGGACCAGACCGGCCCGGTGGGCGGCGCCGAGCGCGGCCAGCACCGGCTCCAGGATGTCCAGGGCCGCCCGGATGGAGAGCGCGCCGCGGTCGCGCAGCAGGTCGCGCAGGGTGCGGCCGGGCACGTACTCCATCGCGAGGAAGACGGTGCCGCCGTCCGCGCCCTGGTCGAAGACGTTGACCACATTGGGGTGCGCCAGCCGGGCCACCGCCTTGGCCTCGCGGATGAACCGGCCGGTGAAGCCGTCGTCCCCGGCGAGCGAGGGGTGCATCACCTTGAGGGCCACGACCCGGTCGAGCCTGGTGTCGGTACCCCGGTACACGGTGGACATCCCGCCGGCCGCGATGCGCTGCTCGACCCGGTACCGGCCGTCGAGCAGGGTACCGATCAGCGGGTCGTGCAATGCCATGTCCACCCGGTGATTCTAGTGGCGCGGGCCGGGGCGGGACCCCGGGCGACACCGCGCCCGGGGCCTCTGTGCCCGGCTTGTGACACGCCCCGGCGCGCCCGGGTCAGAACGCCGGGTGCTCGCGGGTGTCCAGGTCGGCCCGGCCGGCCATGGCCGAGGAGGCCTCGGCGTGGAAGCGGCGCGGGATCCGGCCCGCCCGGTACGCCAGCCGGCCGGCCTCGGCGGCGTGCCGCATCGCGTCGGCCATCAGCACCGGGTCCTGGGCGCGGGTCACCGCCGAGGCCAGCATCACCGCGGCGCAGCCCAGCTCCATCGCCAGCGCCACGTCCGAGGCGGTGCCGGCGCCCGCGTCCAGGATCACCGGGACCCGGGCGCTCTCCACGATCAGCTGGAAGTTGTGCGGGTTGCGGATGCCCAGGCCGGAGCCGATCGGGGAGCCCAGCGGCATGATCGCCGCGCAGCCGACGTCCTCCAGCTTCCGTGCCAGCACCGGGTCGTCGTTGGTGTACGGCAGCACGGTGAAGCCGTCGTCGACCAGGGTCTCGGCGGCGTCCAGCAGCTCGATCGGATCGGGCAGCAGGGTCCGCTCGTCCGCGATGACCTCCAGCTTCACCCAGTCGGTGCCGAGCGCCTCGCGGGCCAGCCGGGCGGTCAGCACCGCCTCTCCGGCCGTGAAGCAGCCGGCCGTGTTGGGCAGCACCCGGATGCCGTTGCGGACCAGCACGTCCAGGACGGAGCCCTGGGTGGTGGCGTCGACCCGGCGCATCGCCACCGTGGTGAGCTCGGTGCCGGAGACCCGCAGCGCCTGCTCCAGGATCTCCAGGCTGGGCGCGCCACCGGTGCCCATGATCAGCCGGGAGCCGAACGTGGTCCCGGCGATGTCCAGCAGGTCGTCCGCCATGGTCAGCCTCCCTGGACGGCGGTGAGGATCTCGATCCGGTCACCCGCGGCGAGCCGGGTCCGCGGCCACGAACCACGCGGCACCACGGTCTCGTTGAGCGCGGCGGCGACGCCGGAGTTGGCGGCGCTCAGCGCGGCCACCACCTCGGCGAGGGTGGTGGTGGCGGGCACCTGCCGGGGCTCGCCGTTGACGGTCAGTGCGATCTCGCTCATGCGGGGGCCTTCGTGGTGGAGCGGGCGGGGGAGAAGCGGGTGGGGGTGAACGGCGCCGCCAGGGCGGGCGTCTCGCCGGTGGTCAGGTACTCGGCGACCAGATCGGCCGTCACCGGGGTGAGCAGCACGCCGTTGCGGTAGTGGCCGGTGGCGGCGACGAGGCCGGGCAGGGCGGTCGGACCGATCAGCGGGGCGTTGTCCGGGGAGCCGGGGCGCAGTCCGGCGGAGGTCTCCACCAGGGGCAGCTCGGTGATGCCGGGGACGAGCTCGTGCGCGTCGCGCAGCAGCTCGTACACCCCGCCGGCGGTGACGGTGGTGTCGTACCCCTGCTCCTCGCTGGTGGCACCGATCACCAGCTCGCCGTTCTCCCGGGGCACCAGATAGAGGTGCCGGCCGCGCACCACCGCGCGCACGTTGCGGGAGAGGAACGGCCGGTACGGCTCGGGCACCCGCAGCCGCAGGATCTGCCCCTTCACCGGGCGGATCGCGGGGAGCACGCCCTCGGGCAGGCCGGGCAGCCGGTGGCTGTGCGGACCGGCGGCGAGCACGATCCGGTCGGCGGTGACGGTCTCCAGTGTGTCCAGCCGGGCGCCGACCGCGCGGTCGTTCTCGACCAGCAGTTCGGTGGCCTCGGCGCGGTGCAGCAGGACGCCGGCCCGCTCGCAGGCGAGGACCAGCGCCCTGACCAGCCGGCGGCCGTCCACCTGGTGGTCGTCGGTGACGTGCAGACCGCCCCGGACGCCGGGGGCGAGCATGGGTTCGAGCCTGCGGGCCTCGCGGCCGGTGAGCCAGTGCGAGTCCAGGCCGAGCCGCTGGTGGAAGGCGTGCAGTTCACGCAGTTCCGCGCGGTCGTCGGAGTCCAGGGCGACGGCGACGGTGCCGCACTGGCGGTAGCCGGTGTCCTGGCCGCCGCTCGCCTCGGTGAGTTCGGCGGCGAAGGCGGCATAGCGCTCGTTGGATGCCATCCCGAGGCGGAGCAACGGCTCCTCGCCGTACTGGAGTTCGGTGACGGGGGCGAGCATGCCGGCCGCGACCCGGGCGGCGCCGCCGCCGTGCGCCGGGTCGATCACCACGATGTTCCCCAGCCCGCGCCGGGCCGCGCGCCAGGCGACGGCGAGGCCGATGATGCCCCCGCCGATCACCAGGACGTCGGCATGCGCGCCCTTGGCCAAGCGTGTCAAAGTCGCTGCTCTCCCTTCGCCGGTATGACCCGGATCAGGTTCGGACGGTCGCAGGCCGTGTCAGCCCGCCTCTCAGCCCGGTCCGCCGGGCTCCCGTGAATTGGTGCCACCACCTTAACTCCGCGTCCCGCCCCGGCCGAAGGCGCGTACGAGGGGTGGACCCGAGCCCGGGTGGGGCCCGGACGGACGGCCGCCGCTGAGTACAGTGACGGCGTGGCAGAGCTGAGCGGGACGGATCAGGTGGTCGTGGTCGGGGCCGGGCTGGCCGGGGCGCAGTGCGCCGCGGGGCTGCGGCAGGGCGGCTGGCGGGGGCGGATCGTGCTGGTCGGCGAGGAGCCCCACGCGCCGTACGACCGGCCGCCGCTCTCCAAGGAGGTGCTGCTCGGCAAGGCCGATGCCACCACCCTCGACCTCGACTTCGCGGACCTGGGCGTCGAACTGCTCACCGGCCGCCGCGCCACCGGCCTCACCCCCGGGGTGCTGCACACCGACGCCGGCGATCTGCCGTACGGCACGCTGGTGATCGCCACCGGTGCCGCCCCGCGGGCCCTGCCCGGCGCCGAGCGCGCGCACCTGCTGCACACCCTGGACGACGCGCTGGCGCTGCGTGCCCTGCTCCGGCCGGGCCTGCGCCTGGTGCTGGTCGGCGCGGGCTGGATCGGCGCCGAGGTGTCCACCGCCGCCCGGGCGGCGGGGTGCGAGGTCACGGTCGTCGAGATGGGCCCGGCGCCCGTCCCCGGCGCGCTGCCCGCCGGGATCGGCCGGGCGATGGCCGCCTGGTACGCCGAGGCCGGGGTGGACCTGCGCTGCGGCGTCGGGGTCGCGGCGGTGGAGCCCGGCGCGGTGCTGCTGGCGGACGGCTCGCACCTGCCGGCCGACGAGGTGCTGGTCGGGATCGGCGCCCGGCCGGCCACCGGCTGGCTGGCCGGCTCCGGCGTCGAACTGGACGCGGCCGGTGCCGTCCTGGTGGACGAGCGGCTGCGCACCAGCCTGCCCGGCGTCTTCGCCGCGGGGGACTGCGTCAGCTATCCGTCGGCGCGCTCCGGCGTCCGGCTGGCCGTCCAGCACTGGGACCACGCGCTGCAGTCCGGCGCGGCGGCGGCCGCCGCCGTCCTCGGCGCGCAGGCGCCCTACGATCCGGTGCCGTACTTCTGGTCGGAGCAGTTCGGCCGCATGGTCCAGTACGCCGGGCGGCACGGGGCCGGTGACGAGCCGCTGTGGCGCGGTTCACCCGGGGAGCCGTCCTGGTCGGTGCTCTGGCTGCGCGATGGTGTGCCGCGCGCCCTGCTCGCGGTGGACCGTCCGCGCGACCTCGCCCAGGGCCGCCGGCTGATCGAGCGCGGTACGGCGCTGGACCCGGCCCTGGCGGCGGACCCCGCGGTGCCGCTGAAGTCGGCGCTTGCCGGGTAGCGCGGCGGGGCCCGCGGGCGGCCGCCCCGGTGCTCGACGGACCTGTGACGGGTGTGCGGCGGGTGGTGAGTGGTGCGCGGCGGGCCGTGGAGGTGGCAGTCTGGTGGCGTGAGTGAGATCGAAAGCAAGATTGAAACCCTCGTTTCCGAGTGGATGTACCTGCCCGACATCTCGGAGCAGTGGGGCGTGCGGGTCACCGAGGTCCGCGACCTGGTCCGCAGCGGCGGGCTGATCGCGGTCCGGCGCGGCCCGAACAAGTCGCTGCAGGTGCCTGCCGCGTTCATCGACGGCCAGGGCCTGGTCAAGCACCTGTCGGGCACCCTGACCGTCCTGCGCGACTGCGGGTACAACGACATGGAGATCCTGGAGTGGCTCTTCACCGAGGACCCGTCGCTGCCCGGCAGCCCCATCCAGGCGCTGTGTGAGAACCGCGGCACCGAGGTGAAGCGCCGCGCCCAGGCGATGCTGATCTGATGGCGGCGGACACCCCGCGCCGGCGGCTCGCCGACGCCCGGCTCTACCTGTGCACCGACGCCCGCCGCGAGCAGGGCGACCTCGCCGAGTTCCTGGACGAGGCGCTGGCCGGCGGGGTGGACATCGTCCAGCTGCGGGACAAGGGCCTGGAGGCCAGGCAGGAGCTGGCGGCCCTGGAGGTCTTCGCCGACGCCTGCCGCCGCCACGGCAGGCTGCTGGCCGTCAACGACCGCGCCGACGTCGCGCACGCCGCCCGCCCCGACGTGCTGCACCTCGGGCAGGACGACCTGCCGGTGCCGGCCGCCCGGGCGATCCTCGGCGAGGACGTGATCATCGGACGGTCCTGCCACGCCGAGTCCGAGGTGGACGCGGCGATCGCCGAGCCCGGCGTGGACTACTTCTGTACCGGGCCGGTCTGGCCGACCCCGACCAAGCCCGGCCGCCACGCGCCGGGCCTCGGCCTGGTCTCGTACGCGGCCGCGCGGGACACCGACCGGCCGTGGTTCGCCATCGGCGGCATCGACCTCGGCAACCTGGACCAGGTGCTGGCGGCCGGCGCCCGCCGGATCGTGGTGGTGCGCGCCATCACCGGCGCGGACGACCCGCGGGCGGCCGCCGCCGAGCTGTCCCGGCGGCTGCGGGCCTGACCCCGCCGGGCCCGCCGCCGTCCGCCCGTACCCGCCCGCCGTACCCCCCGGTACCGGTCAGTACTTGCGGACGGTGGCGGCCTCGGCCAGCGCCAGCAGCACCTCGCGGGCCCGCTCGTCCGCCAGCGGCGCCGCCTCCAGCGCGCCGAGCGCCTGGCGCATCAGCTCCTCGATCCGCCGCTCCACCAGCCCGGGCGCGCCGCTGCGCTCCACCAGCGCGCGCAGCCGGGTGACCTCCTCGGTCGCCAGGTCCGGTGCCCCGAGCCGCTCGTCCAGGTGGCGGGCGTCGGCCGCGGACAGCCCGCGCATGGCGTGCGCCACCAGCAGGGTGCGCTTGCCCTCGCGCAGGTCGTCCCCGGCCGGCTTGCCGGTGACGGCCGGGTCGCCGAAGACGCCCAGCAGGTCGTCCCGGAGCTGGAACGCCTCGCCCAGCGGCAGGCCGAACGCCCCGTACGCCTCGACCAGCCCGGGCCCGGCGCCGGCGAGCAGCGCGCCGATCTGGAGCGGCCGCTCGATGGTGTATTTGGCCGACTTGTAGTGCAGGACGGTCTGGGCCCGCTCCAGCGCGCCCGCGTCGGCGGAGTCGCCGGCGACCGGCTCCAGGACGTCCAGGTACTGGCCGACCATGACCTCGGTCCGCATCAGGTCGAACACCGGCTTGGCGGACAGCACCGCGGCCGGCTCCAGGCCCGAGCGCAGGAACAGCTCGTCGCACCAGATCAGCAGCAGGTCGCCGAGCAGCACCGCCGCGGAGGCGCCGTACTGCTCGCGGTCGCCGCGCCAGCCGCTCTCGCGGTGCAGGGCCTCGAAGCGGCGGTGGACGGAGGGCAGGCCGCGCCGGGTGTCGCTGCGGTCCATCAGGTCGTCGTGGACCAGCGCGCTGGCCTGGAGCAGCTCCAGGGCGGCCGCCGCGTGCGCGATGCCGTCGCCCCCGGCCGGGCCGCCGGCGCCGCGCCAGCCCCAGTAGCAGAACGCCGGGCGCAGCCGCTTGCCGCCGTCGAGCAGGAAGTCGCGCAGGGCGTCGGCGGCGGGTGCCAGCCGCGGGGAGATCTTCCCCAGCAGCGCCGACTGGCCGTCCATGAACCCGGCGAGCGCGGCGTTCACCCGCTCGCGCACGTCCTCCACGTCAATGGGGCTGGCCGGGCGGCTGGTGGGCGAGGTCACGATGAGGCTCCGGAGGTTCGCTGGGGTGCGGCAAGCCTAGCCGGGCGGCTGGGAACGCCTGTACGGACGACGGCCGGCCGGGATCCGGAACGCCGTCCACCGATTGTCTCAATCCGTGGACCTCGGTTGTCCGGGTCCTTTGCCCGACGGTTAACCTGCCAGCATGGCACTCGGCGTCGCTTCCACCAGAACAGACCGCGCGCAGACGGTTCGCGAGCTCCTGGCGGCTGGCAAGCGGTCCTTCTCCTTCGAGTTCATGCCGCCGCGCACCGAGGTCGGTGAACAGCGGCTCTGGGACGCCATCCGGCGGCTCGAACCGCTCGACCCGAACTTCGTCTGCATGACCTACGGGGCCGGCGGCTCCTCGCGCGAGCGCACGGTCAACATGGTCGGCCGGATCGCCACCGAGACCACGCTGACGCCGGTCGCCCACCTGACCGCGGTCGACCACTCGATCGCCGAGCTGCGCAACATCATCGGCCACTACGCCGACCAGGGCGTACGCAACGTCCTCGCGGTGCGCGGCGACCCGCCCGGCGACCCGACGGGCGAGTGGGTGAGCCACCCGCAGGGGGTCACCTACGCGTACGAGCTGGTGGAGCTGATCAAGGGGATCGGCGACTTCTGCGTCGGCGTCGCCGCCTCCCCGAACATGCACCCGCGCTCGACCGACTGGGACGAGGACATCCGGCACTTCGTCGGGAAGATCCGCGCGGGCGCCGACTACGCGATCACCCAGATGTTCTTCGAGGTCGACGACTACCTGCGGCTGCGCGACAGGGTCACGGCGGCCGGCTGCGAGGCGCCGATCATCCCGGAGATCATGCCGGTCACCAACGCCAAGCAGCTGGACCGCTTCCCCCAGCTGAGCGGCTCGGCCTTCCCGGCCGACCTGGAGGAGCGGCTGCGGGCCGTGATCGACGACCCGGTGGCGCTGCGCGAGGTCGGTATGGACCACGCCACCGCGATGTCCGAGCGGCTGCTCGCCGAGGGCGCCCCCGGCCTGCACTTCATCACGCTCAACCACTCGACCGCGACGCTGGAGATCTACCAGAACCTCGGTCTGCACCAGCGCTGAGCGGCCCGGCCGCCCCGGCCGGAGAAGTGCCGGGGGCGGCCGGGAACGCGATGCGGTACCCGGGCCGTTGAACCGGTACAGTCGCCGCACACGCGCGGCGCGCGCGGGCACGCGACTGGAGGTAGCGGGCGGATGGGTGTCGGATACCTGCTGCTGTACGCCGCGTTGGCGGTGGTGGCGCTCTGGCTGGTGGCCGAGCTGCTGCTGCAGAACCGGGCCCCGATCCACTGGCGCGGTCTGGCCCTGGGCGGCTTCCTCGGGGTGGCCGCCGGGATGGCGATCGGCTCGGTCGTGGTGATCGGTGCGGGCGCCGCGCTGTTCGCGGTCGGCCAGACCTTCGTCACCCTCTCGGTCAAGCGCGGCTACACGTCCGGCTGGTCGCTGCGCAAGGCCGACGGCGGCCTGCCCGGACCGCTGGCCAAGGTCCCGCTGCTCGGGGCGCTGACCGGCGGCGGCGCGGTGGCCGCGGCCACCGTGGCGGCGGCCAGGATCGGCGAGGTCGGCGCGGTCGAGGAGCCCCCCGGGCCCGCCCCGGTGGCGGCCGAGGCCGTCCCGGCCGTCGAGCAGACCGCCGCCTTCGAGATGCAGGAGCTCGCCGCGGACGGCGTCTACGCCCCCGCCTACTACGAGCAGCAGCACGAGCAGCAGCAGGCCGTCCAGCCGGACCCGTACGCCGGGGCCTACCAGTCCGGCTACGACGTCCAGCAGCAGCCGCAGCCGGGCTACGACCAGCAGCAGTGGCAGACCCAGCAGCAGCCGGCGTTCACCTACGACCAGGGCTACGGCGGCTACCAGCAGCAGCCGGACCCGTACGCGGGCTATCAGCAGCAGGAGCAGTACGCGGGCTACCAGCAGCAGCCCGCCTGGGACCCGAACGCCCAGCAGCAGTGGCAGCCCGAGCAGCACCCGCAGCACCCCGAGCAGCACCCGCAGCAGCAGCCGGTCATCCCCCAGCAGCCGTCCTACGACTACGGCTACCAGCAGCAGAACACCTGGCAGCAGGGCTGACGGCCGCCGGGCGTGGCCCTGGGCGGGCAGGCCCTAGGCGGGACCGACCAGGTTGGCCACGATGCAGGCGGACATGCCCACCCTGGCCAGCCCGCCGCCGGGGTGGGCGGCGCCGCCCACCAGGTAGAGACCGGGGAAGTCCTCGTTCGGCGCCTGGAGCAGCGCGCCGTCGGCGCCGGCCAGGGCGGGCGGGGGCACCGAGCCGAAGAAGGAGGCGGTCTCCCGCTCGGTCTCCTCGGGCGTGCGCACCACCCGCCACAGCACCCGCTCGCCGAGGCCCAGGCCGGCCGCGTCGACGTGGGCGAGCATCCGGTCGGCGAAGCGGTCGGCCGCGCCGGGCGCGCCCCAGTCGAAGTCCAGTGAGGGCGTGGTCGCGGTGAGCACCACGCTCTCGTGGCCCTCGGGGTGGAGCGACGGGTCGTCGGGCCGCAGCACCTGGACGGTCGGCCGGTCCGCGAGCGGGGCTCCGGGGGTGAAGATCCCGGCGAGTTCGGCGGCCGGGTCCGCCGCGTGCACCACCGTGCGGTGCGCGGTGCCGGCCGGACGGGCGCCGCGCAGCGCGAGCAGCACGCTGACCCGCCCGGGCACGCCGTGCAGCCGCTGGGCGGAGGCGGGCCAGTCGTCGGACGACTCGGCCGGGCCCGTCCAGCCGGTGTGCAGCACCCTGGCGTCCATCGAGGAGACCACCAGATCCGCGTCGAGCCGGTCGCCCTTGGTCTGGACGCCGCAGACCCGGCCGTCCCGGGTCGCCACCTTGGTCACCGGCGTGTCGAAGCGGAACGTCACCCCGCGCTGCTCGCACCGCCGGTACACCGCCTCGGCCAGCGCGCGGATGCCACCGCGCACGTACCAGACGCCGAAGGACTGCTCCATGTACGGCAGCACGGTGGCGCTCGCCGGGGCGGTGCGCGGGTCGAGGCCGAAGCGCAGCGCGTGCTCGTGCAGCAGGGCGGTCGGGCCGGGGTGGCCGCCGAGTTCGCGGGCGGCGACGTCGGCGAGGGTCCACGGGCGGGGCCGGCGCAGCCGGGCCAGGCCCTGGCGGGGCGGGGTGGGGTAGGGGTCGCCGTGCAGCGGGGCAGGGTCGGCCGGGAGGGGCTCCTCCAGCAGCGGGCGGCGGGTGGTCTCCCAGACGGTGCGGCCGTGGTTCATCACCTCGCTCCAGCGGGCGCCCGAGCCAGGGCCGAACGCGGCGTCCAGGGCCTGGATGTAACCGGCCCGGGAGGCGTTGGGCAGGGTGAGGACGGTGCCGTCCGGGAAGAGGTGCAGGCTCTCCGGGTCCACCGGGACCAGCTCGACCAGCTGCTCCAGCGGCTCCTTGCCGGTCTTCAGCGCGAGGTCGCGGTAGACGGCCGGGAGGGTGAGCAGACCGGGGCCGGTGTCGAAGGCGAAGCCGGCCCGCTCGTACCGGCCGACCATGCCCCCGTACGTGCCCCCGGCCTCGCAGACCGTCACCCGATGTCCGAGGGTCGCCAGCCGGGAAGCCGCCGCGAGCCCGCTCATTCCTGCGCCGATGATGACGATCCGTGCCATGGCACCCGATCCTATGACCGCGCCGCCCACGATCCTTCCCCCGCCTCACCGGCCGCGGCCTCCGCCGGTCGCGGGCCGGCCGCGCGGGCGGCCCTGCGCTCGCGGCGGCGGGCCCGGAAGCGGCGGATCCGGCTGATCGCGAACCAGACCAGCAGCAGGCCGACGGCCAGCAGCACGGCGGCGACCGACGCGGCCAGCCACGGGTGGAAGATCGCCAGGGTGACCAGCCCGGCGACCGAGACGTCCTCGGCCAGGCTGACCACGATGTTGCTGGCCGGTTCGGGCGAGGTGTTGACCGCCATCCGCAGCGAGGCCTTCACCAGATGGCTGACCAGTGCGGTGGTGCCGCCCATGGCGCCCGCCGCGACCTCGCCGAGCGAGCCCGGGTCGGCGCTCGCGAGGAGCGCGCCGACGGTGGCGCCCGCGACCGGGCGGATCACGGTGTGGACGGCGTCCCAGACGCTGTCCACGTAGGGGATCTTGTCGGCCACCGCCTCCAGCAGGAACAGCGCGGCGGCGGCGATCAGCACATCGGTGCGCTCCAGCGCCGACGGTACCGAGTCGGTCCCGGCGAACCGGCCCAGCAGCCCGAGCAGCAGCACCACCGCGTACGCGTTGATCCCACTGGCCAGCCCGCTGGTGAAGATCAGCGGCACGATCGTCATCGGTCTCCCTCCTCGGAGCGCCTGCCGGGTCCACCCGGTCTCGCCGTACCGTACCCGGGACGCCGGCCGGGGGCGGCCGGTTCCTGGCCCGGAAGGGACTGAGTACGGATACTCAGAAAAGCGGTTGAGTATCTGAGCGGATGGCCTCCGACCTGCGGGGACGGGACAGTAGGGGCACCGGGACGGAGAGCGCGTCGGGCGCGCCGGACCGGGAGGCGGACAGGTGCCGTCCACCGGCCGTGAGAGGTCGGCGGGACGGCACCGGCGGGTCCGTACGGGAGCCGGCCGGAGGCCGCGCACCGCCGACACGGGGCGGCGGAGCACGGCCGGGGGGGGCGGCGACGGGGGAGAGCCGGAACGCCGTCCGTGGGGGGACGGCGCTTCGGCCGGTGCGGGGCGGTGGTGCGGGGCCGGGAGGACCGGCCGATGCCCGCCGCCCACACGCACGCCCGCACGCCCGCACGCCCGCACGCCCGAGGGCGGCTATCCGGAACCGGGCCCGTTCATACGCAAATACGCACGCCCACCCGAATCACGCCCACCCGCACGCCCGGACGTACGCCCGCGCGCACACCTGTGCGCCCGCACGGCGAGTGGCCGCGCCATCGCTCGCGACCGCGTTGTCAGTGGTCCGGTTCACGATGGAGGAGCACGGGCCACCCGGCTCGCGCGCTGCCTCGGACCGGGGGAGACCATGACCATCAGCCACCCTGAGCCCGTCACCGCCCGCCTCCACCCCGCCTCCCACCCACCGGCCTCCCCCCAGCCCGCCGCCCGTCCGGGCCGCGGGGACGTCCACCCCGTGCCGCGCCGGGCCGCCGCCCCGCCGGCCGCGCTGGACCTGCTCGCCGACGCCCACCGCACGCTCGACCGCGCCCGCGCCCTGGAGGACCCGCTGGAGCGGTACGCCGCCGCGCATCTCGCCGCGCTGCGCACCGTCGCGGCCGTGCTCGCGGTGCGCGGGCGGCCGGAGAAGAGCCCCCGGCGGCGCAAGGCCATCCGCAGCGCCTGGGAGGTGCTGCCCGAGGTGGCGCCGGAGCTCGCCGAGTGGGCGGTCTACTTCGCGGCCGGCGCCCGCCGCCGGGCCGCCGCCGAGGCCGGGATCAGGGGCGCCGCCTCCGCCCGCGACGCCGACGACCTGATCCGCAACTCGGCCCTCTTCCTGCGCCTGGTCGAGCGCCTGCTCGGCCTGCGCCCCGCGCCGCCCGCCCCGAGGCTGCCGCTGGACGACGACGGCGGCGGCAGCGACAACGGCGGTGCTGACGGCGGTGCCGACGACGGCGACGGTGACCGCCCGGCCCGCCGCCGGTGACCGGCGGCGGGCCCGGTCCGCGGCCGACGGCCGGCGGCGCGGCCCGGCCCGTCGGCCCGGACTAAGGTGGAGGCATCCTGATCGATCTGCATGTGCCGAGGAGCCCCGCCTTGTACCCGACGCGTCCCCGCAGCGCCCTGCGTACCGCCGTGGTGTGGGAGGTGGTCCGCACCGCCCTGGAGAAGCGGGCGGCCGAGCTGGACCAGCCCGTGCTCGACGTGGTCGACACCGGCGGCGGCACCGGCAACTTCGCCGTGCCGGTCGCCCGGCTCGGCCACCGGGTCACCGTGGTCGACCCGAGCCCCGACGCCCTGTTCGCGCTGGAGCGGCGGGCCGCCGAGGCCGGTGTCACCGACCTGGTCCGCGCCGTCCAGGGCGACACCCAGACGCTCCCCGAGCTGGTCGCGCCGGGGACGGTCGACGCGGTGCTCTGCCACGGCGTGCTGGAGGTCGTGGACGACCCGGCCGAGGCGCTCGGCAGCCTGGCCGGCACCCTGCGCCGGGGTGGCCTGGTCAGCCTGCTGGCCGCCAACCGCAACGGCGCGGTGCTGGCCCGCGCGCTCGCCGGCCACTTCACCGAGGCCCGGACGGTGCTGGGCGCCGCGGACGGCCGCTGGGGCGAGAACGACCCGATGCCGCGCCGCTTCACCGGCGAGGAGCTGGGCCGGCTGGCCGACGGCGCCGGTCTGCGGGTGGAGTCGGTGCACGGTGTCCGGGTCTTCGCCGACCTGGTGCCCGGTGTGCTGGTGGACACCGAGCCGGGCGCGCTGGAGGCGCTGCTGAAGCTGGAGGAGGCCGCCGCCGGGCAGCCCGCCTTCCACGCCGTGGCGACCCAGCTGCACGTCCTGGCGACGCTGGCCTGACCCCCGGCGGAGACGTTTCGCACACCCGCCCCACACACCCGCTCCGCAGAGGTTTCGCACACCGTCCGCCGGGTGTCCGGCGGCGGTTCGCCCACCGGTCTCCTGCCGGTCGTCTCCGAAGGTCCCCAGGTCTCGGCCGATTCCATCGGATCGGGCACTTGTCCGGGGTGTGCGGCGTTGGGCACAGTGCGGCCGGGACCGGTCGGGGTGGCCCGGCCCACGCGAAGCCGACCACCCCGTAACAGGTCCGTGGACCGTATGATCTGGGTAAAGCCGGAAAGCATGACAGCCGGACGCATGGGGCATATGGACGACACGGGTCGGGTCCCCCCGCACAGGCGTCCGACCGCGTGCCCTGATGGCTGATTGGACTTGCCTCCCCGACCGGGGCGGCGGACCGGTCGCACCCGCGACCGACGAGTAGGAGGACTCCGTGCCGCTCTCGGAGCACGAGCAGCGACTGCTCGACCAGATGGAGCGAGCGCTGTATGCCGAAGATCCCAAATTCGCGTCGGCGCTTGAGGGAACCGGGCTGCGCACCTACACCCGCCGGCGGGTCTACCTGGCCGTCGGGGGATTCGTGGTGGGCATCGGCCTGCTGATGGGCGGAATGGTCGTCCCCGACCAGATCTGGGTCAGCATCGTCGGGTTCCTGGTGATGCTGGGGTGCGCGGTCTTCGCCGTGACGGGCTGGCGCCGTGGTCCGGCGAGCCAGGGCTCCGGCCCCCGGCCGGCCGCCGCGCCGCGCCGCAAGGCCGGGATGATGGACCGGGTCGAGCAGCGCTGGCAGCGCCGCCGGGACGAGCAGAGCGGGCTCTGAGCCGAAGGGCCGGAGCCGTCGGGGTCCACGGTTGAACGGCCACACCTGGAACAGCCGCAGAGGGCGGGCAGTCGGACCGACTGCCCGCCCTCGGCGTTCCGTCCCGGGGGCGTCCCTCAGGACTCCCCGGACTCCCCGCCGCCCTTCCGGCGCCGCAGCCCGCCCCAGGCCCGGCGTACCGGCCCGGTGACCGCCCCGGTCACCCGGGAGACCCGGCCACGGACGGCGAGCCGGGCGGCCAGCACGGCGTCGGAGATCCGCCACGACAACTGGGCCGAGGACGGCGGCAACAGCACCGCCCTGGTCCGGCCGGTCCGGCCGGCTCCGGCCCGCAGGCCGTCCCGGGCGGTCCGGACGTCCGCCGCCAGCGGCGCGGTGATCCGGGCGTCGCGGGCGTAGAGCACCCGCTCGGCGGCCAGCGCCACCCGCCCGGCGGCCGCCGCCGAGGCCTCGTCCAGCTCGGCGGTCTCGGAGATCCGGCGGGCGGCGGACCTCGGGGTGCGCGACTCGTCCGGCGGGATGCCGAGGTCCCAGGCCGAGTCGACCAACTCGTCCCAGGCGGCCAGCACCTGTTCGTCGGTCAGCTCCGCGGGCCCGCTGCCGCCCGGCCGGCGGCGCCCGCCCGGACCGATCCGGCGCCGGCGCAGCATCGTCCGCCAGAACATCGGGGTGAGCAGCAGCGCGATCAGTACCAGGATCCCGGCGAGGGTGCCCAGCACCTGCCAGGACAGCAGCCAGGACTCCTCGTGGGCGCCGGCGGCGGTCTTCTTCCGGTCCTCGCACTCGCCCAGCCGACGCAGCCTGGGGTCGCAGTCGCTGCCGACGGAGGGCGCGGCCACCGGGGCCGTGCTCTGCGCGGCGGCGGTCGGCTGCTGGGTCGGAGCGGTGGCGGGGGCGGAGACCGGGTCGGCGTAGCTGGGCTGCACGCCGCGGCTCTTGGTGGGCTCGAAGCGCGTCCAGCCGAAGCCCTCGAAGTACAGCTCGGGCCAGGCGTGGTACTTCTGCCCGGTCACCGAGAACTGGTTGCCGCCCTTGGCGTCGCCGGGGGTGAAGCCGACCGCGACCCGGGCGGGGATCTTCAGTGTGCGGGCCATCGCCGCCATGGTGGAGGCGAAGTGGACGCAGAAGCCCCTGCGGTCCCGCAGGAAGGTCTCGATCGCGGAGCTTCCGGTGCCCGGCTGGATCTTGGTGTCGTAGGTGAACTCGGGACCGGTGAACCACGACTGCAGGGCCAGCGCCTTGTCGTACGGGGTGCGCGCCTTCGCGGTGACGGCCAGCGCCTTCTCCGCGACGACCGGGGGCAGTTCCCTGGGCAGCTCGGTGTAGTGCTCGACGATCTGGGCCGGGGCGGCGGGCGCCGTGCGCAGCTCCGTGGCGGTCGGCCGTACGTCCAGGGCGCTGACCTGGTACTTCAGGCCCTTGATCGCCTTGTCCTTGGTGGGCTGCACGGTGTCGGTGAGGGCGTCCACCTGCCAGCTGTCGGGGTTGGGGACGGTGATGCTTTTGGCCGGGTAGGGCACCGGCAGCCAGGCCGACTCCAGCCGGTCGGTGACCTCGAAGTCGCCGTCGATCGTGGGGAGGTCGGCGTCGGTGAGCCCTGCGGGGCGGGGGAGGTTCTTGAGGTCGCCCAGCCCGGTGCTCACGAGCTTCCACGAGGCGCCGTCGAAGGTGTCCAGCGAGCCGGTGCGCAGGTAGGTGGACTGGGCCTGGTCGCCGTCCATGCGGTAGTTGAGCAGCACCTCGTCGCTGGGGCTGTTGAACGCGGCCTCCAGCGTGACCAGCGGGTCCAGGCTGGCCGCGCCCCCGGAGCCGGAGCCCTTGCCCGAGCCCGGGCCGGACGTGCCGTGGATCAGGCCGGCGTCCCAGCGCGGCAGGAAGACCGGCAGCAGCAGGGCCAGCGCGAGGGCCAGTACACCGACCCGCTGGCCGCCCTGGCTGAGCGCGCCGGTGCCCCCGGTGCCGCGCGAGCTGCCGCGGAAGACCCGGCCCCAGCGGGAGACCCGGTCCTGGCCCTCGGCGAAGAGCAGCACCAGGTAGCCGCCGGCCGCCAGTGCGAACCAGATCCAGCTGCCGCCGCTGCCGGCCAGGCCGTTGCCGACCGAGTACAGGGCCAGCAGGGGCAGCCCGGCCAGCGCCGAGCGCCGGTAGGTCACCGCGACGGTGTCCACCACGACGGCGATCAGCCCGACGGAGGCGACCAGGATGAGTCGCAGGCCCGGGTTGGGCGGCGCCGGGATGGCGTACTCCTGGATGTCGTCCAGCCCGGTGCCGAGGACCTGGCCGAGGGTGTGCACCGACCGCGGCCCGGGCACGACGCCGCCCCACACGGCGGTGGAGCCGGCGAAGCCGACCAGCAGCAGGACGAACAGGACGAGGAGCTGCCCGAGCGGCACCGTCCAGCGGTAGAAGGGCGTCCGGCGCAGGCCTGCGCCGGACGCCGCGACCGCCGCGATCACCACGAAGGCGTTGATGATCCAGCTCTTGGTGGTGAGCAGCGGGGTCAGGCAGAGCGCGGCCAGTGCGGTGGCCAGCGCCGAGTACACGGTCAGTTTGGCCCGGGTGGTCACGCGCCGGCCTCTTCTCGGTAGGGGGAGGACGCCTTGGCCCGGTCGGCGGCCTGCCAGAGGTCGGGGGCGGAGTCCCCGGCGCGGACCGGCAGCACCGTCCAGCCGGCCTCGCGCAGCTGCTGGACGCGGGCGCGGAACTCGTCACCGCCGGTCTCGGGGGCGAGCAGCCGCAGGCCGGCCCAGGTGTCGGTGTCGAGCAGGAAGACCACGGCGCCGCCGGTCCGGCCGCGCAGCCGGGCCAGCCGGGCGGTCTGGGCCTCGTCCAGCTCGCCGAGGACGGCGACCAGCAGGCCCTCGCCGGAGGCCCGCAGCGGTTCCTCGGCGCGGGAGAGCCCGCCGCCGTCGGAGAGGTCGACCACCGCGAGCGCGTCCAGGATCAGACCGGAGGCGTCGGCCGCGGTGTTGCCGCCGGCGGCCGGGCCGGGCACGCAGTGGCCGGTGTCGGTGAGCAGCCGGGTCTGGTAGCCGCGTTCCAGCAGGTGGACGGCGACCGAGGCGGCGCAGCCGACCGCCCACTCGAAGGAGGACGCGGGGCCGTTGCCCCGGTGGCCGACCTCCCGGGTGTCCAGCAGGACGCTGGCCCGGGCCTTCTGCGGCTGCTCCTCGCGCCGCACCATCAGTTCGCCGTACCGGGCGGTGGACTTCCAGTGCACCCGGCGCAGGTCGTCACCGGGCCGGTACTCGCGCAGGATCACGTCGTCGTCCCCGGCCAGCGCGAGGGTGCGGGTGTGGCTCTCGCCCTGGCCGGCCCACTCGCCGCTCAGCCGCACGTGCGGCAGGGGCTGCGCCTGCGGGACGACGGTCAGGGTGTCGGAGGCGGTGAAGGAACGGTTCAGCTCGCACATCCCGAACGGGTCGGAGAGGCGCAGCTGGAGCGGGCCGAGCGGGTAGCGGCCGCGCAGGTCGGAGCGGACCCGGTAGGAGACCTCGCGGTTGCCGCGCGGCTCGACCCGGTCCAGGACGAAGCGCGGGCGCGGCCCGAGTACGTACGGGACCTTGTCCTCCAGCAGCAGCAGGCCGGTGGGCACCCGGGAGACGTTGTCGACCCGCAGATGGACCCGGGCCTCCTGGCCCGCGGTGGCGCGGCGCGGGCTGAGCCGGCGGCCGCTGGCCACCCGGTAGCGGGTGCTGGCCAGCAGCAGCGCGGCCGCCAGCGGCAGCGCGGCGAGCAGCACGCCCACGCGCAGCAGCGCGTCCTGGTCGAGGAGGTAGGCGCAGACCACCGCGGTCAGCCCGGCGGCGAGGAAGGAGCGGCCCCGGGTGGTGAGGCCGCGCAGGCCGGCGCGCAGGCCTGACGGTGCGTCGGACGGCCCCACCTCAGCCCCTCCGGACGGCCGGGCTGCCCTGCGGGCGCGGCAGCGGCAGCCGGGCGACCAGGTCGACCACGATCTGCTCGGCGGTACGGCGGCTGAGCTGGGTCTCCGCGGTCGGCATCAGACGGTGGGCGAGCACCGGGACGGCGAGCCGCTGGATGTCGTCCGGGGTGACGTAGTCGCGTCCGTCCAGGGCGGCGGCGGCGCGGGCGGCCCGCACCAGGTGCAGGGTGGCGCGCGGCGAGGCGCCGAGCCGCAGCTCGTGGCTGCTGCGGGTGGCGGCGACCAGGTCGACGGCGTAGCGGCGGACCGGCTCGGCGATGTGCACGGTGCGCACCAGCTCGATCAGCTTGAGGATGTCGGCGGCGTGCGCCACCGGCTGGAGGTCCTCCAGCGGGCTGGCACCGGCGTGCACGTCGAGCATCGCGAGCTCGGCCTCGGTGCTCGGGTAGCCGATCGAGATCCGGGCCATGAAGCGGTCCCGCTGGGCCTCCGGGAGGGGGTAGGTGCCCTCCATCTCGACCGGGTTCTGCGTGGCCACCACCATGAACGGCGAGGGCAGTTCGTAGCTGGTGCCGTCGATGGTGACCTGCCGCTCCTCCATCGACTCCAGCAGCGCGGACTGGGTCTTCGGCGAGGCCCGGTTGATCTCGTCGCCGACCACGATCTGGGCGAAGATCGCGCCCGGGCGGAACTCGAAGTCGCGCTGGTGCTGGTCGTAGATGTTGGTGCCGGTGACGTCGGAGGGCAGCAGGTCCGGAGTGAACTGGATGCGCCGCACGGTGCAGTCGACGGACCGGGCCAGCGCCTTGGCGAGCATGGTCTTGCCGACGCCGGGGACGTCCTCCAGCAGCAGGTGGCCCTCGGCGAGCAGGACGGTCAGCGCGATCCGGACGGCCTCCGGCTTGCCCTCGATCACGCTCTCGATGTTGGCGCGCACCCGGTCGACGACCGCGCCGAGCTCGGGCAGACCGGCCGGGTGGGCTTCCCCGGTCCGCCGGCCGCCTCCCGCACGACCTTCGAGACCGGCCTGATCGTTGTAGCTCGTCACCCGTTCGCTCCCTGGCACGCTGTGCCCGCCTCACCCCGAGACCGGCCCCCACCCCATGCTTGACGCGGCCCCTCCGGGAGCGGTTCCGAACAGGGAGCCGGTGCCGGGGTACGGCCTGCGGCCTGGCCGCCCCAGGTGGTTCGGGGTCAGACCGGCAGGCGCATTCTCCCCCGGGCGGTGGCCAGAAGTCACCATCCGGCCGGGAAGCACCGGGGAAGCGGTCAGGGGCGGAGCGGAAGCGCTCCGAGACGGTACGGGCGGACGCCCGGCGGGGCCCGGGCGACGCTGGCCGGGCCTGGACGTGGCCGGTGGGACGGGAGGGGTCAGCCGATCTCGCGGAGCAGCCCGGTGTGGACGTCGAAGACGAAGCCGCGCACGTCGTCCGTGTGGAGCAGGAACGGCGAGGTGCGGACCCGCTGCATGGACTGCCGGACGTCGCTGTCGAGGTCGGTGAAGGCCTCCACCGCCCACTGCGGGCGCTGGCCGACCTCCTGCGCCAGCTCGCGGCGGAAGTCCTCGGTGAGGCCCAGCAGGCCGCAGCCGGTGTGGTGGATCAGCGCGATCGAGCGGGTCCCCAGGGCGCGCTGACTGATGGTGAGCGAGCGGATGGTGTCGTCGGTGACGACGCCGCCGGCGTTGCGGATGACGTGGGCGTCGCCGAGTTCGAGGCCGAGCGCCGCGAACAGGTCGAGCCGGGCGTCCATGCACGCCACCACGGCGATCTTCTGGACCGGACGGGCGTCCATGCCCCCGTCGCGGAAGGTCACCGCGTACTCGCGGTTCGCCGCCACGAAGCGGTCGATGATGGTCGGCTTGGCGGAGCCGGCAGCGGCGGTCGGCGTGGGCCGGTCGGGGGTCACTGTCATGCTGGAGACGTTAGTGCGATTTCCGCGCTCGTGGTGGGGTGGGGGGCTACAGAGCGGGCGGCTGTGACCGAGCGCATATCCACAACGCGGCAGGTCCCGGAGGTGCTGGTCAGGGCGTTCTGACCCCATTCGTCCGGATTCTCGGAGGCCCGGCGGGCCGGTGTGCGGGGCAGTCCCGCGCGCCTCCGGGGCTGCGCCGACGGCGGTCCGCCCCGGCGCTCGCGACCTGCGGCGATCCGTACCGCCGCCCGGGTGGTGCGCCGGAGCGGGCCATTGACTGACCGGGTGCGCGCGATAGAGTTGCCGCGCAGTGGAGCACACCCGCCGGACCCCGTCAACCGGGCCTTTCCGGCCGGTGCCGCGGTCGACGCGGCCCGTGGCCTCCACCCGCTCCGTGCCACCTGGCGCACCTTCCCCGGCGCCGGGCGGTCACGACCTTCCCCTTGAGCGGGCGGGGACCACGGGCCGCGTCACGGCCCCATGCGTCGGCTCCGGTGCGCGGTGGGCCAAAATGGTCGGAGCTCCCGGACATCGGGCTGCTTCGCACCGAGGAAGGGCGCCACCGCGCATGAGCACCAACGATCCGGCCCCCAAGCACGTCCCTGTGATGCTGCAGCGGTGCATGGACGCGCTGGCCCCGGCGATCTCGCGGCCGGGCGCCGTGGTGGTGGACGCCACCCTCGGCCTCGGCGGGCACAGCGAGGCCCTGCTGACCCAGTTCCCGGACGTCCGGCTGGTCGCGGTGGACCGTGACCCGGCCGCGCTGAAGCTCTCCGGCGAGCGCCTCGCCCCGTTCGGCGACCGGGCCACCCTGGTGCACGCCGTCTACGACGAGATCCCCGAGGTGCTGGAGCGGCTCGGCATCGCCGAGGTGCAGGGCATCCTGTTCGACCTCGGCGTCTCCTCGATGCAGCTGGACGAGGCGGAGCGCGGCTTCGCGTACGCCCAGGACGCCCCGCTGGACATGCGGATGGACCAGACCCGCGGCCTGAGCGCGGCCGAGGTGCTGAACACCTACAGTCACGGGCAGCTGGCCCGGATCCTCAAGGTCTACGGTGAGGAGCGGTTCGCGGGCAAGATCGCCTCGGTGATCGTGCGGGAGCGCGAGAAGGAACCGTTCACCACCAGCGCGCGTCTGGTCGATCTGGTACGCAACGCCATCCCGGCCGCCACCCGGCGCACCGGCGGGAACCCGGCCAAGCGCACCTTCCAGGCGCTGCGGATCGAGGTCAACGGCGAGCTGGAGGTGCTGGACCGCGCGATCCCGGGGGCGCTGGACGTGCTGGCGCTGGGCGGGCGGATCGCCGTGATGTCCTACCAGTCGCTGGAGGACCGTCTGGTCAAGCAGTACTTCGCGGCCGGGGCGACCAGCAGCGCCCCGCCCGGGCTGCCGTTCATCCCGGAGGAGCACCAGCCCTGGCTGAAGCTGATCACTCGCGGTGCCGAACTGGCTACCGAGGAGGAGATCGAGGAGAACCGGCGTGCCGCGCCCGTGCGGCTGCGGGTGGCGGAGAGGATCAGGGACCGAAGCACCCGGGGCTGACCAGGCTCCGGGGCGGTCCGAAGGGCGGAGGAAGAGCGTGGGGCCGGTGGCCGGAGGCGGGGCGGGGAGAGCAGTGCTCCCCGGACAGGGCGGCAGGGCGCGGATCACGGTCCGGCCGGGGCGGCGCTCCCGGGGGCGGACGCCGTTCGCCGTCCTGGTGGTGGTCCTGCTGGCGGCGGGGATGCTCGGGCTGCTCGCGCTGAACACCGCGCTCAACGAAGGCTCCTTCGAGCTGTCCAAGCTGCAGCGGCAGACCACGGTGCTCACCGACGAGCAGCAGGGCCTCCAGCACCAGATCGACCAGAGCTCCGCGCCGGACGCGCTCGCGCGCCGGGCCGGCGAGCTGGGCATGGTACCGGCCGGTGGGATGGCCTTCCTCGATCTCCAGAACGGTGGCACGGTGATCGGCAAACCCGGTCCGGCCCAGGACAGCCCCCCGGTGAAGCGGTCCACCGCCGAACCGTGGCCGGGCAGGCAGCCCGCGCCGAGTGCGCAGCAGAGCGCCCCGGCGCCGGCGGCCACCGTCGGTGACGGCACCGTCCAGATCAACCCGGCGCCGCCCGCGAGCGGAGGTGCGGGCCGATGAGCACGCCCCGACAGCCCACCGGCGGCACGGGCGGCCGGCGGCCGCCCGCCCCGCGCGGCCAGTCCGGCAAGGCCCAGCCCGGCAAGGCGCAGCCGGCCAAGCCCCAGTCCGCGCGGTCGAAGCAGCCCCCGAAGACCCAGGCGCCCAAGGGGCAGCCCCCCAGGGCGCAGCAGCCGTTCGCCGCGAGGACGCCCCGGGCCCCGCAGCAGCGCCGCCCGGAGGGCCGCCCGCCGGCCCGCGGTCAGGCGGGCGCCAAGCCGCGCCCCAGGCCCCGCCCGCCGCAGCGGCCGAAGGGGATCCGGCTGGCCGACCCGCGCCGCCGGCTGCGGGTGATCACCGTCGTGATGTCGCTGGTGTTCTCGGTGTTCGCCGGCCGCCTGGTCCAGCTCCAGCTGCTGGACTCGGACGCGCTGGCCGCCGACGCCAACACCAACCGCTACCAGAGCATCCCGATCACCGCCGAGCGCGGCTCGATAACGTCCGCCGACGGTGTGGCGCTGGCCACCACCGTCGACGCGTACGACATCACCGCCGACCCGGCCATGTTCACCCCGGCGTCCTCCGGGATCCCGGACGCGCCGGAACAGGCGGCCGCGCTGCTGGCACCGATCCTCGGCCTGCCCAAGGAGAAGATCGCCGCCGACCTGCACACCCCCAAGACGCGCTACAAGCGGCTCGCCGCCCAGCAGACCCCGGACACCAAGAACCAGATCAGCGACCTCAAGTCGAGCCTGGAGAAGAAGGCGAACTCCAAGGCCTGCCTGGCCCAGAAGCGGCTGCTGAACAAGCCGGCCGAGGAGGGCGGGCGGACCAGGGTGGACAACGAGTGCGCCAACCCGCTGGCCGGGGTCTTCAACCGGGACACCCAGAAGCGGGTCTACCCCTCGGACGGCCTCGCCGCCAACCTGGTCGGCTTCGTCAACGCCGAGGGCGAGGGCGCCGGCGGCCTGGAGCAGCAGTACCAGAAGCAGCTGGCCGGCAAGGAGGGCCACAGCAGCTACGCCCAGGCGGGCGGCCGGCTGGTGCCCACCGCCGGGGGCTCGCTGGACCCGGCCGTGCCCGGCACCGACCTGCGGCTGACCATCAACCGGGACATCCAGTGGGCCGCCCAGCGGGCCATCACCGACCAGGTCGCCAACTCCGGGGCGGAGAAGGGCTATGTGATCGTCCAGGACGTGAAGACCGGCCAGGTGCTGGCGATGGCCTCCTCGCCCGGCTTCAACCCCAACGACCTGAGCACGGCCAGGTCCTCCCAGCTCGGGAACCCCGCGCTGCAGGACGCGTACGAGCCCGGCAGCACCGCCAAGCTGATGACCATGGCCGCCGTGCTGGACTCCGGCAAGGCGACCTGGGACACCAAGGTCACCGTCCCCAACCGGCTGGTCCGGGCAGGCCAGGAGTTCAAGGACGACATCGACCACAGCACCTGGTACCTGACGCTGGCCGGGGTGCTCGCCAAGTCCTCCAACATCGGTACCATCGAGGCCGCCGAGACGCTCGGCGCGGACCAGGCCGAGGCCAACCGGATCCTCGACGGCTACATGCGCAAGTTCGGCGTCGGCGAGCCCACCGGTCTCGGCTTCCCCGGGGAGACCGCCGGAGGGCTCAAGAAGCCGGAGGACCTGGTCGCGTCGGAGAAGTACAACATCTCGTTCGGCCAGGGCCCGCTGACGGTCAACGCGCTGCAGGCCACCTCCGTCTACTCCACGATCGCCAACGGGGGCGTGCGGGTGGCGCCCAGCGTCGTCCAGGGCACCACCGCGCCCGACGGGAAGTACACCCCGGCCGCGCCCGGCGCGGAGTCCCGGGTGGTCAGCGAGCAGACCGCCAAGACCCTCACCGAGATGCTGGAGTCGGTCGTCTCCGACGAGCAGGGCACCGGCGGCAAGGCGGCCATCCCCGGCTACCGCATCGCGGGCAAGACCGGTACGGCCAACCGGGGGGCGGCGAACGGCAAGGGCTACGACGGCTACACCGCGTCCTTCATCGGCTTCGCCCCCGCCGACGCTCCCCGGGTGACCGTCTCCTGCGTGCTCCAGGGCCCGGTCAACGGCCACTTCGGCGGCCAGCTCTGCGGTCCGGTGTTCAAGCAGGTGATGGAGTTCACCCTGAAGACCCTGCAGGTGCCGCCGAGCGGTAGCGAGGCGCCCAACCTGGCCGTCGAGTGGAAGCCGTGATCGACCATGAGCAACGAGCGGGCGGGGTGGGACGACGGCGCGGCGAGGGCCCGGTTTGGCCCTGGACACCCTTCGGCGGATAGCCTTCCCGCCGTGCCGAAACCCGATCAAATCACCGTGAGCCCGCCCCGCCCGGCCGAGACGGCCGCCCTGCCGCTCGCCGAGCTGGCCCGTCTGCTGGGCCTCGCGCCCGTCGAGGGAGGCCCGGTCACCGGCGTCACCCACGACTCCCGCGCGGTGCGCCCGGGCGACGTGTACGTGGCCTTCCCGGGCGCCAACCACCACGGCGCGGCCTTCGCGGCCCAGGCCGCCGCGGCGGGCGCGGTGGCGCTGCTCACCGACCCGGCCGGCGCCGAGCTGGCGGCCGGCACCGGCCTGCCGCTGCTGGTGGTCGACCGGCCGCGGGCCCGGATGGGCGAGCTGGCGGCCGCCGTCTACGGCCGGCCCTCCGAGCGGCTGCTGATGCTCGGGCTGACCGGTACCAACGGCAAGACCACCACGTCCTACCTGGTCGAGGGCGGCCTGCGCGGCGCCGGGCGCAACCCCGGGGTGATCGGCACGGTCGAGATGCGGGTCGGCAGCGAGCGGATCAAGAGCGAGCGGACCACCCCCGAGGCCACCGACCTGCACGCGATCCTCGGCGTGATGGGCGAGCGCGGTGCGGACGCGGTGACCATGGAAGTCTCCAGCCACGCGCTGGTCTTCGGCCGCACCGACGGGGTGACGTACGACGTCGCCCTGTTCAACAACCTCACCCCCGAGCACCTCGACTTCCACCCGGACATGGAGGACTACTTCCAGGCCAAGGCCCGGCTCTTCCAGCCCGGCAAGTCCCGGCGCGGCGTGGTCAACCTGGACGACCAGTACGGGCGCAGGCTGGCCGCCGAGGCGAAGATCCCGGTGGCCTCGTTCTCCGCCAACGGCGCGCCCGAGGCCGACTGGCGGGCCGTGGACGTCCAGCTCGGCCCGGTGGGCTCGACCTTCCGGGTGCTGGGGCCCGACGGCGCCGAGGCCGACGCCGCCGTCCCGCTGCCCGGTCCGTTCAACGTCGCCAACGCGCTGGCCGCGATCACCGTGCTGGTCACCGCCGGGCTGCCGCTGGAGCAGGCCGTCGCCGGGATCGCCGCGGTGCCCGGGGTACCGGGCCGGCTGGAGCGGGTGGACGCCGGACAGCCGTTCGTCGCGGTGGTCGACTACGCGCACAAGCCCGACGCGCTGCAGGCCGTCCTCGCCTCGCTGCGCGAGGTCACCAAGGGCCGGCTGCACGTGGTGGTCGGCTGCGGCGGCGACCGCGACCCGCACAAGCGCGCCCCGATGGGCGCCATCGCCGCCAGGCTGGCCGACACCGCCCTGCTGACCAGCGACAACCCGCGCAGCGAGGACCCGGTGGCGATCCTCGCCACCATGCTGACCGGCGCCGCCTCGGTGCCGGAGGCCGAGCGCGGGGCCGTCCTGGTCGTCCCCGACCGCGCCGAGGCGATCCACCTCGCGGTGGCCCGCGCCCAGGCCGGGGACACCGTGCTGGTGGCCGGCAAGGGCCATGAGCTCGGCCAGTACGTACGAGACGAGATCCGCCCCTTCGACGACCGGGAGGTGCTGCGCGAATCCATCACGCAGACCACGGCCGCCCGGGGCACCGGAGGAGTAGAGCAGCCGTGATCGCACTGACCCTGGCCGAGGTGGCCGCAGCAGTCGGAGGCACCCTGGACGGCGCCGACCCCGCGACCCCGGTGACCGGCCCGGTCGAGGTCGACTCCCGCAAGGTGCGCCCCGGCTGCCTGTTCGCGGCCTTCGCCGGCGAGCACGTGGACGGACACGACTACGCGGAGCGGGCCGTCGCGGCCGGCGCCGTCGCGGTGCTGGCCTCCCGGCCGGTCGGTGTGCCCGCCGTGCTGGTCGACAGCGTGGTGGACGCGCTGGGCAAGCTGGCCCGGACCGTGGTCGCCCGGGCCGAGGCGACCACCGTGGTGGCGCTGACCGGCTCGGCCGGCAAGACCAGCACCAAGGACCTGATCGCCCAGCTGCTCCAGCGCCTGGGCGACACCGTCTACCCGCCCGGCTCGCTCAACAACGAGATCGGGCACCCGATGACCGCGCTGCGGGTCGAGCCCGGCACCCGGCACCTGGTGATGGAGATGGGCGCCCGGCACAAGGGCGACATCGAGTACCTCACCTCGATCACCCCGCCCCGGATCGGCCTGGTGCTGAACGTCGGCACCGCGCACGTCGGCGAGTTCGGCTCCCAGGAGGCGATCGCCGAGGCCAAGGGCGAGCTAGTCGAGGCACTGCCCGCGGACGGCGCCGCGATCCTCAACGCCGACGACCGGCTGGTGCGCGCGATGGCGGCCCGGACCAGGGCCAGGGTGGTGCTGTTCGGGGAGTCGCCGGACGCCCACGTCCGCGCACAGGATGTTCGCCTGGACTCCACCGGACGGCCATCGTTCACGCTGACCACCCCGGCCGGTTCCGCACCCGTGCAGCTGCGCCTGTACGGTGAGCACCACGTCTCGAACGCCCTCGCCGCCGCAGCGGTGGCGGTGGAGCTCGGGATGTCCGTCGACGACGCCGCCGAAGCGCTGAGCGAGGCGGGTGCGCTGTCCCGCTGGCGCATGGAGGTCGTCGACCGGGCCGATGGTGTCACCGTCGTCAATGACGCCTACAACGCGAACCCCGACTCGATGCGGGCCGCGCTGCGGGCGCTGGTCTCGATGGGAGGGCGCGGCCCGGAGCGCCGCCGTACCTGGGCGGTGCTCGGCGAGATGCGGGAGCTCGGCGAGGAAAGCCTGGCCGAGCACGACGCCATCGGGCGGCTCGCGGTCCGGCTCGACGTCACCAAGCTGGTGGCGGTCGGCGGGCGTGAGGCGGCCTGTATGGAACTGGGCGCTAGGAACGAAGGTTCGTGGGGTGAGGAGTCGGTGCTGGTGTCCGACGCGGACGCGGCGGTCGAGTTGCTGCGCAGTCAGCTGCGGCCGGGGGATGTGGTCCTGGTGAAGGCGTCCCGTTCGGTGGGGCTGGAGAAGGTGGCCGAAACGCTGCTCGCGGACGGTGCGGCCAACTGATGAAGCAGATCCTCTTCTCCGGCATGATCGGCCTGGTCCTGTCGCTGCTCGGCACCCCGGCCCTGATCAAGCTGCTCGCCAAGCACGGCTACGGCCAGTACATCCGTGACGACGGTCCCAAGGCCCACCACAGCAAGCGCGGCACGCCCACGATGGGCGGTATCGCCTTCATCCTGGCGACGCTGATCGCCTACTTCGCGACCAAGGCGATAACGGGCGAGACCCCGACCGCCTCCGGTCTGCTGGTGCTGTTCCTGACGGTGGGTCTGGGCCTGGTCGGCTTCCTGGACGACTACATCAAGGTCGTCAAGCGCCGCTCGCTCGGCCTGCGGGCCAAGGCGAAGCTGTTCGGCCAGTCCTTCGTCGGCCTCGCCTTCGCGATCCTCTCGCTGCAGTTCGCCGACGACCGCGGGCTCACCCCGGCGTCCCAGCACCTCTCCTTCGTACGGGACTTCAGCTGGTCCGTCGGCCCGGTGCTGTTCGTCATCTGGGCCTACTTCATGATCGCCGCGATGTCGAACGGCGTGAACCTGACGGACGGTCTGGACGGCCTGGCCACCGGCGCCTCGGTGATGGTCTTCGGCGCCTACACCTTCATCGGCGTCTGGGAGTACGGCCAGAGCTGCGCCTACTCGATCTCCGCCACCGCCAACTGCTACGACGTCCGCGACCCGCTGGACCTCGCGGTGGTCGCCGCCGCCCTGATGGGCTCGTGCTTCGGCTTCCTCTGGTGGAACACCTCGCCGGCCAAGATCTTCATGGGCGACACCGGCTCGCTGGCCCTCGGCGGCGCCCTGGCCGGCCTCGCGATCTGCTCGCGCACCGAGATGCTGCTCGCGCTGCTCGGCGGCCTCTTCGTGATCATCACCCTGTCGGTGATCATCCAGGTCGGCTCGTTCCGGATGACCGGAAAGCGCGTCTTCAAGATGGCGCCACTGCAGCACCACTTCGAACTCAAGGGCTGGAGCGAGGTCCTGATCGTGGTCCGGTTCTGGATCATCCAGGGCCTCTGCGTGGCCGTCGGTCTCGGCCTCTTCTACGCGGGATGGGTGACCGGATGACCGACCTCGCCTGGGCCGGACTGCCGGTCACCGTCGCCGGGCTCGGCGTCTCCGGCATCAGCGCCGCCCGCGTGCTGCGCGGCCTCGGCGCCCGGGTCACCGTCGTGGACGGCGGCTCCGGCGAGGGCCTGAAGGCCCGCGCGGACGAGCTGGAGCAGCAGGGCGTCACCGTCCGCCTCGGTGACGGCGACACTCTGCCCGAGGGCACCCGGCTGGTCGTCACCTCGCCCGGCTGGCCGCCCAGCAGCCCGCTGTTCGCCGCCGCCGAGGCGGCCGGCGTGGAGGTCTGGGGCGACGTCGAACTGGCCTGGCGGCTGCGCAAGCCGCTGGAGTCCACCGGCGAGCCCGCCCCCTGGCTGGCCGTCACCGGCACCAACGGCAAGACCACCACCGTCCAGATGCTCGCCTCGATCCTCACCGCCGCCGGCAGGCGCACCGCCGCCGTCGGCAACGTCGGGGTCTCGGTGCTGGACGCGGTGCTCGCCGAGGAGCCGTACGACGTGCTCGCCGTCGAGCTCTCCAGCTACCAGCTGCACTGGGCTCCCTCGCTGCGCCCGTACTCGGCGGCCGTGCTCAACCTGGCGCCCGACCACCTCGACTGGCACGGCTCGATGGAGGCGTACGCCGCCGACAAGGGCCGGATCTACGAGGGCAACGTCGTCGCCTGCGTCTACAACCTGGCCGACCCGGCCACCGAGGCGCTGGTCCGCGAGGCCGACGTCGAGGAGGGCTGCCGGGCGATCGGTTTCGGCCTCGGCTCGCCCGGCCCGTCGAGCTTCGGCGTGGTGGACGGCCTGCTGGTGGACCGGGCCTTCGTGCCGGACCGCGCCAAGAGCGCCGCCGAGCTGGGCTCCGTCGAGGACGTGAACCCGCCGGCCCCGCACAACGTCGCCAACGCGCTCGCCGCCGCCGCGCTCGCCCGGGCGTACGGCGTCGAGCCGGCGGCCGTCCGTGAGGGCCTGCGGGCCTTCCGGCCGGACGCCCACCGGATCGCCGAGGTCGGCGTGGTCGGCGGGGTCACGTACATCGACGACTCCAAGGCCACCAACACCCACGCCGCGGCGGCCTCGCTGGCCGCCTACCGGCCGATCGTCTGGATCGCCGGCGGACTGGCCAAGGGCGCCACCTTCGACGACCTGGTCCAGGGCGCGGCCGAGCGGCTGCGCGCCGCCGTGCTGATCGGTGAGGACCGCGCGCTGATCCGCGAGGCGCTGGCGCGACACGCGCCGGATGTCCCGGTGATCGAGGCGGCCGAGGGCCAGACTGGCGCGGTGGCGATGGCCGAAGTGGTTCGTACGGCCGCGTCACTCGCCCAATCGGGTGACACGGTGCTGCTGGCCCCGGCCTGCGCCTCGATGGACATGTTCACCAACTACGGCGAGCGCGGCGACCTCTTCGCCGCCGCCGTCCGGGAGCTGGCGGACAGCTGAGCGCACGGCTCGTGAGTGCCGGTGTCGAGAGGGATGGAGCGAGGAGGCCCTGAGGTACGAGGGGTCTTGGAGCGGTGCATGGCTCGTGAGTCGAAGGGCCGCGCCGGTGTCGAGAGGGATGGAGCGAGGAGGCCCTGAGGTACGAGGGGTCTTGGAGCGACGACCGTCGGCACCGGATCCGAGCGGCCCGGAGGCGAGCGAGCCACAGAAGAGGGAGAGCAGGGCGTGGTGGCGGGTCAGGGCAGGGAGGGCGGCTCCGGTGCGTCGGAGCAGGGCGCCGCCAACCCGTGGCGGGTGATCTCGGCCACTACGACCGCGTACAAGTCCGCCGGCCCGGTGGCCCGGGTGCAGGCCTTCCGGGCCCGGCTCCGGTACGCCCTGGACCGCCCGCTCACGCCCTATCTGCTGATCATCGGCTCGACGCTGCTGCTGGTCGTGCTCGGCCTGCTGATGGTCTTCTCGGCCTCGCAGATCCTCGCCCTGGGCCAGCACCACTCGGCCCAGTACTACTTCCTCAAGCAGCTGATCGCCGCCCTGCTGGGCCTGGTGCTGCTGATCGGCTTCGCCTCCGTGCCGCTGGCGGTGCTGCGGGTGATCGTCTACCCCGTGATGTTCGGTGTGATCGGCGCGCTGGCCCTGGTCGCCATCCCCGGGATCGGGATGGAGATCAACGGCAACCGGAACTGGCTGGATTTCGGCTTCTTCCAGTTCCAGCCGTCCGAGTTCGCCAAGCTGGCCCTGGTGCTCTGGGGCGCGGACCTGCTGGCCCGCAAGCAGAAGGCCGGCACCCTGAGCCAGTGGAAGCACCTGCTGGTGCCGCTGGTGCCGGGCGCGTTGCTGCTGCTCGCGCTGATCATGGTCGGTGGGGACATGGGCACCTCGATAATCCTGGTCGCCATGCTGTTCGCGATGCTCTGGATGGTCGGCGCCCCGCTGCGGCTGTTCGTCGCCACCGTCGGCGTCGCCGTCGTGGTCTGCACCGCGCTGGTGGTCACCGTGCCGCACCGGGCCGAGCGGCTCGGCTGCATCGGCGTCACCAAACTCGATCCCGAGGGGGCCTGCTTCCAGGCCCTGCACGGCGTCTACTCGTTCGCGCTCGGCGGTCCGTTCGGTTCCGGCCTCGGTGCCGGCGTCGAGAAATGGGGCCAGCTGCCCGAGGCGCACACCGACTTCATCTTCGCCGCGACGGGCGAGGAACTCGGTCTGGTGGGGACGCTGTCGGTGATCGGTCTCTTCTCGGCACTAGGCTACGCGGGTATCCGTGTGGCCATCGGTACGAAGGATCCCTTCGTCAGGTACGCCGCGGGAGCCGCCACCACCTGGATCATGGCGCAGGCCATGATCAACCTGGGGTCGGCGCTGGGACTGCTGCCCATCGCGGGCGTCCCGCTCCCGCTGTTCTCCTACGGCGGTTCCGCCATGCTGTCGGCCATGTCCGCGATCGGTGTGCTGCTCTGCCTCGCACGCAGCACCTCGGGCGCGAAGGCGGCCCTGGCCGCCCGGAGCAAGAACTCCCGGATCAGGAGACGACTGGCCCGGGTGCTGCCACGACGACGAACCACAGCGCGCCCGGCCCCGCGGCCGGCACGCAGGGAGCGGTGAATTTCGGTGCATGTCGTACTCGCCGGCGGGGGGACCGCCGGTCACATCGAGCCGGCCCTCGCCCTCGCGGACGCCCTCCGCAGGCACGACCCGTCCATCGGGATCACCGCCCTGGGTACCGAGCGCGGTCTGGAGACGCGGCTGGTACCCGAGCGCGGCTACCATCTGGAGCTGATCCCGGCCGTCCCGCTGCCCCGCAAGCCCACTCCCGAGCTGATCACCGTCCCGGGCCGGCTGCGCGGCACCGTCCGGGCCGCCCAGGAGATCATCGAGCGGGTCAACGCCGACGCCGTGGTCGGCTTCGGCGGCTATGTCGCGATGCCCGCCTACCTGGCCGCCAAGCGGGCCGGGGTGCCGATCGTGGTGCACGAGGCCAACGCCCGGCCCGGTCTGGCCAACAAGATCGGGGCCCGCTACAGCGACTTCGTCGCCGTCTCCACGCCGGACAGCAAGCTGCGCGACTCCCGGTACATCGGCATCCCGCTGCGCCGGACCATCGCCACTCTGGACCGCAACGCGGCGCGCCCGGAGGCCCGGCACTACTTCGGCCTCGACCAGCGGCTGCCCACCCTGCTGGTCTCCGGCGGCTCGCAGGGCGCGCGCCGGCTCAACGAGACCGTGCAGACCATCGCGCCGCGCCTCCAGCAGTACGGCGTGCAGATCCTGCACGCGGTCGGCCCGAAGAACGAGCTGCCGCAGGTGGACGACATCCCCGGGATGCCGCCGTACCGCGCGGTGCCCTACGTGGACCGGATGGATCTGGCCTATGCCGCCGCCGACCTGATGCTCTGCCGGGCCGGCGCCATGACGGTGGCCGAGCTGGCGGCGGTCGGTCTGCCCGCCGCCTTCGTCCCGCTGCCGATCGGCAACGGCGAGCAGCGGCTGAACGCCCAGCCGATGGTCAAGGCGGGTGGCGGTCTGCTGGTGGACGATGCCGAGCTGACCCCGGACTGGGTGCTGCAGAACGTGCTGCCGGTGCTCACCGACCCGCAGAAGCTCTGGGACATGAGCCGGGCCGCCGCCGAGTTCGGCCGCCGGGACGCCGACGAGCTGCTGGTGGGAATGGTGTACGAGGCGATCGAGGCCGCCCGAGGTGGTCGCCGCCGTGGCTGACGGCCGGCTCGCCGATCCGCTGGACGAGGAGCTGGAGGCCGAGGAGTCCGCTCCCCGGCTCCGGCTCTCCCGGCGGGGCATCGTGGTGCTGGGCGTGCTCGGCGCCACGGTGCTGGGCGTGCTGGCCTGGCTGGTGTTCTTCTCCTCGGTGCTGGACGTGCGCAACGTCTCGGTCCAGGGGGCGGAGGACGAAAAACTGACGGTCGACCAGGTGCGTGCGGTGATCGGCGGGGTCGGTGACGGCCCGCTGGCCCGGGTGGACCTGGACGACGTCAGGCAACGGGTCGAGGCCATCCCTCGGGTGGCCAGGGCCGAGGTCTGGCGGGGCTGGCCGCACACCCTGCGGGTGAAGGTCACCCAGCGCAAGGCGGTCGCTGCTGTCAAGGGGGAAGACGGCCAGTTCACCCAGGTCGACGCCACCGGAGTGAGCTTCGCCACCGAGCCGGCCGCCCCCGAGGGGGTACCGGTGGTGGAACTCCAGCTCGGTCAGCCGGCCCTGGACGCGGGCGGGGTGATCACCCGTCCGCAGTTGGTGCAGGGCGCGGTGACGGTGGCGGCCGGCCTGCCGGCCGAGGTGGCGGCCCGGGCCGGCGCGGTGCTGGTGCACTCCTACGACGACATCCAGCTGCAGCTCAGCGGGGGTGCCACGGTTCGCTGGGGGAGCCCGGAGCAGACCGACCGAAAGGCCCGGGTGCTGGTGGCGCTGATGAACCAGAAGGGTACGAACTACGACGTCAGCGCTCCTGAGGCGCCGGCGGTGTCGGGATGATCCGGTAGGTTCTCTGCCACAAGGGTGCGCGGAGCGCGCCGCCGAAAAGGTGGCGGTGGGCGACGGGCGGGCTTGACGCTTTTCGGTGTCGGCCCGACCCTTGGTGGTCACCCCCGGTTTCGTTAGCCGGCCGATGATCACATAGGCTCAAAAGAAAAAGGGAAGCTCGGCGTGTTCGTTGAAACACGTGCCTGGAGCCACCTAGTGTCCTGTGTCACCAGACTGTGTCCCTTGGTGATGTGACGGAGACACAGGACTAACCCTAAAGGTCAAGTTTAGGGTTGGGGTCGGCGGTCGGCATTTCGGACATTCAGTCAGAAACCAGGCTCCCTACCCATCGACATCCGTCGGTACGGCACCCCACGGGGTCCGGGCCGACCCGGAAATTCGAGGCGAGAGGCCTTCGACGTGGCAGCACCGCAGAACTACCTCGCAGTCATCAAGGTCGTCGGTATCGGCGGCGGTGGTGTCAACGCCATCAACCGGATGATCGAGGTCGGTCTCAAGGGCGTCGAGTTCATCGCGATCAACACCGATGCGCAGGCCCTCCTGATGAGCGACGCCGACGTCAAGCTCGATGTGGGCCGTGAACTCACCCGGGGCCTCGGCGCCGGCGCCAACCCCGAGGTCGGCCGCAAGGCCGCCGAGGACCACCGTGAGGAGATCGAGGAGGTCCTCAAGGGGGCCGACATGGTCTTCGTCACCGCAGGCGAGGGCGGCGGTACCGGCACCGGCGGCGCGCCCGTCGTGGCCAACATCGCCCGCTCGCTCGGCGCGCTGACCATCGGCGTGGTCACCCGCCCCTTCACCTTCGAGGGCCGCCGTCGCGCCAACCAGGCCGAGGACGGCATCGCCGGCCTGCGGGAAGAGGTCGACACCCTCATCGTCATCCCCAACGACCGGCTGCTGTCCATCTCGGACCGCCAGGTCAGCGTGCTGGACGCGTTCCGCTCCGCCGACCAGGTGCTGCTCTCCGGCGTCCAGGGCATCACCGACCTGATCACCACCCCGGGTCTGATCAACCTCGACTTCGCCGACGTCAAGTCCGTCATGTCGGACGCCGGTTCGGCGCTGATGGGCATCGGCTCGGCCCGGGGCGAGGACCGCGCCAAGGCGGCCGCCGTGATGGCGATCTCCTCGCCGCTGCTGGAGGCGTCCATCGACGGCGCCCGCGGTGTACTGCTCTCCATCTCCGGCGGCTCCGACCTCGGTCTGTTCGAGATCAACGAGTCCGCCCAGCTGGTCAGCGAGGCCGCCCACCCCGAGGCGAACATCATCTTCGGCGCGGTCATCGACGACGCGCTCGGCGACGAGGTCCGGGTCACCGTGATCGCCGCCGGCTTCGACGGCGGCCAGCCGCCGGCCATCGTCCGCGACCCGGTGGTCAAGTCCACCCCGACCGCCCCGGCCACGCCGCCGGCCGCCCCCGAGCGTCCGGCGAGCCGGCCCTCGTACGGGAGCATCGGCTCGGTGACGTCGCGTTCGGAGAACGAGTCGCACGCCGAGCGGCGTCCGGCCGAGACGCCCACCGTGACCGCCGCCCCGGTGCCGCCGCAGGTGCAGCCGGCCCGTCAGCCGTACGTCGAGAGCCCCGCGGAGGAGCTCGACGTGCCGGACTTCCTGAAGTAAGCGCGGACTGAAACAGGCAGTGGTGGATCACGCAGTTCGCAACGGTGCTCACTTCGCCTTCACCGACCGGTGGGGCGGGGTGAGCACTTCGCCGTACGGGGAGCTCAACCTCGGCGGTGCGGTGGGGGACGACCCGGCCGCCGTCCGGGAGAACCGGACGCTCGCGGCCCGCTCGCTGGGACTGGACCCGGCGGACGTGGTCTGGATGAACCAGGTGCACGGCGCCGACGTCGCGGTGGTGACCGGTCGCCAGCCGGTGGGGGAGGCCCCGACGGTGGACGCGGTGGTCACCGCCCGGCCGCTGGCGCTGGCGGTGCTGACCGCCGACTGCACCCCGGTGCTGCTGGCCGACCCGGTGGCGGGTGTGGTGGGCGCGGCCCACGCGGGCCGGCCCGGGCTCGCGGCCGGGGTGGTGCCCGCGGTGGTCCGGGCGATGACGGAGCTGGGGGCCGAGCCCGGGCGGATCACCGCCGCCACCGGCCCGGCGGTCTGCGGTCGCTGCTACGAGGTGCCGGCCGCGTTGCGCGCCGAGGTGGCCGCGCTGGTGCCGGCCGCGTACGCCGAGACCTCCTGGGGGACCCCGGCCCTGGACGTGGCGGAGGGAGTGGCGGCCCAGCTGGCCGCCGCAGGCGTCACCGAGGTGGTGCGATCATCGGTCTGCACCCTCGAATCCGCCGATCACTACTCCTATCGCCGCGAGCAGCGCACCGGCCGGCTCGCGAGCTACGTCTGGTTGGGCTCTGAACTCTGATGACGAATGACATCTACGGACCGTTCCCCGGGGACGCCCCCGGTTTCCCCGACGCGGCCTGGCTGGCCGCGCTGACGGAGGGCCAGCGCGCCCGGTACGAAGAACTGGGGACCAACCTGGAGGTGGTGGAGCGCCGGATCGCCGACGCCTGCGCCGCCGCCGGGCGGCCGCGCGAGGAGGTCAGGCTGGTGGTCGTCACCAAGACCTACCCGGCCGGGGACACCGCGCTGCTGGCGGCACTGGGCGTCACCGATGTCGCCGAGAACCGCGACCAGGACGCCGCGCCCAAGGCGGAGCAGTGCAGAAACCTTCCGCTGGACTGGCACTTCGTCGGCCAGCTTCAGACCAACAAGGTCCGCTCGGTGGTCCGGTACGCGAACCACGTGCACTCGGTGGACCGGCTGCGGCTGGTGGAGTCGCTCTCCGCCGCGGTGCTCAAGGCCGAACGCCCGGAACTCGGCTGCCTGGTGCAGGTCGCGCTGGAGAAGGAGCACGGCGCGGGCGAGGGCCGGGCCGGGGTGGCGCCGGAGGACGTCGAGGCGCTGGCCGACGCGATCGCCGACACGCCCGGGCTGCGCCTGGACGGTGTGATGACCGTCGCTCCGCTGGCCGGACCGCTCGCCGGGAACCCGGCCGAAGCATTCGCGCGGGTGGCGGAAATCGCAACCTCCGTACGGACGGCCCATCCTGCTGCCACCATGGTTTCCGCAGGAATGAGCGGTGACCTGGAGCAGGCCGTGGCTGCCGGGGCGACACATGTGCGCGTCGGAACGGCGGTACTCGGAGTGCGGTCACCCCTCAGGTAACGTCACCGGGTAGTAGATCAGACTGCAGGACAAAATAGGACAGAAGCTAGCAGCTTTCCAGAGCGCTAGCGAACCGTGGATCGCAACTCCGCGGCCCCCACCCACAATTTCTGACCGGCCGTCGGCCTGACGGACCGTCGTGGGCGGACCGCGGAATCCGCAGGCAGGGCCGTACGGCCTGACCGCCGGTGACGGAGCCGATTCACCACGGAGCGAGCGGAGCGAGCGACCAGCGAAGGGCGCGCGCCCGTGAAGCGCCCACCGAGCGCAGCGAGGTGGGAATGAGCGGAGGAGACAGGAGCATGGCCGGCGCAATGCGCAAGATGGCGGTCTACCTCGGCCTCGTGGAGGACGAGACGTACGACGGCCAGGGGTACGACCCCGACGACGACTACGACGCGGACCCCGAGCCGATTCGCACGGGGCGGACGGAGGACATCCCCCGGCCGGCCGCCGCGCCTTCGCCGGTCTCCTCGATCACCCCGCAGCCGGTGCCGGCCGCGGTCCCGATCCGCCAGGAATCCCCGAGGATGGCCCCAGTGTCGTCCATCACACCCGAACGTCGCCACAACCTGGAGAAGAGCGCACCGGTGATCATGCCCAAGGTAGTGAACGAACGAGAGCCCTACCGCATCACCACGTTGCACCCCCGGACCTACAACGAGGCCCGTACCATCGGGGAACAGTTCCGTGGCGGGACCCCGGTGATCATGAATCTGACCGAGATGGACGACACCGACGCGAAGCGGCTCGTAGACTTCGCCGCTGGACTCGTCTTCGGTCTGCACGGCAGTATCGAGCGCGTGACACAGAAGGTGTTCCTGCTGTCGCCTGCTAACGTCGATGTCACGGCGGAGGACAAGGCTCGGATCGCCGAGGGTGGGTTCTTCAACCAGAGCTGACCCGGCCACGACTTTACGTGTGGATCTGATCAACAGTGAGTTAGCGACAGGCGGCAGGCCCAAGGGGCCGAGGACCGGGGAGAGGGAAGCGCGTGGGGATCGTATGGGCGGTGCTCTATTACGCGCTGACCGTCTTCCTGGTGTTTCTGCTTGTGCGGCTGGTGATGGACTGGGTCTTCCAGTTCGCGCGTTCGTGGCGGCCCGGCAAGGCCATGGTCCTGGTCCTGGAGGCCACGTACACTGTCACGGATCCGCCGCTCAAGCTTCTTCGGCGGTTTATTCCGCCGTTGCGTCTCGGGGGCGTGGCGCTCGACCTGTCCTTCTTCGTACTGATGATCATTGTGTATGTCCTGATCTCGCTTGTGCGGCCCTAGTCGTAGGTGAGCGATGCGACAGGATGCCGGTGTGCCGACGATCACGTTGAGGTGAAGAGATGCCATTGACCCCCGAGGACGTTCGGAACAAGCAGTTCACGACCGTCCGCCTGCGCGAAGGCTATGACGAGGACGAGGTCGATGCCTTCCTCGACGAGGTCGAGGCGGAGCTGACCCGCCTTCTGCGCGAGAACGAGGACCTGCGTGCCAAGCTGGCCGCCGCGACCCGTGCCGCCGCGCAGAACCAGGCCAACATGCGCAAGGAGCCGCCGCAGGACTCGCGTCCCGGTGCGCCCGTGCCGGCCGCCATATCCGGTCCGCCGGTGCCCGGGCAGCAGCAGGGCCCCGGTCCGCAGCAGATGGGCGGCCCCGGCGGCCCGCAGCAGCAGATGGGTGGCCCGCAGCAGCAGCAGATGGGCAACCAGCCGCTCGGCCTGCCGTCCGGTGCCCCGCAGCTCCCGGCCGGTCCCGGTGGCCCGCAGCAGATGGGCGGCCAGCAGCAGCAGATGAACCAGACCATGGGCGGCCAGCAGCAGCTGGTCCAGCCGATGGGCGGTCAGATGCTCCAGCCGATGGGCGGCCCGATGGGCCAGCAGGTCCCCGGCCAGGGCAACCCGATGGGCCAGGGCATGGGCCAGCAGCAGATGCAGCAGATGGGTGGCCCGATGGGCGGCCCGCAGCAGATGGGCGGCCCGATGGGCGGCCCGATGCAGCAACAGCAGCAGCCCGGTGGCGACAGTGCCGCCCGCGTTCTGGCGCTCGCTCAGCAGACCGCCGACCAGGCGATCTCCGAGGCCCGTTCCGAGGCCAACAAGATCGTCGGCGAGGCGCGCAGCCGGGCCGAGGGTCTGGAGCGCGACGCCCGGGCCAAGGCCGACGCCCTGGAGCGGGACGCGCAGGAGAAGCACCGGGTCGCGATGGGCTCGCTGGAGTCCGCGCGGGCCACGCTGGAGCGCAAGGTCGAGGACCTGCGGGCGTTCGAGCGTGAGTACCGGACGCGTCTGAAGTCGTACCTGGAGACCCAG
Source organism: Kitasatospora sp. NPDC092286 (assembly GCF_044755565.1). NCBI lineage: Bacteria > Bacillati > Actinomycetota > Actinomycetes > Kitasatosporales > Streptomycetaceae > Kitasatospora > Kitasatospora sp. NPDC092286. Next base: position 20,649 of record NZ_JBIVRD010000034.1, on the reverse strand, counting down.
CTGCGCCAGCTGGAGTCGCAGGCGGACGACTCGCTCGCCCCGCCGCGCATTCCGGCCACCGCCTCGCTGCCGCCGGCCGCGTCGTCGATGGCTCCGGCCGGTGCGTCCGCGATGAGCAGCGGTGCGCCGGGCTTCGGTGGCAACCAGCCGTCCTTCGGCGGGAACCAGCCGTCGTTCGGCGGGCAGAGCTCCTTCGGCGGCGGCAACAACGGTGCGCCGAGCTTCGGCGGGCAGTCCTCCGGTGGCAACTCCGGTGCCCCGCAGATGCAGCCGGCCGGAATGACGCAGCCGATGGCCGCCGTCCGGCCGCAGCCTCCGCAGCCGATGCAGCAGGCGCCGGCGCCGATGCGCGGGTTCCTGATCGACGAGGACGGCGACAACTGAGGTTGTAGCCGGGCAGTACATCGAGGGTGCCCCCTCCGTGACCTTGCGGTCATGGCGGGGGCGCCCTCGTTTTCCACGGCGGTCCCGAGACCGCGACGCGGGTACGGCGAAGCGGCCGCCGTCTCCCCGGGGAGACGGCGGCCGCTTCGGTCGGTCAGGCCTTGCGGAGCTGGAAGGCGAGGCCGAGGGAGTCGTCGGAGAAGGTCTCCGACTCCCAGTCGGCGGCGCCGGCCGCGAAGTCGGTGGCCAGCACCTCCTCGGCGACCAGCGGGCCGTGCTCGGCGATCGCCTCGGCGGTCTCCTCGTCGGTGGCCCGCCAGCGGAGCACGATCCGGTCGGCCACGTCCAGGCCGGAGTTCTTCCGGGCCTCCTGGATCTGGCGGATCGCGTCGCGGGCGACGCCGAGGCGCTTGAGCTCCGGGGTGATGGCCAGGTCGAGCGCGACGGTGGCGCCGGACTCGTTGGCGACCGCCCAGCCCTCGCGCGGGGTCTCGGTGATGATCACCTCGTCCGGGCTCAGCGTGACGGTCTCGCCGTTCAGCTCGACGCCGGTGCTGCCGTCGGCCCGCAGTTCGGTGGCCAGCCGGGCGGCGTCGGCGGCGGCGACGGCCTTGGCCACGTCCTGCACGCCCTTGCCGAAACGCTTGCCCAGCGCGCGGAAGTTGGCCTTGGCGGTGGTGTCGACCAGCGAACTTCCCACCTCCGCCAGGGACTCCAGGGTGGCGACGTTGAGCTCCTCGGCGATCTGCGCGCGCAGGTCGGCCGGCAGTTCCTCCCAGCCCTGGGCGGCGATCAGCGCCCGGGAGAGCGGCTGGCGGGTCTTCACCCCGGACTCGGCGCGGGTGGCCCGGCCGAGCTCGACCAGCCGGCGGACCAGCGCCATGTGGCGCGAGAGGTCGGCGTCGACCAGCGACTCGTCGGCCTCCGGCCAGGCGGCCAGGTGGACCGAGGCCGGGGCGTCCGGGGCGACCGGGACGACCAGGTCCTGCCAGACCCGCTCGGTGATGAACGGGGTCAGCGGGGCCATCAGCCGGGTGACCGTCTCCAGCGCCTCGTGCAGGGTGGCGAGTGCGGCGGCGTCGCCCTGCCAGAAGCGACGGCGGCCGCGGCGGACGTACCAGTTGGACAGGTCGTCGACGAAGCCGGAGAGCAGCTTGCCGGCCCGCTGGGTGTCGTACGCCTCGAAGGCCGCGTCGACCTCGCGGACCAGGGTGTTCAGCTCGGAGAGCACCCAGCGGTCCAGCTGGGGGCGGTCGGCCGGGGCCGGGTCGTTCGCCGAGGGGGCCCAGCCGGAGGTGCGGGCGTACAGGGCCTGGAAGGCGACGGTGTTCCAGTAGGTGAGGAGGGTCTTGCGGACCACCTCCTGGATGGTGCCGTGGCCGACCCGGCGGGCCGACCAGGGCGAGCCGCCGGCCGCCATGAACCAGCGCACCGCGTCCGCGCCGTGCTGGTCCATCAGTGGGATCGGCTGCAGGATGTTGCCCAGGTGCTTGGACATCTTGCGGCCGTCCTCGGCCAGGATGTGGCCCAGGCAGACGACGTTCTCGTAGCTGCTCCTGTCGAAGACCAGGGTGCCGACGGCCATCAGCGTGTAGAACCAGCCGCGGGTCTGGTCGATCGCCTCCGAGATGAACTGCGCCGGGTAGCGCTTCTCGAACAGCTCCTTGTTCTGGTACGGGTAGCCGTACTGGGCGAAGGGCATGGAGCCCGAGTCGTACCAGGCGTCGATCACCTCGGGCACCCGGGTGGCGGTGCCGCCGCACTCGCGGCAGGCGAAGGTGACGTCGTCGATGTACGGGCGGTGCGGGTCGAGGTCGCTCTGGTCGGTGCCGGTGAGCGTGGACAGCTCGGCCAGCGAGCCGACGCAGGTCAGGTGGCCCTCCTCGCAGCGCCAGATCGGCAGCGGGGTGCCCCAGTAGCGGTTGCGGCTGAGCGCCCAGTCGATGTTGTTGTTCAGCCAGTCGCCGAAGCGGCCGTGCTTGACCGTCTCCGGGTACCAGTTGGTGGCCTCGTTCTCACGGATCATCGCGTCCTTGACGGCGGTGGTCCGGATGTACCAGGAGGGCTGCGCGTAGTAGAGCAGCGCGGTGTGGCAGCGCCAGCAGTGCGGGTAGCTGTGCTCGTACGGCAGGTGGCGGAAGAGCAGGCCGCGCTCGTCGAGGTCCTGGACCAGGGCCTCGTCGGCCTTCTTGAAGAACTGGCCGCCGATCAGCGGGACCTGGGGCGCGAAGGTGCCGTCGGCGAGCACCGGGTTGACCACCGGCAGGCCGTAGCGGCGGCAGGTCGCCAGGTCGTCCGCGCCGAAGGCGGGGGACTGGTGGACGATGCCGGTGCCGTCCTCGGTGGTGACGTAGTCGGCGTTGAGGACGTAGTGCGCGTTCTCGATCTCGACCAGGTCGAACGGGCGCCGGTAGGCCCAGCGCTCCATCTCGGCGCCGGTGAAGGACTGGCCGGTGGCCTCCCAGCCCTCGCCGAGCGCCTTGGCCAGCAGCGGCTCGGCGACCACCAGCTTCTCGGTGCCGTCGGTGGCCACGACGTAGGTGACGCCGGGGTGGACGGCGGCGGCGGTGTTGGAGACCAGGGTCCACGGGGTGGTCGTCCAGACCAGCAGCGCGGCCTCGCCGGCCAGCGGGCCGCTGGTCAGCGGGAAGCGGACGAAGACCGAGGGGTCGACCACGGTCTCGTAGCCCTGGGCCAGCTCGTGGTCGGACAGGCCGGTGCCGCAGCGCGGGCACCAGGGGGCGACCCGGTGGTCCTGGACCAGCAGGCCCTTGTCGAAGATCTGCTTGAGCGACCACCAGACGGACTGGACATAGGACGGGTCCATCGTCCGGTAGGCCTCGTCGAGGTCCACCCAGTAGCCCATACGGGTGGTGAGCTCGGTGAAGGCGTCGGTGTGGCGGGTCACCGACTCACGGCACCTGGCGTTGAACTCGGCGATGCCGTACGCCTCGATGTCCTGCTTGCCGGAGAAGCCCAGCTCCTTCTCGACGGCCAGCTCGACCGGGAGGCCGTGGCAGTCCCAGCCGGCCTTGCGGGCGACGTGGTAGCCCTTCATCGTCCGGTAACGCGGGAAGACGTCCTTGAAGACGCGGGCCTCGATGTGGTGGGCGCCGGGCATCCCGTTGGCGGTCGGCGGGCCCTCGTAGAACACCCACTCGGGGCGGCCCTCGGACTGCTCCAGGCTGCGCTGGAAGATCTTGTTGTCCTGCCAGAAGGACAGGATCTGGTGTTCGAGGGCGGGCAGGTCGACCTGCGCGGGGACGGAGTTGTAGGAGCTCATCGCGGGTGTCATACCTCCGGCGGACATGGACGGGATCCGACGGAGGGACGAGACGGCATGCCGCCCCGCGGTACCACCCTCCTTGGCCGCGGTGCTGACTGCGGCCCTCTTGTTTGGGCTTGCTGCCGGGTCTAGTGGGCCGCTGCGACCTGCGTCGCTGGCCGTTCTTCCGGCGGCTCCGGGGTGATCTTCCCGTCGTGCACACCCCCGGGCTCGCACCGTCCCCGGGTCGCTGGTGGCTGCGTACGTCGGTACTCGTCCCATCTGCGCCTTGCAGGCCCAGTGTATCGGCCGTCGCAAGTCGGTTTGTCCGGCGCGCGAGGGGTGGTTAGGCGGGGGTGTTCTGGGCACACATCTGGTCAGCGTGCGGGGCGTGGCGGCTGGGGCGGCTGCCTGGGTGGGAACATGGTGAGGTGCCGGTATGTCATGTTGTGACCGGTTTTGATGGGGATTATCGTTCCGGCACTGGAGGCCGCCGGGAACCGGCGGCTCGATTCGTTCGTAGATGGGGTCGAAGCCATGGCTGAGAAGACAACCGTCGCGGGTACCGCCACCAAGCGGGCGCGCAAGGCTGTGGCAGGCGATCCAGGGGAGGGGACCGTGACCACTACCGCACGGCACAAGACCAGTAACGACACCGCTCGCGTCGCCGCCGGCCGCACCCGGACGCCGGCCGCCCCCGGCGCCCGCGGGGGCGCCGAGTCGGTGGACCCGGCCGAGCTGCCCGTCCGTCCGGGCGAGGAGCCGTGGACCGGGGAGGAGGTGCGCGAGCTGCACGCCGAGCTGATCAGCGACCTGGAGCGGCTGCAGAACGAGATCGACGCCTCCGAGGCCACCATCTCCGGGCTGATGCGTGACTCCAACGACGGAGCCGGTGACGACCAGGTGGACGCCGGTACGAAGAACATCTCGCGGGAGAGCGAGCTGGCCCTGGCCAACAACGCCCGCGACAGCCTCGCCCAGACCGAACACGCCCTGGCCCGCCTGGAGACCGTCGGTTTCGGCGTCTGCGAGTCCTGCGGCCAGGCCATCGGCAAGGCCCGGATGCAGGCCTTCCCCCGGGCCACGCTCTGCGTCCAGTGCAAGGCCAAGCAGGAGCGTCGCTGATCGGGCCGACCGGGGCGGCGAGGGCGTGCGGGCTTGCCGTACGCTCAACCCCGTAACGTCGCCCGACTCGTCCCGGTCGGCGATCACCGGCCCACTCTCCCCCCGCCTTTCGGTCCGGGGGGACCTCCATCGGCAGCGGAGCGGATCATCAGTACGCAAGGTTCCCCCCAGATGCGGGACGAGTCCGTCCCGACTCCCGCCGACGCTGTGGAGGAGGCCGTGGCCGAGCCCGGCGAGGTGGCCGCACCGGCCGAGGAGACGACGCCGAAGGGGCGCCGGCGGATCGGCGTGCTGCTGGTGATCGCACTGTTCGCCTTCCTGATCGACCTCGGCAGCAAGCTGCTGGTGGTGGCCCGGCTGGAGAACCACGCGGCGATCAAGGTGATCGGCGACGTGGTGACCTTCCAGGTGATCCGCAACTCCGGCGCCGCGTTCGGTATGGGCCAGGCCCTGACCGTCGTCTTCACCATGATCGCCTCGTCCGTCATCGTGGTGATCTGGCGGATCGCCCGCAAGCTCTACAGCCTGCCCTGGGCGATCGCGCTCGGGCTGCTGCTCGGCGGGGCGCTCGGCAACCTCACCGACCGGCTGTTCCGCTCGCCGGGCGTCTTCCGCGGCCACGTGGTCGACTTCATCTCGGTACAGCACTTCGCGGTCTTCAACCTCGCCGACTCGGCGATCGTCTGCGGCGGCATCCTGGTCGTCCTGCTCTCCTTCCGCGGCAGCAACCCGGACGGCACCGTCCACCAGCAGGCGGACAAGAGCGAGTAGGGGCGGGCTCCGCGTCCGGCATACTCGTACGGGTGAGTACCGCAGCGCAGATCCGCAGCCTTCCCGTACCCGACGGCCTGGAGGGTGAGCGTCTCGACGCCGCCCTCGCCCGGATGTTCGGCTTCTCCCGGACCAAGGCCGCCGAGTTGGCCGCCGAGGGCAAGGTGACGCTCGACGGCGCCGTGGCCGGAAAGTCGGACCGGGTGACCGCCGGCTCCTGGCTGGAGGTCGAGATCCCCGCCCCCGCCGCGCCGGTGCGGATCGTCGCCGAGCACGTCGAGGGCATGCACATCGTCCACGACGACGAGGACATCGTGCTCGTCGACAAGCCGGTCGGCGTCGCCGCGCACCCCAGCCCCGGCTGGACCGGCCCGACCGTGATCGGCGGCCTCGCCGCGGCGGGCTACCGGATCTCCACCTCGGGCGCCGCCGAGCGCCAGGGCGTCGTGCACCGCCTCGACGTCGGCACCTCCGGCCTGATGGTGGTCGCCAAGTCCGAGCGCGCCTACACCGACCTCAAGCGGCAGTTCCACGACCGGGTGACCGAGAAGAAGTACCACACGCTGGTGCAGGGCCACCCGGACCCGATGAGCGGCACGGTGGACGCGCCGATCGGGCGCCACCCCAGCTCGGACTGGAAGTGGGCGGTGACCAAGGACGGCAAGGCGTCCGTCACCCACTACGACCTGATCGAGGCCTACCGCGCCGCCTCGCTGCTGGACATCAAGCTGGAGACCGGCCGCACCCACCAGATCCGGGTGCACATGTCGGCGCTGCGCCACCCCTGCGTGGGCGACCTGACCTACGGCGCCGACCCGACGCTGGCCAAGCGGCTCGGGCTGACCCGGCAGTGGCTGCACGCGGTCTCGCTCGGCTTCGAGCACCCGGCGGACGGCGAGTGGGTGCAGTTCTCCAGCGAGTACCCGGCGGACCTGCGCAAGGCGCTCGGCATCATCTCCTCCGAGAGCTGAGGGACGGCGGGATGAGCGCTTTCGCGGTACGGATCAGGGTTGCCGGGAGCGCGGACGACCTGGCGCTGGTCCGCGCGGTGCGGCGCGAGGTGTTCATCGTCGAGCAGGGCGTGCCGGAGGAGCTGGAGTACGACGACCTCGACGCCACCTCCGAGCACCTGCTCGCGGTCGGTCCGGAGGACCAGCCGCTCGGCACCGCCCGGCTGATCCACGGCGAGCAGGCGCGCGGGCTCACCGACGGGATCGAGGGCCGGGTGCTGCTCGGCCGGCTCGCGGTGGTGCGCGCGGCGCGCGGGACCGGGCTGGGCGCCGGGCTGGTGCGCGCGGTGGAGGCGGCCGGGCGTGGGCGCGGTGCCCGCGAGGTCGAGCTGCACGCGCAGGTCCAGGCGCTGGGCTTCTACGAGCGGCTCGGTTACACCGCCGAGGGCCCGGTCTACGACGACGCGGGGATTCCGCACCGGACCATGACCCGGGTGCTCTGACCGCCCTGTGAGCCCTCTCCCGTGCGCGGGGGAGGGCTGGGTCGTCCAGTGGGGCGGGTCGCGGGTCTCTCCAGCGGCTTTACCGGACGCCTACCCGCCCGGCGGATACGATCACCGACCATGGAGCTCGGTGGCGCATGGCGCCGGTGGCGCGGCCGCGGGACGGCGGCCGGACGGAGGGTGCTGGCCGGTGCCGTGGCCCTGGTGGCGGTGGCCGGAGTCGGGACGGCGGTGGCCGTGGCAGCCGGCGGGGAACAGGCGGTCCGGCAGGAGGATCGTTTCCTCAGCATGCCGGAGACCCCTGGCAGCAGCCGGCAGATCCAGCTCGACACCTCGTACTTCACCACCGGATCCGACCCCCGGCCGGCGATCCTGCTCGCCCACGGCTTCGGCGGCTCCAAGGAGGGCGAGCGCGAGCGCGCCCAGCAGCTCGCCCGGCAGGGCTACGCGGTGCTGACCTGGTCGGCGCGCGGCTTCGGCCACTCCGGCGGGAAGATCGGCCTCAACGCGCCCGACCGCGAGGTGGAGGACGTCAGGCACCTGGTCGACTGGCTCGCCCAGCGGCCCGAGGTGCAGCAGGACGCCCCCGGAGACCCGAGGGTCGGCATCACCGGCGCCTCGTACGGCGGCGCGGTGGCACTGCTCGGCTCCGCGTACGACCACCGCATCGACGCCGTGGCCAGCCAGATCACCTGGTGGAACCTGGCCGACGCGCTGTTCCCGCAGGGGGCGCGGGGCTCCGGCGCCGTCGACGGGGTGTTCAAGAAGCTCTGGGCCGGGATCTTCTTCACCACCGGTTCGGCCGGGGACCTCGGCCCCTCGGGCGGCGCGCCGCGCGCCACCTCCGGGCCGGGGGCGGCCGAGGACGCGCCGGTCGGTTGCGGGCGGTTCCTCGACACGCTCTGCCAGATGTACGACCGGGTCGCCACCACCGGGCACGCCGACCCCGAGGCCGTGGCGCTGCTGGACCGCTCCAGCCCCTCCTCGGTGGCCGGGCAGCTCAAGGCGCCCACCCTGGTCGTCCAGGGCCAGCAGGACTCACTGTTCCCGCTCGACCAGGGCGACGCCATCGCCCGGGCCGTCGCCGCCAACGGCGCGCCGGTGGCGGTGGACTGGTTCGCCGGCGGCCACGACGGCGGCACCGACACCAGCGCGCGGGTGGACGACCGGGTCGGCGCCTGGTTCGATCACTTCTTGAAGGGTGGCAGCTCGAAGAGCGGCAGCCTGAAAGGTGACGACCCCAAGGACGCGGGCGCCGGCACCGGGCCCGCCTTCCGGGTCACCCGCACCGGCGGCGTCGACTCCACCGGCTTCCAGGCCGTGCTGCGCGGCGCCTCCGCCGACGCCTACCCCGGCCTGGCCGGGACCGGCTCGCGCGACGTCGAGCTGACCGGCGGACCGGCCGGCGCCGAGCAGACCTTCGCCAACCCGCCCGGCGGCGCCCCGCCCAACATCTCCTCACTGCCCGGCATCGGCGCGCTCGGCCAGGCCGCCGCGCTGGGCGCCGGGCTCTCCCTGGACTTCCCCGGGCAGCACGCCTCCTTCGAATCCGCGCCGCTGGACGGCCCGCTGCACCTGACCGGGCAGCCCACCGTCGCCGTCCGGGTGCAGGCGGACCGGCCGGACGCGGTGCTCTTCGCGAAGCTGTACGACGTCGGCCCGGACGGCAAGGCGAGCCTGCCGCAGCAGCTGGTCGCCCCGCTGCGGGTCACCGGCGCGGACGCGGCCGGTGGCCGGACCGTCACCGTCGCGCTGCCCGCCGTCGACCACACCTTCGCCGCCAGACACCGGCTGCGGCTCGTGCTGGCCAGCACCGACCTCGCCTACGCCTCGCCGGCCGAGCCCGCCACCTACCGGGTCGCGATGGCCGGGGCGCTCACCGCGCCGACCGTCGACGGCCTGGTCACCGAGGCCGCGCCGCTGCCCGCGCGGACCTGGGTACTGCCGCTGGTGGCCGTCGCCGCGGCGGCCGCGCTGCTCCTGGCGCCCCGGCTGCGGCGGCGCCGCCGCGCGGGCCGGGCACCGGCCTACGACCCGGCGCTGGCCGGGGTGCCGCTGCAGATCACCGGCCTCAGCAAGCGCTACCGGGGATCCACCGACCGGTACGCCGTCCGGGAACTGGGCTTCCGGGTCGAGCAGGGCCAGGTGCTGGGCCTGCTCGGGCCCAACGGCGCCGGCAAGACCACCACCCTGCGGATGCTGATGGGCCTGATCCGGCCGGACGAGGGCGAGATCAGGATCTTCGGCCACCTGGTGCGCCCCGGCGCGCCGGTGCTCTCCCGGGTCGGCGCCTTCGTCGAGGGCGCGGGCTTCCTGCCGCACCTCAGCGGCCGGGCCAACCTGCGGCTCTACTGGCAGGCCACCGGCCGCCCGGACGAGGACGCCCACCTGGACGAGGCGCTCGCCATCGCCGGACTCGGCGAGGCGCTGGACCGCGCGGTGCGCACCTACTCGCAGGGCATGCGCCAGCGCCTCGCCATCGCCCAGGCCATGCTCGGCCTGCCGGACCTGCTGATCCTGGACGAGCCGACCAACGGGCTCGACCCGCCGCAGATCCGCGAGATGCGCGAGGTGATGATCCGCTACGCGGCCGCAGGACGGACCGTCATCGTCTCCAGCCATCTGCTGGCGGAGGTGGAGCAGAGCTGCACCGACCTGGTGGTGATGGACCGGGGCCGGCTGGTCACCACCGGTGCCGTCGCCGAGATCGTCGGCGGGGGCGAGCTGCTGCTGGTCGGCACGCCCGCCTCGTACGGGCCGGACGAGCTGGCGGTGGCCGCCGAGAAGACGGGCGCGCTGGCCGGTGTCGGCTCGGCGGAGGCGGTCGAGGGCGGGCTGCTGGTGCGGCTGGACGGCATGGCGGCCGGCCGGCTGATCGCCGAGCTGGTGCGGTTGGGTGTGCCGGTGGAACGGGCCGGGCCGCACCGCCGGCTGGAGGACGCGTTCCTGTCGCTGATCGGAGGTGCGGCATGACCGCCGTTGTTTCGCCGGATGGTGTTTCGCCGGGGGCCACCCGGTCCGGAGGGGTGTCGCCGGACCACGCGCCCGGTTACCGGGCCGGGCGGACGCTGCCGCTGCGGATCGAGGCCATGCGTCAACTGCGGCGCCGGCGCACCCTGGTGATCGGCGGGGTGCTGGCCGCGATGCCGTTCGTCATCCTGGCGGCGTTCCAGATCGGCGGCACCCCCGGCCGTACCGACCGGACCACCTTCATCGAACTGGCCACCGCCTCCGGGCCCAACTTCGCGACCACGATGCTCTTCATGGGCACCGGCTTCCTGCTGGTGATCCCGGTCGCGCTGTTCTGCGGGGACACCGTGGCCTCCGAGGCGAGCTGGTCCTCGCTGCGGTACCTTCTGGCCGCGCCGGTGCCCCGGGCCCGGCTGCTGGCCCGCAAGTTCGCGGTGGGGCTGGCGTTCTCGGCGGCGGCCGTGGTGCTGCTGCCGGCGATCGGGCTGCTGGTCGGCACCGCCGCGTACGGCTGGGGCGACCTCAAGCTGCCCGCCGGGGTGAGCCTCCCGGCGGGGGAGGCGCTGCCCCGGCTGGCGATCGCGGTGGCCTTCGTCCTGCTGAGCGAGGTCGTGATCGCCACGCTGGCGTTCTGGCTCTCCACCGCGACCGACGCGCCGCTGGGCGCGGTCGGCGGGGCGGTGTTCGCCTCGATCGTCACCGGGGTGCTGGACGCCGTCACCGCGCTCGGGGACCTGCGGGAGTGGCTGCCCGCCCACTGGCAGTACGCCTGGGCGGACGCCCTGCAGCCGCAGTTGGAGTGGGGCGGCATGATCCAGGGCGTCTCGCTCTCGCTGTCGTACGCGGCGGTGCTGCTGGCGCTGGCGTTCCGCGGCTTCGCCCGCAAGGACGTGGTGTCGTAGCGGGCAGCGCGGGGTGCGGGATCATGGAGGTCCTGACCTGAAGCTCTAAGGAAGCCGAACCGTGGCCCAGATCGTCCTCTTCCACTCCGTCTACGGGCTGCGCCCCGCCGTCCACGCCGCCGCCGACCGGCTGCGCGCCGCCGGGCACACCGTGCACACCCCCGACCTCTTCGACGGCCGGACCTTCGACGACGTCGAGGCGGGCATGGCGTACAAGGAGGAGGTCGGCAGCGACGAGCTGCTGCGCCGGGCCGTCGGCGCCGCCGCCCCGCTGCTCACCCCGGTCAACGGCGAGGCCCCGGTCGCCGAGGGCCTGGTCTACGCGGGCTTCTCGCTCGGCGGCTCGCTCGCCCAGAACCTCGCCCTCGCCGACGAGCAGGCGTGCGGGCTGCTGCTTCTGCACGGCACCTCCGACCTGCGGGAGGACGCGGCCACCTCGATCCCGGTCCAGCTGCACGTGGCCGAGCCCGACCCGTTCGAGACCGAGGACTGGCTGAACGCCTGGTACCTGCGGATGCGCAAGGCCGGCGCGGACGTCGAGATCCACCGCTACCGGGGTGCCGGGCACCTCTTCACCGACCCCGACCTGGCCGACTACGACGCCGAGGCCGCCGAGCGGACCTGGGCCGTCGCGCTGGACTTCCTGGCCGAGCTGGACGGCTGAGGGCCGGGGCGGGGGAGTGGTGACAGGCGACAGGGCGCGGTGCGGACTCGACTACGCGCCGGCCGGGACGCTGCCCGGGCTGCTCCAGCGCGGCCGGGGGCTGGGCGCCCGGATGGCCGCGGAGGATCCGTCGGCCGCCGCCGGGCTGGTGTACGGCTGCGTCCGGTGGGACTGGCGGTGGGACGGCCAGGCGGACAGCCGGCACCTGTACCTGGCCCGGCTGATCCGGGACCTGGGACTGTCCCCGGAACCGGTGACCGCGCTGCTGACGGCGGACCGGGACACCTGCGAGCGGGCCACCCGGGTGCTGGAGCTGCTGGCGCTCGGCGGCTCGGCGCAGGCCCGGGAGGCGCTGCGCGAGCACGTCCGGGAGGGCGGGCACGGCCTCGGTCCGCAAGCACCGCCACGGGGCGACCACCGGCCCGACCCTGGGCCCGACCTCGACCCCGGGGTGCCGGCGCTGGTGGCGGAGCTCGAACGGTGCTGGGTGGAGCGGCAGTGGTGCGGCCCGGACGGTACGGCGCTCGGGCTGGCGAGGTTCGGGGCCGGGGCGGGTGGGGCGGTGTCGCTGCTGCGCCGGTTCTGGCTCTGGACGCCGCACTCGTACGAGCGGACCGCGTACCTGGAGGCGCTGGCCGCGATCGGCCCGGCCGGGCTGGCCGACGCGTACGCGGAGTGTCTCTGGGACTGCGAGGAGAGCGCCCGGCTGCTGGGCGTGGAGCGGGCGCCGGACGGGCCGGTGGTGCGTGAGCGGCTGGCGTATCTGCGCGACGATCCGATGGAGGAGGCCGCGGTGCGGGCGGCCGCGCGGGTGCGGCTGGCGGTGTTTGCGGGGGGCTAGAGTAGGGGGGTGAACGTGTGAGGTCGGTCCGGGCGCTGGTGCAGGCTCGGGCCTCAGTTGTTTCAGCGTGGCGTGATCATCCGCTGTGACCTGCGCGTTCGCCGGCCAACCAGACAGCACGAGCCTCCGGAGGCCCCGCCGTGAGCGATCAGCCGTACGCGCATCTGCACGTCCACACCGAGTACTCGATGCTGGACGGTGCCGCCCGGCTGAAGCAGTTGTTCAAGGAAGTCGAACGGCTGGGGCAGACCCATGTCGCGATGACCGACCACGGCAACATGTACGGCGCCGCGGAGTTCCACAAGCAGGCCACGGCCGCCGGGATCACGCCGGTGATCGGCATCGAGGCGTACGTCGCGCCGGATTCGCGCTCCAACACCAAGCGCATCCTGTGGGGGCAGCCGCACCAGAAGCGGGACGACGTCTCGGCGTCCGGTGCCTACACCCACAAGACCATCTGGGCCCGCAACAAGCAGGGGCTGCACAACCTCTTCAAGCTGACCTCGCGCTCCTACGCCGAGGGCTGGCTGGTGAAGTGGCCCCGGATGGACAAGGAGATCATCTCCGAGCACGCGGCCGGCCTGATGGCCACCACCGGCTGTCCCTCCGGCGAGGTGCAGACCCGGCTGCGGCTCGGGCAGTTCGACGAGGCGCTGAAGTCGGCCGCCGACTACCAGGAGATCTTCGGCAAGGAGAACTACTTCCTGGAGCTGATGGACCACGGCCTGGACATCGAGAAGCGGGTCCGCGACGGGCTGATCGAGATCAGCAAGAAGCTGAACATCCCGCCGGTGGTCACCAACGACTCGCACTACACCACCGAGGGCGACGCCGGCGCCCACGACCTGCTGCTCTGCGTGCAGACCGGCAAGAACCTCTCGGACCCGGACCGCTTCCGCTTCGACGGCACCGGCTACTACATCAAGTCGGCCGCCGAGATGTACGCGCTGGACTCCTCGGACGCCTGGCAGGAGGGCTGCCGGAACAGCCAGCTGCTGGTCGCCTCCCGGGTCGACACCGCCGGCATGTTCGAGTTCAAGAACCTCATGCCGCGCTTCCCGATCCCGGAGGGCTTCGAGTCCGAGGCGGACTTCTTCAAGTCCCAGGTGTGGAAGGGCATGGACTGGCGCTTCCCGAACGGGTACGACGAGGAGCACAAGAAGCTCGCCGAGTACGAGATGGACACCATCATCCAGATGGGGTTCCCGGCGTACTTCCTCGTGGTCGCCGACTTCATCATGTGGGCCAAGGAGCAGGGCATCGCGGTGGGCCCCGGCCGTGGCTCGGCGGCCGGTTCGCTGGTCGCCTACGCGATGGGCATCACCGACCTCGACCCCATCCCGCACGGTCTGATCTTCGAGCGCTTCCTCAACCCCGAGCGCATCTCCATGCCCGATGTCGACATCGACTTCGACGAGCGCCGGCGCGGTGACGTGATCCGGTACGTGACGGAGAAGTGGGGCTCCGACAAGGTCGCCATGATCGTCACGTACGGCACCATCAAGGCGAAGGCCGCCATCAAGGACTCCTCGCGGGTCCTCGGCTACCCGTACGCGATGGGCGACCGGATCACCAAGGCGATGCCGCCGGACGTCATGGGCAAGGGCATCCCGCTGTCGGGCATCACCGACTCCTCGCACCCGCGGTACAGCGAGGCCGGCGAGATCCGCGGGCTGTACGAGACCGACCCGGACGTCCGCAAGGTGATCGACACCGCGCGCGGTATCGAGGGCCTGATCCGCCAGCCCGGTGTGCACGCGGCCGGTGTCATCATGTCCGCCGAGCCGCTGACCGACCACATCCCGGTCTGGACCCGGCACACCGACGGCGTCACCATCACGCAGTTCGACTACCCCACCTGTGAGGGCCTCGGCCTTCTCAAGATGGACTTCCTCGGCCTGCGCAACCTGACGATCATGGACGACGCCGTCAAGGCGATCGAGAAGAACAAGGGCATCAAGATCAACCTGCTTGATCTGCCCCTCGACGACAAGCCGACCTACGAACTGCTCGCCCGCGGTGACACGCTCGGCGTCTTCCAGCTCGACGGCGGGCCGATGCGTTCGCTGCTGCGCCTGATGAAGCCCGACAACTTCGAGGACATCTCCGCCGTTCTCGCGCTGTACCGACCGGGCCCGATGGGCGTCAACTCGCACACCAACTACGCGCTGCGCAAGAACGGCCAGCAGGAGATCACCCCGATCCACCCGGAGCTGGAGAAGCCCCTGGAGGAGATCCTCAAGCCGACCTACGGCCTGATCGTCTACCAGGAGCAGGTGCAGAAGGCCGCGCAGATCCTGGCCGGCTACTCGCTCGGCCAGGCCGACCTGCTGCGCCGCGCGATGGGCAAGAAGAAGAAGGAGATCCTGGAGGCGGAGTTCGTCCCGTTCCAGAAGGGCTGCCGCGAGCACGGCTACTCCGACGCGGCGATCCAGGCGGTCTGGGACGTGCTCGTCCCCTTCTCCGGCTACGCGTTCAACAAAGCGCACACCGCCGGGTACGGGCTGGTCTCGTACTGGACGGCGTACCTCAAGGCCAACTACCCGGCCGAGTACATGTCCGGCCTGCTCACGTCCGTCAAGGACGACAAGGACAAGTCGGCGGTGTACCTCAACGAGTGCCGCAAGATGGGCATCCAGGTGCTCCCGCCGGACGTCAACGAGTCGGACTCGGACTTCACCCCGCACGGTGACGAGCTGGTGCGGTTCGGTCTGACGGCCATCCGCAACGTCGGCGGGCCGGTGGTGGACTCGATGATCCGCACCCGGAAGACCAAGGGGAAGTTCAGCTCCTTCCCCGACTTCCTGGACAAGGTCGAGTCGGTGGTCTGCAACAAGCGGACCGTCGAATCCCTCATCAAGGCGGGCGCGTTCGACTCGCTCGGGCACACCCGAAAGGGCCTGACCGCGCAGTTCGAGCCGATGATCGACAACGTCGTCGGGGTCAAGCGCAAGGAGGCCGAGGGGCAGTTCGACCTCTTCGGCGGCGACACGGTGAGCGACGAACCGAGCTTCGGGCTGGACGTGGTCTTCTCCGAGGAGGAGTGGGAGAAGTCCTTCCTGCTCACCCAGGAGCGGGAGATGCTCGGCCTGTACGTCTCCTCGCACCCGCTGCACGGCATCGAGCACGTGCTCGCCGACAAGGCGGACTGCGCGGTGGCCGACCTCGCCGATCGGCCGGACGGCACCATCATCACCATCGGCGGCATCATCTCGGGCCTCCAGCGGAAGATGACCAAGCAGGGCAACGCGTGGGCGATCGCCACCGTGGAGGACCTGGCCGGCTCCATCGACTGCATGTTCTTCCCCGCCAGCTACCAGCTGGTCTCCTCCCAACTCGTCGAGGACACCGTGGTGTTCGTCCGCGGCAAGCTCGACAAGCGGGAGGACGTGCCACGGCTGATGGGGATGGAGCTGTCCGTCCCGGACCTCTCCAACGCGCACGCCGAGGCGCCGATCATCATCAACATCCCCAGCGTGAGGATCACCCCGCCGCTGGTCGCCCGGCTCGGCGAGGTGCTGACCCACCACAAGGGCACCACCGAGGTCCGGCTGCGGCTGGAGGGTCACCGGCGCACCACCGTGCTGCGGCTCGACCGGCACCGGGTGAAGTCCGACCCGGCGCTGTTCGGGGACCTCAAGCAGCTGCTCGGGCCGAGCTGCCTGGCCAGCTGAACCAGGCCGCGGCGGCGGGTCGTCGAGGACTCACGACCCGCCGCCGAGGCCCGGCGGGACGGCCGTGTGCAGGGCCGAGACGAAGGCCGAGATCGCCGGGTGCGAGCCCGCGCCCGCGCGGAAGGCGGCCCGGGTGCGCCGGTACATCGGCAGCCGGGTGAGCACCACGCCCGGCGGTGGCTGCGCGGCGCCCAGCTGCGGCACCAGCGCCACCCCCTGACCGGCCGCCACCAGGGCCAGCACGGTGGTGAAGTCGTCGATCTGATGCCGGATCCTGGGCGTGAAGCCGGCGCCCTCGCAGGCCCGGACGGCCATGCCGTGGCAGAGCGTGCCCGGCGGCGCCATGATCCACGGGGCGGCACGCTGCTCGGCGACCGTGCCCGCCGCGCGGGCCGCCAGGTACATCGGCTCGGTGAACACCGGCCGGGTGAGCGCCAGGCCCGGCTCCGGTTCGGCCGGCACCAGGTCGTACTCGTGCACCAGCGCCACGTCCAGCTCGCCCGCGCGCAGCGCCGCCGCCACGCCCGCCGGGTCCACCTCCGTCACCATCGGCTCCAGGCCGGGGTGCCAGGCCGCCAGCTCGGCCAGCACCGCCGGGATGATCGCGCGGGCCGCCGAGGGGTAGGTGCCGATCCGCAGCGGACCGGCCAGCCCCTGCCTGGCGTGGGCGAGTTCGGCGCCGGCCTGTTCCAGCCGGGCCAGCACCGCCTCGGCGTGCCGGACCAGGTTCCACCCGGCGGGCGTCAGGGCGACCCGCCGCCCGGTGCGCTCCAGCAGCGGGACACCGGCCTCCTTCTCCAGCACGGACAACTGCTGGGAGACCGCCGAAGGGCTGAACGACAGCGCCTCGGCGACGGCGGCGATGGTGCCGAGATGGGCCAGTTCGCGCAGCAGACGCAGGCGTCGTACATCAAGCATCGGATCAGCTTACGAGAAGCCTCGGAAATCTGAACTGGACCTGGGGGATCGATGGATCGCAGGATCGTGGCCATGGAACTCAAGGGCATCCACGTCCCGCTGGTCACCCCGTTCGCCGAGGACGGTTCGGTGGCCCTGGACGCACTCGACCGCCTCGCCCGCTCGGTGCTCGACGACGGCGCGGCCGGCCTGGTCGCGCTCGGCACCACCGGCGAGCCCGCCGCGCTGAGCGCGCCGGAGCGGCAGGCGGTGGTCGAGGTCTGCGCGGCGGCCTGCGCCGAGCGCGGCGGGCAGCTGGTGGTCGGCGCCCACGGCGGCGACACCCGGAGCGTCGGGGAGGCACTGGCCGTCCTCGGCAAGCAGGTGCCGCAGGCCGCGGCGGCGCTGGTCACCGTCCCCGCCTTCCTGCGGCCCGGCGAGGCCGGGACGGTCGAGCACTTCCGCCGGCTCGCCGAGGTGAGCCCGCTGCCGCTGGTCGTCTACCACATCCCCTACCGCACCGGGCAGGCGCTCTCCGCCGCCGCGCTGCTCCGGCTCGCCGCCGTACCGGGCGTGGTGGGCGTCAAGTACGCGACCGGCGGGCTCGACCAGGACGCCGTGGAGCTGCTCGCCGCCGCACCGGCCGGCTTCGCGGTGCTGACCGGGGAGGACACCTTCCTCTCGCCGATGCTGGCGCTCGGCGCGGCCGGCGGCATCCTGGCCTCCGCCCAGCTGGCCACCGCCCGGTTCGCCGAACTGGCCGCCGCCTGGGAGGACGGGGACGTGCCGCGGGCCCGGGCGCTGGGCCACCGGCTCGCCGCGCTGGCGGGTGCCGTCTTCGCCGCGCCCAACCCGGCCGTGGTCAAGGGGGTGCTGCACGCCCAGGGGCGGATCCCCACCCCGGACGTGCGGCTGCCGCTGCTGCCGGCCGGCGCGGCGGAGGTCGCGGCGGCGCTGGACCTCGTTACTGGTCCGGAGTTCGCCAGTGGTCTGGACCACTAGGGCTGGTCCGCCCTCTCACACCGTGGAATGACAGGTCGCCCCACCCCCGTGACAAGGCATGATGGGCAGAGTGCGGCTGTGAACAGCGACATCAAAGAGGAGTAGTCGGAATGAAGATCGGCATTGTCGGTGCCACCGGCCAGGTCGGCGGCGTCGTCCGCGAGATCCTTGCGGAGCGCAACTTCCCGGTGGAGCAGTTGCGGCTGTTCGCCTCGGCCCGTTCGGCCGGGCGCACCCTGCCCTGGCAGGGCACCGAGGTCACCGTCGAGGACGCGGCCACGGCCGACTACACCGGCCTGGACATCGTGATCTTCTCGGCCGGGGGCTCCACCTCCAAGGCCCTCGCCCCCAAGGCCGCCGCGGCCGGTGCGGTCGTGATCGACAACTCCTCCGCCTGGCGCCGCGACCCCGAGGTCCCGCTGGTCGTCTCCGAGGTCAACCCCGAGGCGATCGCCGACCGCCCCAAGGGCATCATCGCCAACCCGAACTGCACCACCATGGCCGCGATGCCGGTGCTGCGCCCGCTGCACGAGGAGGCCGGCCTCGCCGCCCTGGTCGTCTCCACCTACCAGGCCGTCTCCGGCAGCGGCGTGGCCGGTGTGGCCGAGCTCCAGGAGCAGGCCGCCAAGGTCGTGGACGGCGCCGCCGCGCTGGCCCACGACGGCTCGGCCGTCGAGTTCCCCGCGCCCAAGGTGTACGCCCGGCCGATCGCCTTCAACGTGCTGCCGCTGGCCGGCTCCGTCGTCGACGACGGCTCCAACGAGACCGACGAGGAGCAGAAGCTCCGCAACGAGAGCCGCAAGATCCTCGGCATCCCGGAGCTCAAGGTCGCCGGCACCTGCGTGCGCGTCCCGGTCTTCTCCGGCCACTCGCTGCAGATCAACGCCCGCTTCGAGCGCCCGATCGGCGTCGAGCGCGCGGTCGAGCTGCTGGCCGCCGCCCCCGGCGTCGAGCTGAGCGACATCCCCACCCCGCTCCAGGCCGCCGGCCAGGACCCGAGCTACGTCGGCCGCATCCGGGTGGACGAGACGGTGGAGCACGGGCTGTCGCTGTTCGTCTCCAACGACAACCTGCGCAAGGGTGCCGCGCTCAACGCCGTCCAGCTGGCCGAGCTGGTCGCCGCCGAGCTGCGGGGCTGACGCCCCCGTAACCCCTGGCGGGCCCCGTCGTTGGACGGGGCCCGCTTTGCGTTTCGTTGGGACGCCTGTTGCGGGACCGCGACATCCGCCGAGGTTCGGCGCGCGAACCAGGGGTAAAGGTGACCCAACGATCGGGCGGCTGCGGGCACCCCCCTCACCCCCGCCGCCGCCGCGGCGCCGGGCCGGTCGTGCCCACCCCGTACCGCCGATCCCCCGGCGGCCTGACCCGAGGGCGAGCGAAAAGAGGTGCGCGATGGATCGCTGTGTCGTCCTGGTGGATGCCGGATACCTGCTGGGCGCCGCCGCCAGCCTCCTCGCCGGGGACGCGTCCCGCTCCCGGGTGACGGTCGACCACACCGCGCTGATCACCGCACTGCGTGAGCGGGCCGAGGCCGAGACCGGCCTGCCGCTGCTGCGGATCTACTGGTTCGACGCCGCCCCCGACCGCCGCCCGATGCCCGAGCACCGCCGGCTCAGGGTGCTGCCCAGGGTGACCGTCCGGCTCGGCGCCCTCACCCGCGCCGAGGGCCGCTGGGTGCAGAAGGGCGTGGACGCCGCCATGCACGCCGAACTCTCCGAACTCGCCCGCAACCGGGCCTGCGCCGACGTCGTGCTGATCACCGGCGACGGCGACCTGCTGCCGGGCATGATGTCCGCCAAGGAGCACGGCGTGGTCGTCCACCTGTGGGCGCTCCAGGCCGCCGACGGGGACTTCAACCAGTCCGAGGACCTGGTCGGCGAGGCCGACGAACGCCGGGTGCTGGACCGCGAGTGGATCGAGGGCTCGTTCAGCCCGCGCGAGAGCGCGGCCGTCTTCCCCGCCCCGGGGCCGCGCCACGAGATCGCCAAGATCCTCGCCGCCCCGCCCGCGGCCGCCCCGGTGCCCGGCGTGCGGCCCGCCGCCCTGCCCGAGCCCGCCGTCGCGGCCGTCCCCGCGGCGAACGGGCACGCGCAGCCGGCCGCCACCGCCCTCAAGGTCGTCCCGACCCCCAAGGACCTCGCCGGGCGGGCGGCCCCCGCCCAGACCGCGACCCTGGCGAGCCAGACCGGCCCGGTGCTGCGCTGGTCCTCCGACCGGGGCTGGGTCGAGCGGCCCACCGCCGAACCCGCCGTCACCGCGGGCGACGGCCTGCCCACCCTCGCCCAGCTCACCACCTCCGAACAGCGCTGGGCCGACCGCGAGGAGGACATCACCTCCGTCGGCGGCGACGCCCACGAGGTCGGCCAGGTCTTCGCCCGCCGCTGGACCGAGCGGCTCGGCGACGTCGAACGGCTCACCGTGCTCTGGCCCGACTATCCGCGCATCCCGCACCGGGTGGACGGCGAACTGCTGCGCTACGCCGCCCGTTTCGGCCTGCTCGCGCACAAGGACGACCAGATCGACGAGCACGACCGGTACGCGATCCGGGCCGGCTTCTGGAAGGAACTGGCTGCCCGCGTCCCCGGCGGCGACCTGGTCGCGGACGACTAGGCCGCGTATTCGGTCGTGATCAATGGGTTCGGGTGAGGTCCTTGATCCAGATCATTGCGCCGCGGAGGTGAAGGCCGGCGAGGTAGCTTTC